>DATGIG010000679.1:0-8801 GCA_035295825.1 Chthonomonadaceae bacterium | reverse complement strand
CGGCGATGACCCCTTTGTTCCCCAATTCCCTGCTGATCGCCAGGCCCTGCTCATGCAGAGAACGGGCCGAGGCGTAGTCGCCCTGATCCCAGGCCAGCGACCCCAGTTCAATCAGATTAAAACTCTCCCATAATCGGTTGCCTATCTCTCGATTGATCTGTAGGGCCTCCTCACACAGCAACGTGGCTGTCCGGTAATCCATAAGAGAGTGCGACACCTGCCCCAGGTTGTGGAGAGAACCGGCGATACTCCGCCTGTCTCCCAACTCCCGTCGGATCGCCAGGCTCTCTTCATACAGAGAACGGGCCGCAAAGCTGTCGCCCTGATCCCTGGCCAGAGCCCCTGCCGCGTTGAGGGCGTCTGCTCTGGCTCGGGTCCGTTCTTGCGCAGAGGGATGGGCCAGAAGCGCGGCAAGGTATTCTCGGCCCTCCGAGTAATATCCCCGCACCAGCCAGAAAAGCTGCAAGGATCCCGCCAACCGCAAACCCGCCTCGCTCTCTGCCGGTTCTTCCAGGCAGTAGGTCAGTCCCTGACGCAGGTTATCATGCTCCATCTCCAGCCGCTCCAGCCACTGTTGCTGGTTCGCACCGGTCAAGTACGACTTCGCCTCCTCCGCCAATGCCAGGAAGAAGGCGAGGTGTCGGTTTCTCCAGTTCGGCTCCGATCCGTCTTCCCACAGACGATCCCGCGCATACTGTCGCACCGTCTCCAGCAGGCGGTAGCGCCTGTTGGAGTTCGATGTCTCCGCCACCACCAGGCTCTTATCTATGAGGCTGCTCAGCAGGTCCAGTGTCTCCCACTCCTCCACAGGGCCGCCCGCACACACCGCCTCCGCTGCCTCCAGCGTCCAACCTCCGGCGAAGACCGACAGCCGACAGAGCAGCGCCTGCTCGGCTGCATTCAGAAGATCGTAACTCCAATCAATGAGGGAGCGAAGCGTCTGCTGGCGGGGAAGGGCGGCGCGTGAGCCGCCCGTCAGAAGTCGGAACCGCTGGTCCAGTCTGGCGTGGATGTCGCCGACCGTGAGGGATGCCACCCGCGCCGCGGCCAGCTCGATCGCCAGAGGGATGCCGTCCAACCGGCGGCAAATGCGGCAGACCGCCTCCACCTCCTCGCGACGCGTCAGTTGGAAACCCATCTGGGCGGAGGCGGCGCGCTCCACAAACAGCCGGATCGCCGGGAAGGTGAGGGCGGCGGCAACGGCGTCCATCGGGTCAACGGGTAACGTCTCCACCTCAGGAACCGGCAGTGATGGAACGCGCCAGACGACCTCACCCATCAGCCCCAACCGCTGGCGGCTGGTGGCCAGGATATGCAGATCGGGACAACCCTCCAGCAGGGTCTGCGCCAGCAGCGCCGCCGCCTCGATCAGATGCTCGCAGTTATCCAGAACCAGGAGATCTTTGTAGGTATGGAGCCACCCTATGAGCGCCTGGGTCGGAGCCGCCGGTTCCGGGGATGCTATCTCCCGGATCCCCAGAGCGGACGCGACGAAAGTGGGAAGCAGGGCCGGATCCGATAGCGAGGCCAGTTCCACGAAGGCTGCCCTCTGTGCCGAATGGGAAATCCGGTCCCTGGCAACCTCGATGCCGAGGCGTGTCTTGCCCACTCCTCCCCCGCCGACCAGCGTCACCAGGCGCGAGCGGGAGAGCGCATCGGCAATATCGCGCGCCTCCTGCTCTCTTCCGATGAGCGCCGTGAGTTGATGGGGAAGCCCCGAGAGAGGAGAGGAAGAAGCCGGGGAGGAAGCGGACGACGGGCGCGCTTCCGGCGGTGGGGCAATACGCTGCACGGGCTGTCCGGCCTGTTGGCGGATCTGCTGGTAGAGCCGAACGGTCTCCGCATCCGGCTCGACGTTCATCTCCTCACGCAGCAGAACCCGATACTCCCGATAGGAGGAGAGGGCGGCAGGCGTGTCCCCGCTGGCCGCCAGAACCCGCATCAAGCCGCGCCGGGCGCTGTCGTGTAGCGCATCCATTCCCTTCGCGCGGTTCAGCAGCGCCAGCGCCTCCGCATACTCCTGGCGCTGCTCCGCCGCGTCTGCCAGCGTCTCCAAAGCGCGCAAGCATGCCTGTTCGCGGGAAGCGCGCTCGGCAAAGACCCACTCCTCCAGGCAGCCTTCCAACAGGGGACCGGTGTAGACTTGCACCGCGCTGCGCAACGCCTCTTCCTCTCCCACCTTCATCGCCCGGTCGAAGCGCACCACATCCACCTCCGCCCCTTCCAGATCGAGGGTGAGCGTATCTCGGGTGGGCGATTGAACACGCACGCCCTCGCTGCCCAACGCCTTGCGCAGATGCACCAGGATGTCGCGCAGGTTATGCAGGGCCTGGCTCTCCTCGCTGTCAGGCCAGAGCGTGCCGGCCAGCCAGGAGCGGTCTACCGTGCGACCATGTCGCAGCGCCAGCAGCGCCAGCAGCCATTCGACGGAGCGGGTTCGCACGCGTGGCATCGGTTGGTCCTGCACCCGAACGTGGAGAGGGCCAAATAGTTGGATAGTGAGCGGGGGGACGGGCATCGGAGGTTTCGCTTCCAGGCGCTCCTTGCAGACATATTTCCTGAATATTCTCCCTGTACGACGTTTTTCCTGCCCATTTGACGACAGTTTTGACGACGTTAGCCTGTTAAGATAGGGTTATCACCAGGATGGACCGCATGGCACACTCGGAGAGAGCGGCAGCAGCCTGTTGACCCCAGTAATCGTGAGGAACCCGATGGTCTCAAACACGCCTGTAAACTCGACCCATCACTCAACGATATGGCGAATTGCCATATCCTCACTCCATCATGAAGCACCGCTCGCCTCGAACCATTACTCCGAGCAAGGCGAGAGAAGGAGACAAGAGCGAACATGAGCCTCAACAACTGGATGGCATCCGTCACCCAATCACAGTCGTTATCAGCACTCAGCATCCCCGGTACGCACGAGTCGTGCGCACTCTATGATCATGCGACCGCCGGTTACACTCAGTGTCAGTGGCTGAGCATCCCAGACCAACTGCTCAATGGGATCCGGTTTCTTGACATCCGACCTACCTACGAGGTGGATGGCAAGAAGTTCGAAATCACACACGGCGGGTACGACCAGAACATCACTCTCGCGGAGGTCCAGACGCAGGTCATTGATTTCCTAATGGCCAACCCTAGCGAGGTCGTTCTGATGAACATCCAGCAGGAGTATTCCACAGCGTCGAATCAGGATTTCGTGGACCGGTTCGATTCGGTGGTGCAAGGGTACGAGAACTACTGGTTTTTCGATGAGCGCATCCCGACGGTCGAGGAAGCCAGGGGGCGCATTGTCCTGATACGCGCGTACGACCCAAATGCCTTCGATCCCTCGAACCCGACGAACGGGGGGTGGCTTACGAACAAGGGCATCCCATTTAACGGCTTTAACATCAATGGTATTTCGTCGAACAACTACTTCCAGACCCAGAATTACTGGAACGCCTGGGAGAGCGACAAGAAGACTGCCATCAAGGCCTGGTTGCCGGCGCCTATGAGCGGCCAAATCGTACTCAACTTCCTCAGTTACGCACATGGCGGGGCGACTCCCGGCCGAAACGCGGAAGCGATGAACCCCGATATCTTCGCGTACATCCAGGGAATCGACCCGAGTCGCTGCCTCGGGGTGCTGCCGATGGATTTCGCAACGAACACACCGGGGTTCATCGAGGAGATCATTCGTCACAATAGCTGACCACGCTCAAGAAGACGTAGAGTGCGCCGGATCCTCCACGCAGTGGGCGATCCGGCGTAATCGAGGCACAGACAGTCTTACCACAACCCTCAGTGAGAATCTCATTTTCAATAGAAGGAGGGAATCCATCCTGCGGCGCGGAAACTGAGCCGGAGTATCCTTCAGGGAGCGTAAGAATCTGGGTAATGGAAAGGACAAACACCATGAAATCTCTGCACACAGCGGTGCAAGAGTTCCTCTCCTCGCAGCCCAAGCGGCTCTTTATCGGCGGCGAGTGGGTGAACGCAAAGAGTGGACAGACCTTTGAGGCGCGTGATCCTGGCGACGGCCAGGTGATCGCGCACCACGCGGCAGGCGATGCCGCCGATGTAGATCTGGCCGTGGCGGCGGCGCAGCAAGCCTTCCGCAAGAGCGGCTGGGCGACCATGCCCGTCAACGACCGGGCCGTGATCCTGCACCGCCTGGCGGACCTGGTGGACAGACACCGCGACATCCTGGCGCAGATCGAATCCCTCGATGTGGGCAAGCCGCTGGCGCAGGCGACCGGGGGCGACATTCCCAATGTGGCCCAGACCCTGCGCTACTACGCCGACCTGGCGGTCCACACCCGCCGCGCGGAGCCCATTGCCGTCTCCGGCTACGACGCCCGCTCCATCCGGGTGCCCTACGGCGTCTGCGCCTTTATCATCCCCTGGAACTTCCCGCTGCTGCTGGTCGGCTGGGGCATCTCGCCCGCCCTGGCGACGGGCAACACCGTCGTCATCAAGCCGCCGGAAGATGCCTCCCTCTCTACACTCTACTTCTGCCAACTGGCCCAGGAGGCGGGCGTGCCCAACGGCGTCATCAATGTGGTGACGGGTTACGGCGAGACCGCCGGAGCGGCGCTGGCGCACCATCCCGGTATCAACCGGATGTCCTTCACCGGCTCGCCGGAGGTGGGACGCCTCATCGCCGAATCGTGCGGGCGCAACCTGGTCCCGGTCAAGCTGGAGCTGGGCGGCAAGGGCGCTGCCGTGCTGTTCCAGGACATTGACATCCCGGCGGCGGCCCAGGCTCTCGCCGGAGCCATCACCCTGAACTCCGGCCAGGTCTGCTGCACCGCTACCCGATGGATCGTCCAGGAGAGCATTCTGGACCGCTTTGTGGATGCCGCCAAGACAGCATTGACCGCCACGAAGATCGGCCACGGGCTGGACCCCGAAACGCAGATGGGGCCGGTCATCAGCGAGAAGCAGCGGAGCCGGGTGGTGGGCTATCTCGAACGGGGCGAGCGCGAGGGCGCGAACGTGCTGCTGCGGGGCGGCGCGACGGCAGCGCCCGGCCACGAGGGCGGCTACTACGTCAAGCCCGCGCTCCTGGGAGGCGCGCCCACCAATATCTGCGCCTGCGACGAGATCTTCGGCCCGGTCGCCTATGTCATGCCCTTCTCCGAGGAGGCGGAGGCGGTGGACCTGGTCAATCGCTCCCACTACGGCCTGGCCAACAGCGTCTGGACCTCCGACCTGGGGCGCGCCAACCGGGTGGCGGAGGCGATGGTGGCGGGCAATAGCTGGATCAACGCCCACAACATCTTCGCCCACGGCGTCCCTTACGCCGGCTGCAACCTGAGCGGCGTTGGGGGCGGCGTCCTCGGCCCGGACACGCTCCTGGACTACCTGCGCCCGCAGTCCATCGTCCGCCCGCTGACGTAGGTTCCATTCAGCCGCCGCGTGGAGGAGAGCGAAGATGCGAAATCGCTTGCGTCAGCGCTTCCGGGACCATGAGACGACCTACGGCCTCTGGATTACGGTGGAGACCCCCACCATCACGGAGGCCGCGGTCACTCTGGGCCTGGATTGGGTCTGCATCGATATGGAGCACGGCCACCAGGACTTCCATGAGGTGATGAACCACCTCCGTGTAGTGCGCGGCTCGGAGACGGCGGCGCTGGTGAGGGTGCCGGGGATCGAGTTGAGCGCCATCAAACGGGCGCTCGACATGGGCGCGCATGGGGTCATCGTCCCCTACGCCCGCAGCCATGCGGAGGTGGAGACGGCCTTCTCCTACGGGCGCTATCCCCCACGCGGCATCCGGGGCGTCAGCGGCGACCGCGCCGTCAAGTGGGGCCTGGGGGCGCGAGACTACCTGGACTGCGCCGACGAGGAGACCCTGATCATTCCCCTGATCGAGACACGCGGGGCCGTCGAGGCCATCGACGCCATTCTGGAGGTTCCCGGCCTGGAGGCGATCTTCTTCGGCCCCGCCGATATGTCCGCCTCGTATGGGTACCTGGGGGAGTGGGAGGGACCCGGCGTGGCGGAGCGCATTCTGGAGGTGCGGGCGAAGGCCGAGGCGAAGGGCATCGCCGCCGGGGTCATGGCCCGTAGCGTGGAGGATTCCCGGCGCCGCCGCGATCAGGGCTTCCGCATGGTGGGCCTGGGCGCGGACATGTCCCTGCTCATCCGGGCCATCCGGGAGAACCTCGACGCCCTCGGCCACAAAACCCCCTTGAACCTCTGGTTCTAAAGGAGACACCCAAAAATGAGCGACCCGTTCCAGGTCGGCATCACCCGCGACTTCCTCGCGGAGGGCGGCAAGCTGACCTATAAGGACATCGGGCTGGGCCTGCTGGAGGCCGAGCCCCGGTGCCGATACGCCTTCCTGGCGGAGTATCAGAGCCCGATGCGGCCCGAACAGATCGCCTCCCTCGACGCGGTCCTCTCCCTCACCCCCGGCTGGAAGGCCGAGACCTTTGCCGGGGGGGCGGAGCGCCTGCTGATCGTCGCGCGCTTCGGGGTGGGTTACGACATGTGCGATGTGGCCGCCCTGACTGCCAACGATGTGCTGCTCACCATCACCCCCG
This sequence comes from Chthonomonadaceae bacterium, assembly GCA_035295825.1. Classification (GTDB taxonomy): domain Bacteria; phylum Armatimonadota; class Chthonomonadetes; order Chthonomonadales; family Chthonomonadaceae; genus DATGIG01. Next base: position 2,259 of record DATGIG010000679.1, on the reverse strand, counting down.
GCGCGACCGACCTGCCGGTGGCGGGCGGGGTCCTGGCGATGATGCTGGCGCTCAGCCGGCGGCTCTTCACCAAGGATCGGCTGGTGCGCGAGGGGCGCTGGAGCGAGCGCGCCTACTACCAGGGGACGGAGATCGCGGGCAAGGTCCTGGGCATCGTCGGCTTCGGAGGGGCGGGGCGCGAACTGCGCCGCCTGATCGCGCCGTTCGGGATGCGGGTCCTGGCCTACGATCCCTTCGTCTCGGATGCCCTGCTCGCGGAGCATCAGGCGCAGCGCGCCTCCACGCTGGAGGCGCTCTTCGCCCAATCCGACTACGTCTCCCTCCACTGCCTGCTCAACGAGGAGACGCGGGGGCTGATCGATCAGCGGCTGTTCGACCTCATGAAACCCACCGCCTACTTCTTCAACGCCGCGCGAGGCCCCATCGTGAACGAGGCCGACCTGATCGCCGCCCTGCAGGGCGGGCGGATCGCCGGAGCCGGGCTGGATGTCTTCGAGCAGGAGCCGCCTGCCCCCGACAATCCGCTCCTACAGATGGAGAACGTCCTCCTCGCTCCCCACGCGGTCTGCTGGACGGACGAGTGCTTCCAGGCCATCGGCGAGTCCGCCGTGCGCTCCATTCTATCCGTTTTGCGGGGTGAGCGGCCCTTCGGGCTGCTCAATCCTGAAGTGCTGGAGCGCCAGGGCTTCCAGAGAAAGGCGGAGGCCCTACAGGCCCGCATACACACCGATTCATAGGGCGCAGCACGCTGCGCCCGAGCGATTGGAAGGTCATTGCAGATCCCAGAGATAGGCTACGGGATCTGCAATTTTTTGCGTCTCCACATCAAAACCTTGCAGCAGGGCTTCGATGGTCTCGGCCTTGACATGCCCATCCACGAAGGCCACGTTCGCGCGATGGAAGTGTCGGGGAGCCACAAAGCCATAGGAGCGGAGCGGGCCTGTGAGCATCCAACCGGATATGTCGGGGGGAAACACATAATAATTGCCATACCCTGCGTTGTCCTCATAGTTCAGGGCGAGGGCGGAGTCCGTACCCAGAATGGTCGCAGCCGACTGGCGGATCGCGCTCAGCGCCACCCCTTCATAGACGTTATGAGCTTGGTTGCTGGGGGACAAGTAGTGATAGTTATAGCCGAAGTCGGTACAGAGCGCCCGTGCTTTCTCCAGCAACAATCCCGTAGTATTGGCGGGCAGTTTGGCCTGTTGCAGGTAGTCTCGGTCGTTGGCGTTGGGGTCCTGTTGGCATGCGAGGATCTGCCAGTTTTTGGCATAGGGCATCACCAATTCGGGCCAGAAGGAGCCGGACTGTTGTGTGGAGAGCAGCGAAACGTCCAGCTTCAACTTGCCGCTGATGCAAGGGGGCAGGGTCTCATCGTAATCCTGGCAGTAGAGCGAGAATGCCAGGGCGATCTGTTTGAAATTGGACTGGCAATCCGCCTGTCGGGTTTTTGCCCTGACCAGGCCAAAAACGGGAAAGAGAATGGCTGTCAATACCGCAATGATTGCGATAACAACCAGTAGTTCGACGAGGGTGAGCCCTCGTTTGTACACATGGGGAAACGGTGGGTATTGCATGTTTCTCGTCCTTCCAGGCTCTCTTCCCGAGAGAGCAATCACAGCCAGAGCGTGCTTCTCCCCTATAGGAGCCGAAAAATGTGTGTCCAGATAGGAGAAATCTTCTTGAAAACTCGCTTTTTCGGATGAGAGGTCTCTACCGCGCCAAGTACCCCGCCCTGTGCCCTAACTTTGACGAGACGGCGTTCAAAAAGCGCGAGAAAAGGAGGCGGGAGGATCAAACAAAATCGCGCGCCGGGGCGTAACGCGCAACCTTTTTGCGGCAACCTGGCTCTGGAATAGAAAGGACGCAGCGCCTTAGCTCGAAGCGCGATCAGCCCTCACATAGCATACCGGGACACGAGGAAACGCCTTGGAGACAGGAAACCGGCTGCCGTTCCCGGAAATAGGTTTTGAGATCTGTGGCTTTTCGATCCGTTCAGGGAGACATGAGATGGAGACGCTATCGGCAAGGGAGAGTGTGCTGGATTGGCTGATGGAGGGCGACCCGGTGATCCGCTGGCAGACCATGCGCGACCTCGCCGGTCTGCCCGCAGACATATGGGAGGCCGAGCGGCGGCGGACCGTACAGACGGGGTGGGGCGCGCAGTTCCTGGAGAGCCTGCGTCCGGATGGCACATGGCCCGCCGGACGATGGACGGACACGGTCTGGACCCTGCTGACGCTCATGGACTGCGGCATC
>DATGIG010000678.1:0-5201 GCA_035295825.1 Chthonomonadaceae bacterium | reverse complement strand
GCCGGATACGGGACTGTCATGGCGACCTGCGCACCCAGAATATCTGCCTGGACGCGCGGTACGACGACGGGATCCAGGTTTTCGACTGCATCGAATTCAACGACGCCTTCTGCTACATAGATGTCGCCGCCGACATCGCCTATCTCGCCATGGATCTGGATCTGGCCGGACGGGCGGACCTGCGTGAATGCCTGCTGAATACCTATGCGCGCGCAACGAACGATGCGTCGTTGGCGCAGATCCTGCCGTTTTACCGGATCTATCGCGCCATCGTGCGCGGCAACATCGCGCTGCTCGCAGGCGGCGAGAGCGAGATCCCGGAACCGGAACGGCAGGAGCAGCGCGACCTCGCGGCAGCGGCCTACGACCTTGCATGCTGTTATGCGCGCCGCCGTCCACGGCCCGCCCTGCTGATAACCGTCGGATTTTCCGGTTCGGGGAAGTCGGTCGTGGCCGGGGAAGTCGCCCGCCGCCTGCCCGCCTTTCTGCTCTCTTCGGATGCCGTGCGCAAAGCGCGCGCCGGAATGGCCGCCGACACCCCGCTGGAAATAGAACAGTATACGCCGGCTCGCCGGGCGGAGGTTTATGCGGCGCTGCTTGAGCGCGCCGGCGCTATTCTCCAGCGCGGGGAGCACGTCCTCCTCGACGCCACGTTTCTGGACCCGCAGCAGCGCGAGGCCGCCTCCCGCCTCGCCCGATCTCACGAGGCCGAGTTCTGGGTCCTGGGGTGTCGCTGTCCCGACTCTCTTATCCGTCAGCGCCTGCGGGCGCGCCGATCCGCCCCCGGCGTCTCCGATGCCGATCTGCGCGTCTACGAACAGCAGCGCCGCACCTATGCCGACCTCGAAGCTCTGAGCCTCCCTGCCTCTACGCCCGGCCATCTCGTCCTCCTGGATACCAGCCTGCCCGCTGCCGAGACGGCGCATACGGTGGTGGAGCGGTTTCTGGCAGGTTGACGGGTCAGGCCAGCGTGACCCGGTCGCCGTATTGCGGTATCTCTACTTCCCACCCGAAGCGCTGGACGATATGCTCCCGCATCGCCTCGGCAGCCTCGGGCTCTCCATGGGTGACATAGGCGCGGCGAGGAGCAGCCGGCATCCCTTCGAGCCAGCGCAGCACGCCCTTCCAATCGGCATGGGCCGAAAAGCCCTCGATACGCTCTACATGGCAGCGCACCGGGACCCACTGCTTGTAGATCTTCACCTCCCGCTCGCCCTCCAGGATACGCCTTCCGGTGGTCCCTTCGGCTTGAAAGCCGGCGAAGATGAGAGTCGCGTCCGGATCGGGCAGAATGCGCTGCGCATGATGCAGGACGCGACCGCCCGTCATCATCCCCGCCGCGCTGATGAGGATGCGCGCGCCCTCCGCGTCATTCCAACGCTTTGAATCTTCTCGGGTAGACACGGTCTCCATCGCGCGGGTGCGGAGCGGGTCACGCCCTTCGGCGAGCAGGCGCGCATACTCCTCGTCATACTCCTCGCGAAGGCTGTGGTAGACCCTGGTAGCCGCCAGCGCCATTGGCGAGTCCACGCAGACCGGCAGGACCGGGATGCGCTTTTCGTCCTCCAGCTCACGGAGGAGATAGAGCAGTTCCTGGGTGCGTCCGATGGCGAAGGCGGGAATAAGGATCGGTGCATGCCGCTTCGCAGCAATGCGGATAAGGCGCGCCAGCCTCTCCTTGGGATCTTCGGCTTCATGCAGGCGGTCACCATAAGTCGCTTCGACCAGCAGATAATCGCAGGCAGGCGGGGGCACGACGTCGCGCAGGATCGGGCGGTCATACGGTCCCAGGTCGCCCGAAAAGAGGATATGCCGGTCCTCCCCCTCGCCTCCGGCGTTTTCGATCTCCACCAGGGCAAAGCGCGCGCCAAGGATATGACCGGCATTGGAGAGATGGACCCGAACGTCCTTCGCCACCGACTTCTCAATATCGTCCGCTATCGGCTGCAGCAGCCGCAACGCGGCGTCCGCATCCTGCTCGGTATAGAGCGGCAGGGCCGGCTTATGGCGCGTCAGCATATGGCGGTTGCGATAGTCCGCATCCTCCGCCTGGAGCCTGGCGCAGTCGGGCAGCAGGATCTCCAGGAGTGCCGCCGTCCCCTGCGAGCAGTAGACCGGCCCCCGGAAGCCCTGCTTGACCAACCGGGGCAGATAGCCCGTATGATCCACATGCGCGTGGGTCAGAATGACGGCGTCGAGGCGCTTGTAGTCGAACGGAGGCGCTTGCCAGTTGCGTTCGCGCAGCTCCTTCAGCCCTTGAAATAACCCGCAGTCCACCAGAACCCGGCTCTGATCCGTCTCGATAAGGTACTTCGACCCGGTGACCGTACCCACACCGCCCCAGAACGATAGTGTCGCCATCATCTCTCCTCGTCTCGCACAACCCTCCAAGAATTTCCCTCATTATAAAGGGAGAAGCGATGGAACACATCCGCGAAATGGCGGATTGTGGAGGCGCGGGAGAAGGAGCAATAAGCGGATAGTGACCCGACCGTTTCCACTCTCTTACCTTGGCAGTGGATGGGGACGCGGCGTCAAGAGCAGAATACCCGCCAGGAGCGGCGGCATCGCCAGCGTCAGCAGCAAGAAGAGTCGGGTTGCCGGCGGATTGTGGAAGTAGGTAAAGTTCAGAACAAAGAGCCCTATCCCCTCCATCGTCAGCACCATCCCGCCGACACGATCCCAACGCAATCCCAGCAGGGCGCTGCCCAGGAAAAAGCCTATTCCTCCGAGACACACGAACGCCTTGGTTATGGGGCCGGACGGTTCGGATAGCGACGAAGCGACGAAGAAGAAGACCCAGAAAGCGGCCCAGACCAGCGCCAGCGTTTTCCCAATGAAACGCCTCATATTCTTGAACATACGGATCACCTCCTTCCGTATTTCCATGATACTGCTTGTTTGCGGAACCGGCATGGGCCAAAAGCCCTATTTCCTATTTAGCGGAAGGGGAGCGTTTGCGGCTAACAGGGTTGGCCGTATTCCATACTTTGCTGTTCGGCGGAGCGTTGTAAATGCTGCCCCCAGGTATAGCGAATGCAGACGTAGGCGGCAATCCGCCCATCCAGGCTGCCGGGAAGAATGTCCTCCTCCTCCAGCCGGATTTCTCGCCCGGTCCCGATTTCGCGATAGATGCCGGCGGGAACACACTGGCCCGCGAGATAGAGTTCGTCCACAAATGCGTTCATGGCTCCTAACATGTGCTGTCTTACTCCCTTCCAGGGGTTGAATGATCCGCAGTTGTTGCCTTGCGATCAAACAAGCCCATTATAGCGAATGGGGGGTGACTAAGACATCCCCTTTTTGGCGGATTTTGGGTGGGAGTGGGACAGGAGGCGGTATTTTATCGGGTCCACGCTATCGCTTGACAGGCGGTGGTTCGACGGATACAATAGGATCAGAAATGGGATTACTTACGAAAGAAGAGGCCGATGTCGCAAATAACGTCTCCGCTTCCCTCCATAGATTTTCGCGCTCTCTTTGAGGCCCTGCCGGGATTATATCTGGTCCTGCTGCCCAATGCTCCGGAATATACCATCATTGCCGTCAGCAACGCCTACCTGCGCGCCACCATGACCGAACGGGAGGTGATCCTGGGGCGTGGGTTGTTCGATGTGTTTCCGGACAACCCGGAGGATCCCACCGCGACCGGGGTGAGCAATCTCAATGCCTCGCTGCAGAGCGTGCTGGAGCACGGTCGCGCCCACACCATGGCGGTCCAGAAGTACGACATCCGACGTCCGGACAGCGAGGGGGGCGGCTTTGAGGAGCGCTACTGGTCTCCGATCAATTCGCCCGTCGTGGGGGCGGAGGGCGAGATCGCGTTTATCCTCCATCGCGTGGAGGATGTCACCGAGTTTATCCGGCTGGAGGAGCAGAGAAAGGCGGAGCGCCAGCGGACCCAGGAACTGCAGGTACTGGCCGATCAGCGTATCGCCGAACAACTTCTGAGCGCCGAAGGATTGCAGGAGACCAATAGCCAGTTTAGAAAGATCCTCACCGAACTCAAACGGGCGGAAGAGCAGAGGCAGCATAGCGAAGCCCGCCTGGCGGGCATCCTCGGATCCGCCATGGATGCCATCCTCTCCATTGACAGCGAGCAGCGCATTCAGTTCTTTAACGTGGCCGCCGAACGGATGTTTCGCTGCACCGCCGCGGAGGCGCTGGGGCAGCCGATAGACCGCTTTATCCCCGAACGCTTCCGCAAAGTCCATGCCGGCCATATTCGCAGTTTCGGCAAGACGGGGATCACCAACCGCACCATGTCCTCTCCGGGCCGCCTCGTGGGGCTGCGCGCCGATGGCGAGGAGTTTCCCATCGAGGCCACCATCTCCCAGACCGTGGTAGACAAGGAGAAGCTCTACACGGTCATTATCCGCGATATCACCGAACGCGAACGCGCCACCTGGCGTCAGAGCGCCCAGTATGAGGTGAGCCAGGTGCTGGCGGCCCATCGGGAAGACGCCATCCCGGCCGTGCTGCAGGCTATCGGAGAGGCGCTGCGCTGGGAGACCGGGACGTTCTGGAGCCTGGACCGGCAGGAGAGCGTGCTGCGCTGCGTTGCGACCTGGCATCAGCCCGCCGTCCATGTCGTGGATTTCGAAGCCGCCTCCCGGCAATTGACCTTCTCCATTGGCGAGGGGCTGCCCGGCCAGACCTGGGCGCGCGGCGAAGCCATGTGGGTCGCCAATATCCTCGCCCAGGAGAGCCGGATGTGTATCCCCCGGATGCGCAGCGCTGTCGAAGCGCACCTGCGCGCCGGCCTCCTCTTCCCGGTCCGGGGCGAGAGCGGTATCCTCGGTATCCTCGAGTTTTATAGCCGCGAACTGCGCTCCCCGGACAACGAGATGCTGCAGACAGTCGCCATCCTCGGCAACCAGGTCGGTCAATTCCTGGAGCGCAAGCGGACCGAAGAGGCCCTGGAGGCCCGTGAGCGCCAGTTGGCCTCCATCGTCAACTCCTCTCACGACGCCATCCTCGGCAAGACGCTTGCGGGGATCATCACCAGTTGGAACCAGGGCGCCGAACGGCTCTATGGCTATTCCGCCGCCGAAGTCATCGGGCAGTCGATCTCCCTGCTCACGCCTCCGGAGCGGAGGGACGAACTGACTGCCATCATGAAGCGCCTGGCGCAGGGCGAGTTTGTAGCGGCCTTTGAGACCGTGCGGGTGCGTAAAGACGGCGGGCGCGTGGATGTGTCG
>DATGIG010000677.1:0-2375 GCA_035295825.1 Chthonomonadaceae bacterium | reverse complement strand
ATCTGGGCTTCGGGCAGAGCGACGATCTTTCCCTTCCAGCCGGCGGCGGCACCAATTCGCTCCACCCACTCGGCTTCTGTCATAGACTGCTTCTGGGCGACATGGTAGGTGCGGCCGGCCGCCTGCTCAGAGACGGCACAGAGGAAGATCGCCTCGCCCATATCCTCCACATACCCCCGCTCTCCGCGCCAGGAAGCCATTCCTTCCGAGAGCAGAATGGCCGGACGGCCGTCATCCATGCGCTTGAGGTAGGGAAACAGGCGGTGCTGGTAGTCTCCTGGCCCATAGACCATAGGCAGCCGCAGCACGGACGCGGGCAAGGTGTCCGGCGCGCTCTGGACCGCTTGCTCCATCAGGATCTTGTCATAGTGGTAGAACAGTTCCTCCGGGCTTTTGGCCATATCCCGATACGGATAGAGGCGGTCCCGCAAGGGAGAGTCTTCGGTCAGCGGCGTGGGATCGGGCGGCCCGGGATCGGCTTTGCGGAGGCGGTCGTAAGCGCGGTACACGTCTACGCTGCTGATAGCGACCAGGCGGCGCGCCATTCCCGAAAACAGTTCCAGCAGCATCTGGCCGTCCCGGTCGGTAAGGGCGCGCATGTCCACCACGACCTCCGGCGCAAAGCGGCGAAAGTCCCCGGCAAAATCGCCCATCTGCGCGCGGTCCCCGTGAATATGCTGGACGTTGTCTGGCAGAGGCGCATTGGATTTGCCGCGATGGAATACGGCTACCTCATGCCCGCTTGCAGCTAATCGGCGAACCGCCGCCGGGCCGATGAAAAGTGTTCCTCCAAGAACCAGAATACGCATGGTGTCCTCCCCTTCTGGAATAAGCGATTTGCGCAGAGTTGTCTTCTAGGGATGCGAGCCGGGAATGCTGTCGCCTGGCGTCAGAAGCCTCTCGAACATTCGGCCGTGCCAGTCGCCGACGGCGAACTCGCCGCGCGGAGCAAATCCTGCGCCTTCGTAGTAGGCAGGCAGCACTGGGTTTTCGGCAAAACAGTCCAGCCGGAGACGTTGCCGGCCCTGCTGGAGAGCATATTGAGCCGCTTTTTGAAGCAGGAGATGCCCGACCTTGGCGCCGCGTAGACTCGGCGCGGTCGCAAAGGGCTCGATATACGCGGCCGGCTCCTCTGCGCCCTGCCAGCAGTACGGAGGGGGAGCAAACGTGACGACGATTGCGCCGACAATCTCCCCCGCTTTCACGGCCACAAAGACGGTATCTTCCTCCAGATGCCTGCGAAAACGCGTGACCATCTGAGGCAACTGCGAGAAGGGTGTGACTCCCCACTGCTTCACATTTCCCAGCGCATTCATCCACGCGAGCGTTGCATCGAAGACAGCCAGGATCGCCTCCAAATCTTCAGGTTCTGCCTGACGTAATTGAATGCTTCCGCCAGGTGTCTCGATGATTTCATCTCGAACCATACGCAATCTCCTTCCTGGCGCGCAGTCTGCTCGGGATCGATCCCGAGCAGACTGGCCGGAGACTAGCTGCCCAGGCGGTCGTGAATCCAGCCGGAGACGAGCTCTGCCGTTCCCGGGTCGTAGTTGGACATGACGGCGACCGTGTAGCCGCTGTCGAGATAGATTTCTAGATTGCTGCTGATACCAGGGAAGCCACCGCTGTGCCCGACGATGCGCTGGCCGTTTTCATTTCGCGTGAAAAAGCCATACCCATAGCGCACGCCCGGCTCCCTGCCCACTTCCACTTTCCCGGTGAGCAGGAGATCAACGTATTTCTTGTCGAGCAGCTTGCCGCCCAGCAGAGCTTCTGAGAAGCGCGTCAGGTCTTCCACCGTCGAGTAGCCTCCGCCCGCCGGACCTCCCCGCATCACATGCAGGAAAATGTTGTTGCGCGGGCCGGCATTACCGAGGAGATCGTCGCCATCCATGCGCGTATATCCGGTAGCCAGGTTGGGCGTGTCGTGGTCGAGTGAGTACGCATCGGTATGGGTCATTCCAGCGGGCCTGTAGATATGCTCCCGCACGTAATCGAAGTAGTTCTGCCCGGAGACCTTCTCCACGATCGCTCCGAGCAGCATAAAGCCTCCGTTACTGTATCGGAATCGAGCGCCCGGCTCGAACTCCAGCGGCCTATCCACAAAGAGCGGCAGATAGTCTTTGATCTCGCGGAATCGGGCGCGCGAAGCCTCGTCGAAGCGCTCGTTGAAGTAGTCGCCTACGCCGGAGGTGTGCGTGAGCAGGTGATGGATCGTCACCTTATGCGCCATATCGGCATTCGGCAGGTCGGTAAGGTATTTGCCGATGGGGTCATCGAAGCCCAATTTCCCCTGCTGCGCCAACTGGGCGATGGCTACGGCCGTAAACATCTTGTTCATGGAGCCCAGATTGAACTTCGTCTCGATATGATTG
>DATGIG010000676.1:0-15296 GCA_035295825.1 Chthonomonadaceae bacterium | reverse complement strand
GCTCCTGTGCCTTCGCTTCGCGCTGCACGGCGCGCTCATCGCGGAGGCTCTGCGCCGCCCGCTCCCGCGCCTCCGCCTCGGCCAACGCATGCGCCAGCGCCTCCGTTTCGCTTGTCAGCCGCTCGGCCCGCAACCGGGCGTCGGCGAGGCGTTCGGTCGCCGCCTTCAGGGCGGCTTCCCGGCCGGCCCGCTCCTGCGCCAGCCGCGACCGCTCGCTCTGGCGCGCATTGGATTCGCGCAACGCCTCGCTGACCGCTCCCTCCAACTCCGTCAGGGTCGCCTTCTGGGCCGCCCACTCCTCCCGACGCGAGGAATCCTCAGCGTCCACCTCCGTGCGTTCCGAACGATCCAGTTCGATGGAATCCGTCAGCCGCTGGATACGATCTTCGATGTCGGCGAGTTCGAGCGCCAACTGCTCATGGCTCTTCTGGGCGGCCTGACTGCGCTCGGTCATCAGGGTCAACTGGCTCTCGGTCCGCTCGACAAAAGAGAGGGCGTTCTGCTGGGTCAGGCGGGCCGCATCCATCTCGCTCTCGGTCTGGGCCAGGTGTTCGCCATGCTCCGCCCCCGTGCGCTCCAGCCGTGCCAACTCGGCGTCGAACTTGAGCAGGCTCGCCTGATCGTCCTCGCGCTCCTGCCGGGCGGCATACAGCTCATAGTCCGCCTTCTGCACCTCGGCGACCAGCAGGCCGACTTCGATCTCATGCAGCCGCTCCTGAAGCAGCAGATAGCGCCGCGCCGCCTGCGCCTGGCGCTCCATCGGCTCGCGCTGCCCCTCCAACTCGTGCAGGATGTCCCGGACACGGTTCAGGTTCGTCTCTGCGGATTCCAACTTCCGCATGGCTTCCTTCTTCTTGACCCGATACTTCTTGATCCCCGCCGCCTCTTCAAACAGTTCGCGGCGATCCTCCGGCTTCGCGGAGAGGACCGCATCGATCTCGCTCTGGCTGACGAAGGCATACGCTCCTTTGCCGACCCCGGTATCGAGAAATAGTTCGACGATATCTTTGAGCCGACAGGGCGACCCGTTGAGCAGGTACTGGCTCTCACCCGAGCGGTAGACCCTCCGCGTAACGGTAACTTCCGCAAACTGGATGGGCAGTGTTCCATCCGTGTTATCCACGGTCAGACGGACCTCGGCCATGCCGAGGGGCTTGCGTTTGTCGGTCCCGGAAAAAATCACGTCCTGAGACGTATTGCCGCGCAGCAGGCGCGGGTTCTGTTCGCCCAGCACCCAAAGAAGAGCGTCTACTATATTCGACTTACCACTCCCATTGGGGCCGACGATAGCCGTCAAACCGGTATCTATTTCGATCTCAGTCTTGTCTGCGAAGGTCTTAAAGCCGAGGAGTTGGAGTTTCTTCAATTGCACGGGCGGCGGGTTCCTGTCCTAATGTGGATGGTGGAAAGTATCGCGCCTATTATACACGCAAATCCGTCTCTTGTGACAGGGGGAGACGCGCGATCTGGTAAGATACTCTTAATTCTACACACCGATAGGAAAATCGATGACAGCCCAATTAAAACGTGTCTTCGTTGTGGTTCTGGATGGCGTGGGGGCCGGGGAGTTGCCCGATGCAGCGGCCTATGGGGATGTGGGCAGCAATACCCTGGCGCATACCGCACAGGCCGTCGGGGGGTTGTGCCTACCCTATATGGGCAAGTTGGGCCTGGGCCATGTCACGCAGATATTGGGGGTTCCTCCGGACCCCGCTCCTAGCGGGTGCTATGGCAAGATGCGGGAAGCATCGCCGGGCAAGGATACCATCACCGGGCACTGGGAGATCGCAGGGGTGGTGCTGCCACGGCCGTTCCCCACCTACCCCAACGGGTTTCCCCACGAAATCATCCAGGCGTTCGAGGCCGCAATCGGAACCAGAACGCTGGGCAATTACGCGGCGTCCGGGACCGTCATCATTCAGGAGTTAGGGGGCGAACACGTCCGCACCGGCTATCCCATCGTGTATACGTCTGCGGACAGCGTCTTTCAGATTGCCATGCACGAGGCCGTCATCCCCATCGCGCGTCAGTATGCGATCTGTGAGATCGCCCGTCGCCTGCTCACCGGCGCGCATGAAGTCGGACGGGTGATCTGCCGCCCCTTTGAAGGCACGGAAGGAAACTATAAGCGTACCGAACGCCGCAAGGACTTCCCTGTCACTCCCCCGCCGACCGTTCTGGATGAGCTGCAGGCTGCCGGACATAGCGTGCACGCCATCGGGAAGATCTACGAGATCTTCAATGGGCGTGGGATCTCCACCTGGGCGCACACCACCAACAACCCCGCCCACATCGCCGCCCTCCAGCAGGCCGCAGAGAGCGACGACAGCGCGCTTATCTTCGCCAATTTGGAAGACTTCGACATGCTCTACGGGCATCGTAACGACCCGCGCGGAATGGCAACGGCCCTGGAAGCCTGGGACGCCGCGTTGCCGCCGCTCCTGGCCGCGCTTCGCCCCGGTGACCTCCTGCTCATTACCGCCGATCACGGCAACGATCCGACCACACCCTCCACCGATCACTCCCGCGAATACCCGTTCCTGCTCGCCTTCGGCCCATACCTCCGTTCCGGCGTGAACCTCCAGGCCCGCGCCACCTACGCCGACATCGCCGCCACCCTCCGCGATGCCTTCCACCTCCCTCCCGGCCAGCACGGGACAAGCTTTTTAAAAGAAATCCTTTAATTGGAATCTGTCGGACGGAGGAGTTCAGTGGGGTTGGTTTCGGGGTTCTCTACAGGATGCAGCAGGAGTTCGGAGCGTGTCTCCCCGTCGGAGGCGCGCAGGAGGATCTTTGGGGCGCGCTCGGTCTCTAGGCGCGCCTGAAGCGTCGCCAGGCTCTCACGCGCCGCCTCCACGATCTGCTTTCCGACGAGAGTCATGGGCTGTATGTCGGCCAGACGTGCAATCGCAGGCATCGCGCGCGTGTCGCCGATGCGGGTCAGCGTCCGCAGAATGGCGAGGATCAGTTGGGGTTGCGTCGCCATGGGAAGCTTCAATACGTGATAGAGGCAGTCGCGCTGACGGGTATTGAGCAGGTTTCCATCCTCCGGCCCCAGCCGGGGCAAGAGCCGGCAGAGCGCCTCCGTCGCGATCCGATCCGTTCCGGAGAGCTGCCAGAGATCCACAAACTCCAGCGCTTCGGCCAGCGGACCGACCGACCGAACATCGTCAAGGCCGGCCAGCATCTGCGCGGCTTCTACCTGGGCGCGTGACGCCGCTTTGAGATAGAGGGCGAGGACAAAAGGAACCAATAGGAGGGGCGCGAAGGGCCAGTACGACGGTTGCGCCAGATGCATCGCCCACCAGCAGTAACCACCTACGGTGAGGGCGGCCAGGCTATAACGCAGGATGCGACGTTCGCGGCGCATCCTCCCCTCCTCTTCCAGCAGCGCCGACAGGGGGCCGAAAGCTGCTTTCCCGGCGCGCAGCAGCCGACGCCTGGCCCTGCGCCTACGACGCGGGTCCTGGCTACGCAGGCGGGCGACCAGGATATAGAGGTCTTCCTCTGCTTCGGCAGATGTGTCTTCCCTATGCTGCATTCTGGCTCTCCGAATGGAAATGGATTGGGTTCCGGAATAGCGAAGGTTCGATTCGTACTACGCAGCCGGTGTGCAATCTGTTTGCGTCCTCCGCTCCGATCCTTCCGTTTCGTAGCCACGTGATCGAAACAGGCCGCCATTCCCTGCCCCTCACGTGACATGGTATAATGAGAGGCATGAGTAGAACAGAGAAGGAGAAACCGGTTATCGGTATTCTGGCCCTACAGGGGGACTATGACGCGCACCGTAAGATGCTGGAAGAGCAGGTCGGCGTATCCACGACGGCCGTTCGCACCCCGCAACAGTTGGAGCAGGTAGATGGGCTGATCCTGCCCGGCGGTGAAAGCACTACTATTTCCAAGCTGATGCACCGCAACGGGCTGGATGAAGCCATCCGCGCCCGCGCCCACGCCGGCATGCCCATTTATGGAACCTGCGCCGGACTGATCCTGCTGGCGAAAGAGATCGAAGATCGACCCGATCAGCCGACGCTCGGCCTGATGGATGTCACGGTCGCCCGCAACGCCTTCGGGCGGCAAGTGGACAGCTTCGAGGCGGATATTCCCCTGGCGCTCGATGGAACCCGGGCCGAACCCGTGCGCGGCGTCTTTATCCGCGCTCCTTATGTAACCCGAGTTGGGGAGGGAGTGCAACGCCTGGGTTCGTTTGAAGATAAGATCGTCGGCGTGCGGGAGGGCGCCCTGCTCGGCACCGCATTTCACCCGGAGTTGACCGAGGATACCCGCCTCCATACCTACTTTACCCGGATGGTCGCCGAGAGCCGGGAGGAGCGCTAGATGGCCGAGAATACGCACCGCGTCGGACCGGTGGTGGATTTTACGCGCAGCCCGCACGCGGTCCTGCGCCCCGTCCCCGTCAATGCGGTAAAACTACACGATACCTTCTGGGAGCCGCGCCTCCGCCGCAACCGGGAGATCACGCTGCCCGCCCAACTGCGCCAGTGCAAGGAGACGGGCCGCATCGATAATTTCCGTCGGGCCTCGGGCAGGAAGCAGGCGCCCTTCCAGGGGCTCTTCTTCAACGATTCCGATGTCTATAAGTGGGCGGAGGCCGCCGCCTACTCCCTGGCAACGCATCCCAACCCGAAGCTGGACGCCGACCTGGACGCGGTCATCGCGGAGATCGCCGCCGCGCAGCAGTCCGACGGCTACCTCAACACCTACTATATGTTTGAACGGGCGCCGGAGCGGTTCACCAACCTCAAAGACATGCATGAGATCTACTGCGCAGGGCACCTCATGCAGGCGGCGGTCGCGCACCATCGGGCCACCGGAAAGACTACCCTCCTCACGGTCGCCTGCCGCCTCGCCGACTGCCTCTACGCGCACTTCGGCCCGGAGGGAAAGCATGCGGCCTGCGGCCACGAAGAGGCGGAGATGGCGCTGGTCGAACTGTACCGGGAGGTCCATGAACCGCGTTATCTGGAACTGGCGCAGCGGATGGTCGAGGCGCGTGGACAGAAGCCGCCGGTGCTGGGAGGGAGCCCCTACCATCAGGACCACCTCCCCTTCCTGGAGCAGCAGGATTTTGTCGGGCATGCGGTGCGCCATCTCTACCTGGCCTGCGGCGGCGCGGACGTCTATGCCGAAACGGGCGATCCGGCCTATCGCGCAACGCTCGATGCCCTCTGGACCAGCCTGACGCAGCGCAAGATGTATGTCACTGGCGGCGCGGGCTCCCGCTGGGAGGGCGAAGCCTTCGGGGCGGACTATGAACTGCCCAACGACCGCGCCTATACCGAGACCTGCGCCGCCATCGGAAGCGTGATGTGGAACTGGCGGATGCTCCACCTTACCGGTGAGACGAAGTACGCCGACCTGATGGAGCACACGCTCTATAACGCGGTCCTGCCTGGCCTCTCGCTGGACGGCACGCACTACTTCTATCAGAACCCGCTGTCGGATCGGGGCAAACATCGCCGCCAGGAGTGGTTCGGATGCGCCTGCTGCCCGCCGAATATCGCCCGTCTGCTGGCCTCCCTGC
The DNA here is from genome assembly GCA_035295825.1 of Chthonomonadaceae bacterium. Taxonomy (GTDB): domain Bacteria; phylum Armatimonadota; class Chthonomonadetes; order Chthonomonadales; family Chthonomonadaceae; genus DATGIG01. The sequence continues at coordinate 9,751 of DATGIG010000676.1, read as the reverse complement.
CCGGCTACTTCTACAGCGTAGCCGAGAACAGCGTCTATGTGCACCTCTATGCGTCCGGCACGGCGACGATCTCGCTCCCTTCCGGCGGCGAGGTCACGCTGACCCAACAGACCCTGTATCCCGGAAATGGCATCGTGTTTATCACCGTGGAGCGATCTACCGGCGACGCACAGACGCTCACCCTCCGCATTCCCCGCTGGGCCGAAGGCGCCACGATCCAGAATAACTGGCGACATGGCGCCATCGTGCACGCTGCAGCGGGAGGATATGTATCCGTTCCGATGCCCCAGGTCGGCGAGACCGTCCAATTGAGGCTGCCCATGCCGGTTCAGCAGATCGAGAGCCACCCCTATGTACTGGTCAACCAGGGCCGCGTGGCCCTCCAGCGCGGCCCGCTGATCTACTGCCTGGAACAGGCCGATCATGCCGACGCCGACGTCTGGAATATCCATCTCAGGCGCTACACCGATATGACACCCGACCTCGTTCCTGACCTGCTCGATGGCGTGACAGTGCTGCGCGGACACGGCATCGCGCACGATCTAACAGGCTGGTCGGGCGCGCTCTATGCGCCACGCACCTCCAAGGCGAAATCCGAAGGGCGCCCCGTTGCCATCACCGCCATCCCCTACTATGCCTGGGCGAACCGGGAGTCCGGGCCGATGCAGGTCTGGCTGCCCATCACGGGCTGAGCCCGCCGTCCAAGAACATCGGCTGATACCATGATTGCCGCCGCACCACAATCGAACTTCCCGGAAACACCCCCGACGGCCCTCTTCCGGATTCCGGATGCCTACTCCATCGGACCGATCCGTATCGCCCCTCCGGTGGTACTGGCTCCGATGGCCGATGTGACCAACGGCTCCTACCGGCGGCTGGTCAAGCGCATCGGCGGGCCGGGCCTGGTCGTCACCGAACTGATCAGCACCACCGCCATCCACTACAAGAGCGCCCGCACCATGACCATGTTCGACGTGACAGAGGATCAGCGCCCGCTTGCCGTGCAGTTATTCGGCGCGGACGCCAATATTATGGCGGAAGCGGCGCGGGTCGCGGTCGGCGAAGGCGCGGACATCCTGGATATTAATATGGGCTGCTGGGTTCCGAAGGTCTGCAAGACCGGCGGCGGCGCGGCCATGATGAAGGATGAGGCGGCGGCATGCCGCGTGGTGGAGGCGATTGTGAAGGCTGCTTCCGTCCCGGTGACGGTGAAGACGCGCGCGGGCTGGGACTACGGCCATTTTGCGACGGCAGAATTGGCAAAGAAGCTGGAAGAGGTCGGCGCTTCGGGGTTTGCGCTCCATGCCCGCTATGCCGTTCAGGGCCATACGGGCGATGCCGACTGGAAGCTGATCGCCGCCATCAAGCAGGCTGTCACGAAACCGGTCATCGGCAACGGCGACATCAAGTCGCCCCAGGACGCCGTCCGCATGCTGCGGGAGACCGGATGCGACGGCGTGATGATCGGCAGGGCGGCCATCGGCAACCCCTGGATCATTCGCGACACGGTACACTATCTGCGGACAGGAGAGCTCTTGCCGCCGCCTACCTACGAGGAGCGGGTCGAAGCGGCGCTCACCCATGTGTGCGACTTAGCTCATATCCAGGGTGAGGACCGCGCGGTGCGCCACCTGCGCGGCCAACTGCCGTTGTATGTCAAGGGCTATCCGGGCGCATCCCGCCTCCGTGACCAGATGGTGACGGCCATTTCCATCGGACAGGTGGCCCATTTTTTCGAGCAGATGCGCGAGCGCCTGGGGGAAACGATCCCTGATCCTACGCACGATGTCGTTTCGGCGAGCGCCGGAGGTTAAAGAGGGCAGTCGTATGGCCTGGTCGAACTTCTTCAAAGCGGAGCATGATAAAGCGGACGACAGTGAGTCGGAGACCGGCCTGTGGGAGACCCTGCAGCAGGAGATGGAGCGGCTGCGGAAGGAGGAGATCGAAGCCCCGCAACGCGCTCTCCAGGCGCAGGCATGGCTGGAAACGCAGATCAAGCAGCAGGATCTGGATAAACTCAAATCGCTGCTGCGCTCCAAGCTCGACATCCTGGTCACCCCCACCAAGAACCCGGAAGAGATCGATGGCCTCTGGTTCGGCGTGCGCCGCCACTACTACGAGCACTTCGACGGGGGCTATGAGACCCGCATCCTCTGGCAGTTGGTGCTCTATCGTCCCTGCAGCCGCTGCGGCGCCCTGCGCCCCGCCCTGGCCTTCGGCGATCTCACCGCCATGAAAATGCAGAAGAAGCTGACCCTCTGGCAGCGCCTGCGGAACCTGAGAAGCCAGTTGGTACTGCGCAACGCGGGAACCCCCGAGGGGGTACGCAAACTGGCGCGCTATCTGTACGACGTGGAGCGAGGGCGCTGTCGCCACCCCTGGGCCGACAAATGCCCCAACTGCTCCGACCCCAAAAAGTGACCGGGGAGGGATCATCCCCGGTCACCCTGGCGTATTTCCCTTATAGCCTATCCGGATCGCCGGGCGGCGGCCCACCCGGAGGCGGTCCGCCCGGTCCCTCTCCAGGAGGCGGCCCGCCGAACCCACCCGGTCCGCCGGGAGGTCCAAAGCGGCCCGGTCCCCCTTCCGGGCGCGGATGCGTCTTCGCGTACTTCTCCACGACCGCCTTCTGATCGTCTGTCAGAACCGCCATCGCCTTGTCATGGGTCTCCTTCTGAGAGTTCATCATCGTCTCGCGGAGAGAGCCGAAGTCACCCGACTGTTGCGCCGCCTCCCGCTTGGCCTGCATATCGGCCCGAGATTGCTTGACGATGTCGGCGATCTGCTTCTTTTCGTCGGCGGTCAGTTTGAGGTCGCCGATCACCTCCGCCGGGATCCCCGCGCCTCCCAGCGTCTGGATGTCCTTTATCACCCCTGGCAATTCACTCTTCTGATCGGAAGTGAGCTGCGCCTCGATCTTCTTGTTGGCATCCCGCTCCAGCCCCTGCACCTTATCCATGGCCGCGTGCATCGCCTCGAAGTCAGGCGGCCCACCAGGTCCACCTCCCGGACCGCCTCCTGGCGGTGGTCCGCCCGGTCCATCAGGTCCTCCTCCGGGAGGAGGGCCTCCGGGTCCGCCAGGCCCGCCGAAGCGCGGCATGGCCGCCTGCCGGTCCTTCTGGAATTGGGTCTGGATCTTGCTGATCTTATCCTTCTGGGTCGCGGTCAGCTTCAAACCGCCCTCCAACGCCCCAATCGGCACATTGACCGCCGTCAGTTCCCGCATTCCCGGCCCGCCGGGTCCCCCTGGCCCTCCGGGAGGTCCGAAGCCGGGACCGCCGCCAGGACGTCCCCCCGGCGGCTGAGCCAGGGCTGCCATCCCGCCCAACGCCAACACGGCGGTACATACCGCCACGCGCAGTAAACGCGCTCTTGTTCGCTGTTTCATCTGTTCCATCTCCTCAACGTTGCGTTTCCATGACGAGACATCCTCGCCCGTTTCTGCCTATCCACGCCTGTCTTGCCTTGCACCTTCGGAGAGAGGAGCGAGCCTTTGTCCTTCCGAACTTCCCGGCTACGAAACCGACCGACCGAGAATTCCCCTCTCCACAGTACGTCTTGTGCATAGGATACAGGAGAAAGATGAAATCCATGTGAAAAGAAAAAACGCTGGAAAATAATTTTCAGCGGCGGAGGAATCCGCTTGCTCCTGCCGGAACTATCCTTCAGGCTGCTCGACCAGGCTGCGCGACCGTATGTATGCCGACGTCGGGTTGTTGTGTTCACTGCGCCGACCCCTATGAGAGCGGCGATATCCCTAACCCCGGTTCCTTGCGGAACATCCAGTTTCGGCACACTATTTTCCAGGTAAGGAGAGACGCGCTATGCGTTACACATCCCTACGGCATTGTGGCCTCCGGTATCTTGCCCTTGCCTCGCTTCCCATCCTCATCGGTTGTGGAGGGGGAGGAGGCAATGCGCTCCGCAGCGGCGGCAATACGGGCGGAACCCCACTGCCGACGACACGCCATGGATCTCTGGCTCGTTTCGATGTAAATACCACCACGGGGAAGGTAACCATCACCCCCGTAAGCGACCCCAACGCGCCTGGACGCGCCATCTTGAATGGCGGAGCGGTCTCGTTCACCAGTTCCGACCTGCTGACGGTAGGAGGTGACAGCGGCAAGCGGGTCCTCACGATCAGCCTGACCAACAACACCAACGAGGGCAACCTCTCCAATGCCCGACTGGTCATCGGCAATATCTCCAACAGCAACCTGGCGATCATTCAGAGCAATGTTGCCGTGAGTACCGTGGCGGGCAGCGGCGCAACCGGCTCGACGAATGGCTACGGCGCAGCCGCCAAGTTCAACAACCCGCAGGGCATCGTCGCAGGGCGCGGCGCCAACCAGGGCTCCTTCTTTATCGCGGACACGCAGAGCCATACCATTCGGCAGATGTCCGGCGACGGCACCGTGACCACCTTTGCCGGTACCGCCGGCCTCCCCGGCTCCACAGACGGCGCCGGATCGGCGGCGCTCTTCGATGGACCACAACAGATCGCCGTGGACGCCACCGGCAATATCTTCGTCGCCGATAGCATCAACAACGTGATCCGGAGGATCACCCCCACCGGCCACGTCTCCACGATTGCCGGAACGGCGGGCATGTCCGGCAATGTCGACGGCCTGGGGAACGCAGCCACCTTCAGCACCCCGATCGGCATCGCCGTCAATAGCGACGCCTCCAACATCTATGTCAGCGAACAGAACGACATCCGCTGGATCCAGTATACCGGCGGCCCGCTGGACCAGCCGACCTCCTATACCACGGCCACTGTCGCAGGATCGAGCACACCGGGATTTGTCGACTCCTCCGGCGGCGCCCCGGCCTTCAGCAGCCCGAGCGACCTGACCCTGGTCATCGACCAATTCGGTGCGGAGACCCTCTATGTTGCGGACGCCGGCAACAATGCCATCCGCCGCATCGATGTGCCCTCCACCCCGAACTTCGTCGTCAGCACCGTGGCGGGCAACGGGACGGCAGGCACGGCGGACGGCGTGGGCAGCGTCGCGACGTTTAACCAGCCCTACGGTATTACCAACGTAGCCCTGCCCGGCACCGGCAGTTCGCCCATCTTCTTTGTCACCGACGCCACAAGCGGCCTGGTTCGCATGATTACCTATTCCGGCAATGAGCCCACTCAGGCGGGCAATTACACCGTTACCACGCTCGATGCCGGCACGGGCTTTGCGGATGGCGCCGGCAACGTTGCCAAGTTCTCCAGCCCCAAGGGATTGACCGCCGTCGCCGCCACCGGCCCCTCCGCCACGCTCTATATCGCGGATCAGGCCAATCAGCGCATTCGCAAGATGCTCGTCTCCAGCGGCGCGCTCACCAGCGGCGGCGCTTCCAGTACGGTAACGGAGCCGGTGCGCCTGGTCAACTGGGACACGGAGATCCCCAATAAGACCAATGCGACGGTCGCCTGGGGTAAGAACCTGCAGGGGAGCAGTGCGCAGCTCCAGTTCTTTGTGCCGCAGGGCATCGCCGGCTTCTCCTTCACCGCCTATGTCGAAGCCGATACCACCCTGGTCAACCTGCCTGCGGTGGGCGCTTCTTATGTCACCACCCTGGCCGGAGACAGCATCGCGGGTGCGGGGAATGGCCCCGGCAAAATCGCCGAATTCGCCCAGCCCAGCAGCGTCGCCGTGCTTCCCGCCAATCGCCTGAGCCAGTATGGCAACTTCCGCGCTTTCATCGCGGATACGTTCAACCATCGGATCCGCGTGATTGACTACAATGGCGTCGTCAGCACGCTCATTGGAGGCGTCCAGGGCTATGCGGACGGCGATATCATCACTGCAAAGTTCAATCGCCCCTCCGGGATCGCCGCCGGTCCGGACGGCAGCCTCTTCGTCGCCGATGCCAACAACCATGTGATCCGGCGCATCAGCAACGATACCGGATCCCTTCATGTCACCACGATTGCCGGGCAGCAAGCGCTCTCCGGTAGCGCCAATGGGGCAGGCAACGTAGCGACCTTCAACACCCCTGCGGCCATCACCGTAGATGCGGGCGGCTTGATCTATGTAACGGACACCGGGGCGGACACCGTGCGGCGGATCAACTACGTCGGCGGGGATCCCGCTCTCGCCAGCTCCTACAATGTCCTTACGCTGGCCGGTGTGGCGAACACCCCCGGCAACGCCGATGGCCTTCCTGGCCGCACCGGCCAATTCACCTTCATCTCCGATGCCTCCGGCCCCATTCCGGCAGGGATCGTGGCGGATACCGATGGCAAGGTCTATGTGGCGGACACCGGCAACCATGCCATCCGTGTGCTGACCCGGGTCGGCTTCAATGCAGTGAGCGTCTCTACGCTGGCCGGAACCAAGGGAACCAGCGGCAGCACGGACGGAACGGGATCGGGCGCCCTCTTCAACAACCCGACGGGCGTTGCGGTGGATACGGCGCATAACGTCTATGTCGCCGACTACAGCAACAACCTCATCCGACGCCTCAATCCCCAGGGCACGTCGGTGACGTTGGCGGGAACCACATCGGCGGGGCTGCTGGACGGCTCTCCCGGTAAGTTCACCGGCCCACGCGGGCTGGTTGTGGAGGCCAGCGGGACCATCCTGGTGGCGGACTACAACAACCACAGCCTCCGCACGGTCCAGCGCGTCATCAGTGATGGGCAGGCCACTCCTCCCGTGAGCGGTCCCTAACCCATATCCCCCTCCTGACACGCGCGAACGCCGGATACGAATTCGTATCCGGCGTTCGCGTTTTATGTTTCCTCTTCGAAGCAGGCGTGCTTACTAGAAGACGAGGTCGATCCCGTGCTGGTCGCATCCCGGCACGACCACCACACTGGGCAGGAACTTGATTAACGCCAGGACACGCCCATTCGGGCCGACGTAATTATAGGTCGCGCTCACATAGTAGGTTTGCGGCGATTTATCCGTGGAGGGGAGGTTGGAAATGCGGAAGACGCCATCCGGGCCGGTGGTTGCCGTGTAGATCCGGGTCCCTACCACCGGCCGTCCGCGAAGCGAACGCTGCGCTGTGACGCGTATATTCTGTTGGATGGTGCTGCCGAGGATCACCTGCCCTACAATCCCGCCCACGGTCGCGTTCCGGGCATTCTGCTCGTTCAGGGTTGCCGCGGCGTCGATCCGGCCATACCCCCAGGCGCTCGGGCTGCTCAGGCCCCCATCTGTGCGGCTGCCCTCATTCGCCGCGCCCCGCTCAATGGCGTTGATCATCTGCTGGGGCGTGGGAGGCACGGCTTTTTTATGGGCTGCGGCGAGGGAGGCATAGAACTTCGCCCCATAGAGCGCTGCGAGCCCGACCACATGCGGGGTCGCGAGCGAGGTGCCGGGGATCGCGCCATAGTGGAGGACGCTCCCGTCGGGATTGATACCGTAGAGAAATAGGGTGTTGTAGACCCCTTCCGGATTGTTCGGGTCGGAGAGCGCGGCCAGGTAGGTGGGCGCGAGCGTGAACGGCAGCACATACTCTGGTGCGGGATCCTCCCCGATGGTGGTGAGCGTATCCGTCGGGTCGTTGAAGTAGGTCACATCCCCGCCCGGCGCGCCCACCCCGATATTCGGGCCGAAGTTGCTGTAGGAGGCCGGCTGTTCGCCCTGCAGCGTGGTGCCGGGGCTGGAATGGTCGCTGCCGGGTGTAGCAAACGCGCTGGCGGCCACCGCCAGAACCCGCTCACAGTTCGCCGGGAAGCGGCGCGTTGCGCCCAGAGTGGGGTTGGCGGAATCGTTGTCGTTGCCTGCGGCGGCGACGACCAGGGTTCCTTTCTTCCAGCAGTAGTTCACCGCATCCTGCATGGCCTGCGAGTAGTCGGTACTGTCGAGCGCGAGGCTCATATTCACTACCAGGCAGCCGTGGTTGGCGGCATAGGTCATGGCCTGCTCGATCTCATCCTCGGTACCGCTGCCACTGTTGTCAATGGCCTTCATCATGAGGATCTGCGCGCAATAGGCAAGTCCCGGTATGCCGTACCCTTTGTTCGCCGCCGCGGCGATGATGCCGGAGACGCTGGTACCGTGGCCGAAGCCGTCAATGGCCCACTTCGGATCGCCGGCGGCGTAGTTCGGGTTGCCCAGTGCGTCTACCGGATACTCGCCGTCAATAAAGCTGCGCGAGAGGCCGATATTGATCTGGCCGCCATTCTTCACGTCGGTATCATGGGTCGCGATGGCGAAAACATTGTTGGGGTCCGGAGTGCTCTCGTCCGTGTAGTCATAGGTAAACTGAGAACCGTTCGGGTTGCCTGTCAGGCTGAAATCGGGGTGGGTAAAATCGATCCCGGTGTCGATTACGCCGGCCATGGGGAGATACACACCCTTCTTGGTACGGTCGGCGGCAGTATAGTACTTTCCAGGAAAGACGTTCCAGGCATCCAGGGCATTGATGATCTCCAGCGTCCAGGTATAGTCCCAGTAGGCGACGTCATCCACGATTGCGGAGGCTTTATCCGTATCCAATTGAGAGAGGACGACCACCAGGTCCTGCCAGTTCTGCTGGCCGTAGTAGGTATCGTTGGGCGGCGCCAGAGGCGGCGATACCATCAGTTTCACGCGATAGTCGGGCTGAACCTGCAGCACTCCCGGCTGCTGCTTTAGTTCGGCAAGGATCTGTTCGAGGGTCACTCCCTGGAAGCGCAGCACATGCCACCCCGTCTCCGCATGGGAGCGGAGGTAGGTGAGGGCGGGAGCCACGGCCTGCGGTGCGGCGACGCGTCCATCGAGAGCGGCGGGCGTCGCCGCGGCGACCGCCGCATTGTAGCGCATCGCCAGAAAGGCGGGTGAGACCCCCGGCGCCAGTTTTACCATCACCTTATCCGGCGGGACAGGCATCTTGGGCGACGGGATCAGTCGGGCGTCTCTACCGCCCCCAGAGGGCAAGAGCAGTTGTGCGTAGGCTGAAGGCATCTGTACCGGCGCTGCCATAAAGACAATCATAGCGAAGATAACGCAGAGATACGCATACACAGGAAGAGATCGGCGCGAGGCGGCGAGCCGCGCGGTATTACAGAGAGCGATCATGGATGCATCTCCTTCCGTTCCCAAACCGAGAACGAATCGCGCTGCAAGGCATGAAGGATACGGCCTTGCGAGAGCAGATTGACGGAACGGCAGCAGCAATTGGGCTATCTGCCGCAGGTAGAAGTTGGGGGAGTCAGAATTGCAATACGCTCAAGGAGGTGTGAGGGCGGTCGTAGTTCATCCGACCCACACATCCGTCGTCTATCCGATGGTGCTCTGGGTCAGGAGCATCGATATGCGCCTGGAAAGCGATCTGTCGCGACCGTCTGTATGGGGCACAGGAGCATTGGTCTTGTACAAATGTTCGGCGTCTGGTTGAAGTATACGCCGTTGTTCGGTTGGAGTCAAGCCCCTTTCGCTCCCGACAGGCAATTTTTCTCCATGACCACCCGGCAGCGCCCCCATCAGGGACGCAAATACCTCTCATACGTGGGGCCGAAGCGCCTCGGGTCGTGCTGCATGGGGCATTATGACGCGCCGTAACAACCCAGAGGGCGCCTGCCATCGCAACGTGACAGACGCCCCCTGAGGAAATCCTATCGCTTAGAAGTCAAAGCGCGCTCTTACTTCAGGTTGGTATTCCGGCGTCGGCGTAGAACGACCAGGCCCGTCGCGCCCATACCCACGAGCAGCGCCATCGTGCCGGGTTCGGGAGTGACCGATGTCGTGGGGGGGACAGCGGCGCCGACGATCAGGTTATTGACGGTAGCCCAAGTCGCAGTGTCTGGCGTGACCGTCAG
>DATGIG010000675.1:0-2491 GCA_035295825.1 Chthonomonadaceae bacterium | reverse complement strand
GGGCTTTATGAACCGCTATCGGCGGTCGATCAACCGCGTGCGGGCGCTGCTGAAAGACGATCCGGCGATCCTGCTGGATGGCGCCTGGGTCGGAGGCCCGCCCCTGATGCGCGATGGCGACTACTTCGCCAAGAACCCCATCGGGCAGTGGTGGCCGATCAAGGAGAAGAGCGGCGGGCAGTTCGTCGAGCAGGTCATCCACACCGTGGACCTGGCCCGCTACCTCGGCGGAGAGGTGACGGAGGTCTATGCCTACGCCGCAAACGGCTTCAACAAGAAGCTCCCGAACCTGGTTCCGAACTACACCAACGACGACGCGATGGTCGTCGCGATGAAGTTCGAGGGAGGCGGCATCGCCAACATCATGGCGGCCTGTTCGGTGCAACAGGGCGGCGGCGTGTTCCTGAACGTCTGGGCGCAGAGCCACACGGCGCGATTTGTGGATTGGGGCCATCACGTCCAGATCGCGCGCAACGGTGAGCCGGGCACCGAGGACATTCGCGGCGATGTGGAGATCACCAACCCCGACACCATCTTCACCGTGGAGGATCGCGCCTTCATCGACGCCGTCAACACCGGCGACCGCTCCGGCATCAAGTCCACCCATGCAGATGGCGTCCGCACCACCCTGGTGACCCTGGCTGCGAACGAGAGCCTCGAAACCGGCGGCCCCGTCAAAGTCCAATACGAATAAGACAGGAATCCACCTTCAGGCGGTGACGGCTTCGGGCTCGTCGGGGTTGGGCACGCCGGCCTGGAGGTGGCCCTCCGCCTTGAGGACCGCATAGAGCGAGGCGAGGGCGACTTCGACCTGGGAGGCGTCCGGTTCGCGGGTGGTCAGGTACTGCGTCGCCATGCCGGGCGCGAAGACGGCCATGACGAGCGGATTGCGCCGGAAGTTCCCCGCGAACTTGATGACCTCATACGCGACCCCCGCGACCAGCGGAATGACGGCGACATGCAGCAAGATGCGTAGGAAGGTGTTTTCCGGGCGCGGCATCAGTGCAAAGACGATCAGGTTGATGACCAGGACGATGAAGATGAAACTGGTGCCGCAGCGGGGATGGATGCGGGAGGCGGCCAGGGAGTTGGCGTTGGTGAGCGGCAGACCGGCTTCCAGCGTATTGATGGCCTTATGCTCCGCGCCATGGTACTGAAAGACCCGCTGGATCTGCTGCATCCGGGAGATCAGCGCGATATAGCCGAAGAAGATCACCATGCGGATCAGGCCGTCCGAGACGTTGAGCCAGAGTGAGCGGTGGGCGGAGGTGTCTATGTGTGCGATGCCCAGTTTCTGACCAAGCCCGGTCAGCACGGTGGGCAGCAAGACAAAGAGCCCGATGCCGAAGATAAAGCTGAAGGCGATGGTGCCTCCGATGGCGATGTCGTTGATCTTGCCGCTCCTGGGCATCTCCTCCGGCACGACGACCGGCGGGCCGTTCACGGCGGAGGCCGCCACGGCGTTGATCTCCTCCTCGGCCTGCTGACGCGCCGTCGGAGGAGCGTCCGGAGTGCCCTGCATCGCCTGCTCCGCCTGCATCTGGACGTTGGAGGCGAAGGCCAGGGCGCGGGTCCCGAGCGCCATGGCATCGATGAGGGCCAGGGTGCCGCGCAGAAGGGGCTTATTGAGCCACTTGAGTTTCCCGATAATGCTCTTGTCCACCTCTTCGCACTGAACGACGATCTCCCCGTCGGGCTTGCGGCAGGCGACAGCGAAGTAGCGGGGACTGCGCATCATCACCCCCTCGATGACTGCCTGCCCTCCATACTGCAAGATGGCCCCCTTTGGTGCGTTGACCACCATTTCGCTCTGTTCTTCCATGCTCCCGCCTCCTGCCCACATTATCGGTAGAAGTCGCTCCCTGGGCACAGTCCGATGCATCCGAAATGCACGGCGCATTCGCTGTCTCGATGAAAATGCGGCTTCCTTATCCTACATAATCCTACATACGCAAACGGCGCGTCTTCTTCGTCCGTTCCGGGGAGCCGGACATAAAGAAAACGCGCCGTTTTGGATTGCCGATGATACACGCCTACTTTTTCGCCATCTTGTACTTCTGCAGGAACTTCTCGACGCGGCCCTCGGTGTCCACGATCTTCTGCTTGCCGGTGTAGAACGGATGGCAGTTGGAGCAGATCTCCACGCGGATGTTCTGGCGGGTCGAACGCGTCTCGAAGGTATTGCCGCACTGGCAGACGACCGTAGTCGTGGTATAGTTAGGGTGAATCCCCTCTTTCATCTTCTTAAACTCCTTTCACCAAAATTCAGCCCCACTATTATATACGAACGAGGGTTCCCTTTGCAACCTCGCCAGCGAAAAAAAGTCGCCCCTTCTTTGTAGGGGCGCTGCTTGCTGCGCCCTTTGTGCCTTCTTCGCGGATTTAGAGCAGGGTTGCTTTGAGATGGATCTCCGTTCCGGCCAGGGCCTTGGAGACCGGGCAGTTCGCCTTGGCGGTCGCAGCCTGCGTCTGGAAGGTCGCGTCGTCTATT
>DATGIG010000674.1:0-31254 GCA_035295825.1 Chthonomonadaceae bacterium | reverse complement strand
CGCCAGGGTGACGCTCATCCCACCGGTGGGGGCGGGGCTGTCCAGAGTGACGGTGCCTGTACTGGATGCGCCATCCGCCACGATCGTCGGGTTGAGTGTAAGCGACATCAGAGCCGGCGCGAGAACCGCGAGGGGGGCCGTCGCGTTCACCCCGGCGTAACTCGCCGTGATCGTAACATGCACATCGGCGCTTACCGCCGTGGTGGTGATATGGAAGGCCGCGCTCTTTGCGCCTGCCGCGATGGTAACGCTGGAGGGCACGGTGGCCGAGCTATCGCTGCTGGAGAGCGCGATGCTGACGCCGCCGCTCGGGGCCGCGCCATTGAGCGTGATCGTTCCTGTAGAGGAGACGCCGCCTTTGACCGAGTTGGGCGCTACCGACAGCGAAGCCAGCAGCGGCGAGACGGTGAGGGAGGCGAATTTGTTCAGGTTATTGTAGGTTCCGGTGATGGTGACCTTCGTCGTCGCAGTCACATCGCCGCCGGTGATCGTGAAGGTGGCGGAGGTGCTGCCCGCCGCAATGGTCACGGTGTCCGGCACGGTCGCGACATTGGTATCCGCGCTCGACAGAGCGATGATCGCGCCGCCCATGGGGGCCGCCGCCGTCAGGGTCACGGTTCCGGTGGCCGTACTGCCGCCATAGATCGCGTTGGGATTGATGGTGACCCGGCTCAAAACCGGCGAACTGGGAGCCGACGCGGACTGAAGCGCCTGATAGACGTTGATGCGCCCCGCTCCATTGGCGATGGTGTGTCCAGTGTAGGGCGTATAGGGATCGACGCTGGTAACCAGCAGATCGTTGAGCTGCTGGTTGGTGAGATTGGGAGCTTGCGCCCAGACCAGGGCTGCCACGCCCGCAACGAAGGGAGTGGCCATCGAGGTGCCGCTCTTGTAGCCGTAGGTGCTGCCGGGCAGGGTGGAAAAGATGTTGGAGCCGGGGGCCGCGATCTTGACCCAGGTCCCATAGTTGGAAAACGAGCTGAGGGTATCGGTGTTGTCGGTCGAGGCGACGGAGAGCACGTTGGTGTCCGCCGCAGGATAGAAGGGCGTATTGAGGCTGGAGTTGCCCGCCGCCGCCACCACCAGGCAGCCGTGGCTCCAGGCATAGTCCGTTGCGTTGGTGAGCGTGGTCGCGCTGCTGGGAGCGCCCAGGCTCAGGCTGATCACGTTCGCGCCATGGTCGGTGGCCCAGACGATCGCGTTGGCAACATTCACCAGCGTGCCGCTGCCGCTGGCGTCCATGCACTTGACGGGCATGATTTTGATGTAGGTCGTATCCGAACCGGAACCCGTCCAGCCCGCGACCCCCGCGATGCCCGTGCCGTTATTGACCTGTGCGGCGGCGATGCCGGCGCAGTGGGTGCCGTGGGAGTTGTCGTCCTGGAAGTTGGTGTTGTTGAGGATCGTGTTGTAGCCGACAATCGTGCCGGTCGAATCCTTGTAGATCTTATTGACCAGGTCGGGGTGATTGGTCTGTACCCCGGTATCCACAATGGCGATGACTACCGTTGCGGAGGGGTTCCATATATCCCAGGCATGGTCCGTCTGCGTCAGCGGCAGCGCGTACTGGTTGGCATAGTAGGTATCGTTCGGCGTCGAGGAGACGCTATACATATAGTTCGGCTCTGCATAGGCGATTTCGGCGTGTCCCGAGAGGCTCTGGATCGCCTGGGGGACGGAAAGGCCGGGACGCAATTTGAGGCGAAACGCGCCGATGCGGGGCTGGACGTCGGCGATAGCGCCGACCGAATTGATATCATCCGCAATCTGGGCGTCCTGCGCCGCCGGATGGAAGCCTACGACGATTTCTCCGGCTGCAGCGTTCAGAGCGGGGTGAGGCGATCCGCCCTGCGCGAAAACCGCCTGTCCGCCTGCGATCAGCACAAGCAGAAATAACAACACAAAACAGCGCAAATATGCTCTCGCGTTCATACACACTCCCTTGTTTATATAAACCGGCCCAATACTTGGGGCCAGATTCGATGCATTTCGACAAGGGCGTTCTTCCATAGAAAACGGACCGTTCCACCCCGCAAAGGGGCCGTTTGAGGCACTTTGCGGAAGATCAAGCAGAATAACCAGGATGTCCAAAATAGGAAAAAGTACCGGGAGTGTGACTTATTTCATAGCGGGGCGGGGATATTTGCAGTATCCTATATCTGTCTCCAGTAGAAATGACCCACGATGGTTTCCTACGCGAGACAGCATTTGTCCATCCATGCGAACGCTTTCATATATGATGGCAGGCATCCGCCGATCCGTTTCCGGCTGGTGCCTTTTTTCTGCCTGCCTTACGCCACAACCATGAGCACCACAAACGCTTCAATCACACCGGGTACACGATAGAGAGGGACGAGGGAGAGTTCGGCGGCGGTGCGTCCGGGCAAGAGGCGCAGCGGCCCCCGCAAGGTGAGCACGGAAGTGGTCGATTCTTGCGTTTCGGCGGCGGCCAGGGACAGACGCATCGCATCCGTGATGAGGGTGCAGAGGGAAGCGGGAAAGCAGGCGGCGAGCGATTTGCCGATCGCCTGGGAGGAAGCAAGGCCGGTCCAGCGCTCCAGCGCCGCGTTCCAGTGGGTGATGTTGCCGTCGCGATCCAGTTGGAAACAGGGCTGCTGGAGGTGGTGCAGCAGCGTGGTATGGCAGGCGCGAAGGCAGTCGGCGACCCGCCGCGCCTGCTCTGCATTGGCGCGCTGCAGCGCGTGCGCGGCCTGCTCCTGCGCCAGTTGTTCGCGTAATTGGGAAGTTTTTTCAAGCGCCGTGGGCTGAACGATGCAGTCGGGCGGAGCCATGGTCAGGGCCAGCGTGGTAGAGACTTGCGCTTCCGATATCGCCATAGGGCAGCCGGCGGGGGTATCCGTTTGGTAATCCCCATCCGCCACTTCGGCCAGGATGGGAACGGTTGTGGAAATAGTTCTCATTGCCATCGGGCCAGCGCTCCTCGGCAGCAAACCACGAGGGCCTCTGCGAATCCCTTCAATCCCTGGAGCAACCGGCGCGAATCGGATGCCGGTTTGTCCCATTATGGCGTTTTCCGCCGTCATCTTTAGGGATCTTTCGATCCGGTCAGGCCGTGAACGGCACGGATCCATCGGCAGGAGACAGTGCGGCCAGGAGATCGGCAGGGGAAATTCGCGTAATAAGCGAATTTGGGATGCGCGAAGCGCGACCTATTTGTGCCCCTGCCCTACACGATGCTGGCCATGAACGGCCCGGTATGTTAAGGCTCTGAGCTTCCTCTGGGCAGGCCCACACCGTTCGGCAGGCTCGTGCCGTCCGAACCCTCCGCGCCTCTGCCGCCGGATATCCCGCGCATATATCCGGTAAGGAAGGGCTTGACGAATGTCTCCATGAAGCTGGCCGTCGCCATCGTCATCCATACCATCAGAGCGATATGGGGAATCAGCGCGACCAGGCTCCAGTTCGCACAGACACGTCCGATGGACTGCTTGCGGCTGTCTTCGATCATCATGAAGATCCAGCCGACCGGCAGGCCGATCCAGGGAATGGTCAGAGCCAGTGCGATGGCGGCGCGGCGCGCAACACGCGAATCCCCGGTAGGGGTGGCAGCCTGAGCGACCGGCGCATAGGACAACGGGGGTGGCGATTGCGGTGCGCGCTCCACATAACTCGGGGCGGATACGACCGGCATCGGGGCGGCTGCCATGACCGTCCCGCCCGCCCCTATCTGCGTCCCGCACTTCCAGCAGGAAGTCACCGTATCGAAATTGTTCGCCCCACACTTGGGGCAGGTCACACGCCCCGCTCGCTGCGCCATGTCTTCTCCTCCCTCTCTTAATGACTGCTATTCCGTTCCATTTGTTTCGGCAGAAATCCTGCCGGACCTGAGCCGCCCGCAATGTTCGCCGGGTTATTCAGGGTTGGCTTGGGGTAAAATGGATTTGCCGGGTTGATACATGTTGTCATTTGGGCAAACTCAATGAAGTTGGAGAGTAAACAAGGAGGAAGACATGCCAGACGGAATGGAGAAAATCGAGCATCTTGTTATTTTCATGATGGAGAACCGTTCGTTCGATCACTATCTGGGCAGCCTCTCGCTGGTGGAGGGCCGCACGGATGTCGAGGGCCTTCAGGCGGGAATGACGCTTCCGGATCAGAACGGCGCTCCTGTTCCCATCCGAAACCTGGATGGGAACGGAAATACTGTTCCCCTCGCGGTTGCGGATGGCATCTATTGCAACTACCTCGATCCGGACCACGGCTGGGTTCCCCAGCACCATAATTACGATAACGGGTTGAATGATGGCTTTGTGAAGCAGTACCAACAGACGATGGCGAATAACCCGGATGCTGTGCAGAAGTTCCCCAACACGCAGATCGATATCCCGGTCGGCTACTACACCCGCGCCACTCTGCCGGTGCTCTATGCGCTGGCGGATCGCTTTACGCTCTGCGACCACTGGTTCAGCTCCCTGCTCAGCTCCACCTGGCCCAACCGTAAGTATCTGCATTCGGGAGTACGGGATGACGACAACGATACGCAGACGCTTCCCCCCTTCCCCGGCTTTGAGACCACGCCGCTCTATAACGTGCTGGAGGATACCCGCGACCCCGTATCCGGCAACAACTGGACCTGGAAGAGCTACTTCTCCGACCTGCCCTTCCTGGCCTTCTGGTACAAGTTCGCGGCGTTCCACGCCTTCCGCAACTTTACCAGCATAGACAACTTCGTCCACGACTGCCGGGAGGACGCCCTGCCGACGGTGAGCATCATCGACCCGGCCTTTAGCCTGGCGGACGACCACCCGTCGCACGATGTGCGGTTGGGCCAGAAGTTTATCGGCCTGATCGTAGATGCGCTGACTCATAGCGAGAGCTGGGCCAAGACCGCGCTGGTGCTGCTGTATGATGAGAACGGCGGTTTCTACGATCATGTGGAGCCTCCCACGGCCTTTGAGGTGGAGGCCGGGCAGCCGCCCTTTACGGATAAGAATGGCTTTACGGATGACCAACTGGGCTTCCGCGTGCCCGCCCTGGTCATCAGCCCCTATCCCGTTCGTCAGAGGGATGGGCAGGCGACCAATGTCTGTAAGACAGTCTTCGACCACACCTCCATTCTGAAGAGCATCCAGATGCGCTGGGGCGGCAGCTTCAATACCCCCAACTTCGGCACGCGCTGGCAGTATGCGCCGGACATCTGGTCGACCTGCTTCGACTTCGATCAGGACCCCCTGCCGATGGGCACCTACACGCAGCCGGCTGCCGATGTGGCGAACAATGTCCCGTCGCCGATGCAGGGCATCAACTGGGGCATGGGGATCCACGACCTGCTCACCAGTCCCATCGGCAGTCTCGAAGCGCTGCTGGAGCGTATCTTCCTGCTGCCGGGTTTAAAGGCGCTCGATCAACGCGCCCAGGTGTTCGACAACCTCTCTGCCATGGAGCAGAGTATCATCACCCTCAAACGCATGACCTGATACAAGAAAAGGAGAAACATTGCCATGACGCAACTTACGGGGCGCATCCTCCAGCCGGGAGACCCCGGCTGGGACATCGCACGACGGGGCTTCGCCCTCTGGCCCGACTACGACGCCAACCCGCCGCTGAAGGTGGTCTTCTGCCAGAACGCACACGACGTGATCCACGCGGTGAAGTGGTCGCGGGAGAACCAGATCCCGCTGCGGGCGCGCAGCGGACGCCACAACTACGAGGGCTACTCCTCGCTGGTGAAGGGCGGCATCATCATCGATGTGAGCGAGATGGACACAGTGGAGGTGAGCGCGGATCGGAAGACCGCCACTGTCGGCGCAGGCATCGACATGCTAGACCTCTACGAGCGGCTCGACCAGGTGGGCGTGACGATACCGGGCGCGACCGGCCCCAGCGTGGGGCTGGCGGGGCTGGCGCTGGGGGGCGGCTTCGGCCCCACCTCCCGTAAGTTCGGCCTCACCTGCGACAATGTGCTGGAAGTGGAGCTGGTGAACGCGCACGGCGAGCTGGTCCGGGCCAGCGACAGCGAAAACGCGGATCTCTTCTGGGCGCTCCGGGGAGGAGGAGGAGGCAACTTCGGTATCGTGACCCGCTTCACGCTCAAGGTTCACCCGGTCAGCAACGTCGTCATCTACACCATCAACTGGTCGTGGGATCGCTTCACGCAGGTCGTGAAGGCGTGGCAGCCCTGGGCGCAGCAGATCCCGGACAGCCTCACCAGTTCGATGATGCTCTACGGCATCTGGCCCCAGAATCCTATGCCCCGCCCGATCAATATGTATGGGATGTACACGGCGGACGACAGCGAACTGGGGCAGATCGGCGACCTGCTGGCCCCGATGCTGGCGGATACCGGTCCCATCGTCGTCAACATCCAGGCGCTGCCCTACATCGATGCGGTGCGGGTGATGCTGGGCGTGGACCCAACGAACCCCCAGTGGCGGGTGGACAAGCATGGGGACGATGAGATCTTCAAATCCACCTCCTCGTTCGCCTTCTCCCTCTTCGATGATACGGCCATCGGCCTGCTGAAGTCGAACCTGGAGGCGCTGCCTGCGCTCTCCGCGCCCCCGACGGAGCCCTCCATGATCCAGTTGCTGGGCGCGGGCGGCGCGCCGGGGTCTGTGGCCGACGACGCCACGGCCATCTGGTACCGGAAGGCCAAGTTCATCGTCCAGTACAACGCCTACTGGACCGCGCCCGAAGACGGCGCAAAGAACATCGCCTGGATCACCGGCTTCCGCCGGACGATGCTGCCCTACACGCAGGGCGCCTATGTGAACTACGTGGACGACACGCTGGACGACCCGCTCCGCGCCTACTACGGCCCGCACCTGGAGCGCCTGGTGGAGGTTAAGCTACGGTACGACCCGGAGAACTTCTTCCAATTTCCGCAGTCCATCCCGGTCAGCCTGCCAAAATAGGAATACGATGTACGTCGGTCAGCTTACCATCGCATTCCGATACGATGGTAAGCTGTCGGCTCTCCAATAGTGCCAGGGATCTTCCATAGAGTGAGGAAAGAACCTCGTTGAATATCAAAGTCTGGTGGACTTGTTGATGGCGATTTGATCTATGCGCTTATTGTGCCAATAGGCCGCAGTATCGAGGGAACCTTCTTCTTGCCGGTCGTTATCGGTTTCAAACGAATCTGGCATATAGCGGTTCCGCAGTGTATCTACTGGCTGGGACCCAAGATAGATCAGCATACCAAGGAGAGATACGACCATACCTGCAAACAATCCAAAACAAAAACTGATCCAATTCATAGTGACCTCCGACATTGGAGAGTTCCCGGCCGGGTCTGAGCCGAGAGATTATGATTTATGCAAACGTTTTGAATGCTCTGCCGCCTGCTTGGACTCATTATACTATCATGCGCCGATATGTGCAATGTATTGCAGAATCTTTCTTGTAATACTTTTCGCAGTCTATCCCAATCAGCCTGCCGCCATATACCGCGAAATAGAATAGATCCATCCTCCCGCACAACAACTGCGAACTATTTTAGGCGGTATAGAGGCGGCGATGGTTTGCGCCTCTGAGCAAGCATCCCGCTCCAGAGTGTAGTAGTCCATCTCCAGGATCTCATTCCGGCGGATGGCTGAGAGCAACATTCCCCAGGGCGCACCGGCGTAGTTGCGCTTGCCCCGGCTGTAGTAGGCGATGGTCTGGTCTTCTTCCAGGCAATCCCGCAACGAGGACGGCAACATGGCGGCGATCTTATCGAAAGCCGTTTGCGCGGAGTGGGCGAACGGCATCTCCGTCCCGATGGCTGCCTGTCGCGCCATCAGCAGGGCGAGCACTTCCTGGAAGGTCAGCGAGAGGCGCAGCGGCGACCAGTCCTCCGGCAGATGATACCCCCTCTGCCGATCCAGTGCGATGGGAACCTCCGCCTGCTGAAGCATCTGCAGGTAGCGCCGAACCTGCCGATCCGAACAGCCGCAGACGGCGGCGAAATCCTGCTGGGTCAGCTTTCCGCCGCTGCCGTACATCAGCGTAACGATCTGAAACAGGCGCGCCAGAGCCACGCCGCGATGGTGTCGTGAGGCCATTTGCGCTCCCTCAACAAGAATAGCGTTCTCTCTCTATTCTTTACCAATAGCCAATTTCCTGCTGCATTCTCCATGCGGGACTGCCGTATCTTGGCACGAACGGACGGGACGCACTAGCTTCCCAGGGATAAGAATAGGAGGCAGACAGAACAAAACGGTCTGATTCATCCCGTGAATCAGACCGTTCGCTATGTGTCTATTCCATATACAATAATGGTATCGGCAAGCGTGTTTGCACCACGCTTGCCGAAATACACGTGCGTATAGGTTGTCCGACCTATACGTGCGTCCTGAAAGGAGAACATGAAACATGCTCATGTTCCTCTTCGGGATAATCGGTTTTATTTCCGCTACGCTCTACCTCTGTGAGTACGTTCACAAGAGGCTGAAGCGACGGAAGCGCCGATTATCCGCCAGAAAGGACTAACTTTCTGGCATCTCTCGGCAGGAGGGGTATCCCCTCCTGCCGAAATCGTCTTTATACCACCAATTGGCTAAACTATGTTATACACTCCATTATACATTAGAACGAACCAAATAGTTTGCCCACAAGTGGTTTTTCAACCTCAATACTGGAATTTTCTCGTCGATCTTAGGACAGGAATGGGGGTATAAAGGAAGTTCGGCGGCTGTCGTGCATCCTGCTTTACACTCCATTAGTCCGCCGGTACCGTCCAGATCGCCCGGTTGTATGTGAAGCTGATGCGCTTGCCGTCCGGCGACCAGCGGAGTTGGCGGGGAATAGGAGGACCCCAGTAGTACTCTCCGGTTTCCAGATCTATTGGGCCTGAGCGCTCCAGTAGGGTAGGATTATTGACGCCGCCGATCTCATGCATCTCGCTGCCATCCAGGCGGCTCACCCAGAGGCTGACGCGCTCGGTCCCCGCATTGAACTTGTGTGTTACCTGTTGGATCATCTGGCTGATGATACTCGCCTGCCGTCGTTCCGACAGTTTCCAGAGGATCCGATCCCCATGAGGGGAAAAAAGGATCTGAGTCACCCTGTGCCCACCGGGCGCGGTGAGTGTGTACTGGCGGAGAGGAACGGTGGAGTTGGCGTCACGCTCCCGGAGAATGACCTGATCGTTCGTGCGGGTAGACGTTCGTTCCCAGGTCAAGAAGTGGTTTTCGGTAAGAGCAAAGAGGGTGTAGGAGATACTCGGCTGGCTGAGCGATGAGGAGGCAGCGATAGGGATCGAGCGCCATTGGCCCGGCGTATCCACGTCGTAGACACGGATCTCCTGGATCTGTTCGGGGGCGTAGTTCCAGTTGATCCGCGCTCTGGGCGGGCCGGCAGGGGCGATACGTCTGCCGTACAATTCGATCCAGTGACGACCATCCGCCAGCCAGCGTGTCACCAGGAAGCCGTCGTGTATCTCCTGTCGCCTCACCAGGGTTCCATCGGTGCGGCAGAGGCAGTAACCGGAGGCTCCGGGTTTGTTGAAAAAACGCTCTGGCAGGATCCCGCTGAGCAGCCAGGCCCCATCGGGCGATATTTGTGGACTATATTGCGGCGGCATCAGACGCCGATACTCGACTTTGAAGAGGATCGCCTCAAGCGTCGGCTCCCGGGTTTGTAGCCCCGTCTCAAGATCCTGGTAAAATAGGCCCTGCTGCGGCCTGTCGCTCCCCATCCTGGAACACGCTAACAGGAGATTGGAGTTGGAGAGCCATTGATAGTCACCTCCACTAAACTGAGGGGCGGGAACCACGATCTTCGCCCGTTCCAGGAGCATCCGTTCCGATTGCGGATGCAGCAGCGTCGCGGCGATTGCGCCCGCCGCCAGGAGCGCAATCACCCACCAGATCCACAGTTTGGCTTTCGTAGCGCGTTTCGGTTTCTCCATGGCACCTCCTCGCAGGAACGCAAACATCGGCTCCCCACCACCTCGGAGGAGCGGCATCGGTGCGTCGATCCCACCGAGTGACGCAAGGTCATTACTCCATAGGCTTAGTTCCCAGTCGTGTAGAATAGGTTCACTGTGAAAAAATGTTAATTTCTTCGCATTTTGCATTGACAAACGCCGAACCATGTGTTAAGATCTTAACATCTTTGCAACGAACGCCTTCCGAAAGGATTCTCACCGGCTTATGGATACTCCTTCCGACAAGCGGCTCACCGGGCGTGAACGGCAGATCATGGACATTGTCTACGAGCGCGGGCAGGCGTCCGCGCTGGAGATCCAGGAGGCGCTGCCCGGCTCGCCCAGCTACTCGACAGTGCGCACCCTCTTACGTATTCTGGAGGAAAAGCAACACCTCACGCACCGGAAGCAGGGGGCGTACTTCATCTACTCTCCGATCCAACCACGCCAGCAGGTGGCCCAGGCCGCCCTGGCGCAGGTGGTAAAGACCTTCTTCGAGAACAGCGTCGAGCGGGTGGTCACCGCGCTGCTATCCACTTCGGACACCCGCCTCTCGGCGGAGGAGTTGGAGCGGCTCTCGGAGTTGATCGAGCAGGCCAAAAAAGAAGAGGTAGAGGAATGACATCGGCAGTCCTGGATCGCGCCTGGGAGCTACTGGCGGACATCGCCCTGAAGAGTTGTGTGCTGTGCGCTCTGGCAGGGGGCGGCCTGCTGCTGCTCCGGCGCTCCGCTGCGGCCTCGCGGCGTCTTGTGCTGCTCCTTCTCATGTGCTTCCTGCCGACGCTGCCGCTGCTCTCCGCGCTGCTGCCCGGCCTGCAGTGGAGCGGGTATCCCTTCCGGGCATCCCAGACGGCGGCCTCACCTGCTATCGCTCCTCCCCCGGCGCTGGCGCCCGTCTCTCCGGCCCCACCTGTGCGGGAGGCGAACGTCCCATTCCCGGAGCCTGCTGCACCCGTTGCCGCAGAACCGACGCCGTCGAGCGCCGTCCTCCCGCCTGCCTCGCTGCAGCCGCTTCAGAGCACGCTCTCTCCCAGGCCGCCAGCGCCGCTCCACCCCGCCGCTCCACTTGAGCGCCTGGAGGCGCTTAAGTGGGGCCTACTGGCGCTCTGGTTGTTGGGGTGTGCGGGCGTGCTCCTGCGGGTGATTGCGGGACTGGTTGTCATGAGCAACCGCCGACGCCGGAGCGCGCCCGTCGTGAATGAGGAGGTGTTGCGGCTGGCGGCGGGGGTCCGCGTGGAGCTGGACATTCGCAGTGAGGTCCTGCTGCTGCAGACGCCGGAAGGGGCTGCCTCCGGCATTCCGGTGATGTGGGGTCTCCTGCGCCCGGTACTGCTGCTGCCCGCCCCTATGCTCCACTGGCCGGCGGAGCGCCTGAGAATGATCCTGCTGCATGAGATGGCGCACATCCGCCGTCTCGACTGGCCGGCGCAGATGCTCTCCCAACTCACCTGCGCCCTCTACTGGTTCCACCCGCTGGTCTGGTGGGCCGATCACCGGCTGCGTGAGGAGTGCGAACGGGCCTGTGACGATTGTGTGCTTCTGGCGGGCATCGCCCCGCCCCACTACGCGGCAACGCTTCTGGAGGTCCTACGAAACATGAAAGAATCCCCTTCTCTTCCCACGGCGGCGCTGAGTATGGCGCGCCCGCCGATAGAGCAGCGCCTGCGCGCTATTCTGGCCGCGCGTCCGCTGCAGCGCAGACGGCAGCAGCGTTCGGTCTCGGCCCTGATCTGGCTGGGAGCCCTGGTGTGCGGTCTGCCGTTCGCAGCGCTCCATGTCGGGGCCGTCCCCGCAAAGCGGATCGCTCCGCTGCCCTCGGTAGAGGCAACGCAGAGCCAGGCGACGCCGGAGCCTAAAGCTTCCTCCTCGGCAGAGAGTGTGAAGCCGGTCGTCCTCCAGGATGAGAAGAAATCCGGGCAGGATCAGAGCGACGAAGTGGCTGCATTGCGCAAACGCCTGGAGGCGCTGGAGAAGCGCCTGGATGAGAATATGAGGGAGAACGCCAAACTGCGCCAGGAACTGCAGAGCCTGCGCGCGCAGCAGAAGACACAGGGCCGGGCGAACTCCGCTGCGGAGAAGGCGAATGCAGCCGCCGAGAAGGCAAACACCGAGCGGAGAATTGCTGCGCAACGGGCGGCGGTGGAAGCGCAAATACAGGCGGCTCAAAGACAACTCAAGGTGCAGTTGGAACTGTTGAAAGTAGCGGAGGATCGGTACAAGGCGGGCGTGGCGACGGTGGATGCCACGATTGAAGTTCAGGCGCAACTGGAGTCCACCAAGTCACAGATCCAGATGTTGGAGCAGCAGTTGCAGATTCTCAAGGCCGGGCACAGCCTCACATCGAAGGAGTGGGAGCAGAAGCGACTGCAGGCGGAACTGGAGGTTGCGGAGGCGAACCTGCAGCGCGATGAGGAGCTGTTGCGGCTTGCCCAGCAGAGATACGCGGCCGGCCTGGCGCCGCAAGTGCTGGAGGCCGAGTCGAAAGTGGCTGCCGCCAAGACGCAGATCGAGTCGATCAAGCTCCGCATAGCGCAGAGCACTTCTAACTTCTAAGTAGAGCGACCGCCCTGTAATCCGTTAAAGCAAGTGCAGCATCTTGTGGGTCTGGGGGATCACACGCACCTCCTGCAGGCAGCGCGCGGCGCGGGCGTGCAGGGCGATCATCCGAGCGGGTTCGACCGGGCGCGGCTCGTAGCCGAAGGGGGTCACCGGCTGCAGGATGAGCGGGATGGACGGGTCCACCTCCCGGATCAGGGCGATGACGGCATCCAGCTCCGCCTCGGTGGCGCCGGGCGTGACGACGAACTTGCCGTAGACATTCACCGCCCGCGCCACCGCCAGAAATTCCCGATGCTTCGCCCAGGTCGCCTCCGGCGCGACCCCCGTGGCAGTCGGGGCTTTGAAGTCCATCGAGACATAGTCCACCAGCGGCAGGATGCGCTTCAAATGGTCGGGCAGGAGGCCGTTCGTCTCGATAAAGACCTTCAGGCCCAACGCGCGGATAGAGGGCAGCCAGCGCGCCAGAAACTCCGCATGCAGCAGCGGCTCGCCGCCCGTTACGGAGAGCGAGTGGTGCGGTTCGGTCAGATACCCGCGCACGATCTCCGTCAGGTCGGCGGCGGGGACCGGGTTGGGGACCCGCCGGAAGGTCCAGCTTCCGGGGGCTTCCTCCACACGGCAGGTGGGTGGCGAACCGGATTCCTTGAGCGTCTCCGGGCTGTCGCAGTAGGAGCAGCGCAGGTTACAGCCGAAGGTGCGCACAAAGACCTGGCGGTGCCCCACCAGGATGCCCTCGCCCTGCAGGGAGGAGAAGACCTCGACCAGGCGCACGGCGTCGCTCATGCTCCCCCCTCCGGCGGCCAACCATGGACAATGGCGTCGCTCATCCGCGCAACCAACGCCATCGCCTTCACGTCGTGGACCCGCACCATCGCCGCGCCATTGGCTATCGCGAGCGCGACGGTGGCCGCCGTCCCCTCCAGCCGGGCATCGGGCGCCAGCCCCCCCAGCACCGTTCCGATGGTCGATTTGCGCGACGTGCCTACCAGCAGGGGATAGCCGAGCGCCGTCAACTCCCGCAAACGGCGCAGGATCTCCAGGTTGTGAGAGACGGTCTTACCGAACCCGAAGCCGGGGTCCAGCACGATGTTCTCCGACTCGATACCCGCCGCCCGCGCGACCTCCACCTGTTGGCGTAAGTGCGCCCCTATTTCGTCGACGACATCGGTATAGGTCGGGTGCGGCGGGATCGCCATCGGCAGGCCCAGCAGGTGCATCAGGCAGACGGGCACGCCGAGTTCCGCGACTGTCCGGGCCATCTCGGGGTCGGCTCGCAGGGCGCTGATGTCGTTCACCATCGCCGCTCCCGCTTCCACCGCCTGCCGGGCCACCTCGGCCTTGTAAGTATCCACCGAGAGGGGGACCTGGGGCAGGTGGGCGCTCACCGCCGCGATAACGGGCAGAATGCGGCGTAGCTCCTCGTCGGGCGAGAGGGGAGATTGGGAAGTGAAGGTGGAGGGGCGGGTGGATTCACCGCCGATGTCCAGGAGGTCCGCGCCCTCCTCGGCCATGCGCGCGGCATGCGCCAGCGCCGCCTCCGGCGTGCTGAAGCGCCCGCCATCGGAGAACGAATCGGGGGTGACGTTGAGGACCCCCATGATTAAGGTGCGCTTGCCCTTTCGCGCTTGCTCCAGCAGGGCCTGCAGGGCCGCATCCGCCGGGCGTGAGGGCTTGCGATCATGTGCTGGAATGGGGGTGGGTCCGTTCACATCCGACGCCTCAGTTGTAGCGCAGGGTGCGGGGCGATGGGGGAAACTCCGGCAGCGTGTCGCTGCAGAATTCGGTGAGGAGGTGATCGCCCGCCGCGCTCAGAGCGTACCCCCGCTCGATGGCAGCCTCGACGGGGTCGCGGGAGAGTTTCGCCCGAAAGACCGCGTCTTCCAGGGCGAGGGTGACGATCTGGTTCAACTGGAAGATGTCCAGGGTCTCTAGGGCATCGCGGGCAGCTTCGGCGAGGGCGCTCTCGGGGGCCAGGCGAATGGTCTGCATGAACTCATGAACGGCCAGGGCGACCTCGCCCTGGTGCTGGCAGAGCAGCGCCATTTTGAAGTGGTGGGTGGGGGCTTCGGGATCGAGGCGGATCAGGGTCTTGGCGATCCGCATGGCCGCCTCCACGTTTCCCACCTGCAGATAGGCGGTGCCCAGGGTATTGTAGGCGGGGATATGGCGGGGTGCGAGCTTGATAAGCGCCATGCTGGCCGACATGGCCCGGTCGCGGTCGCCCGCCTCCAGCGCGACCTCCATTAAGATCTCATAGGCCGCTGTGCGCGCGGGCGCCAGGGCAATCGCCTGCTCGGCGGCGGCAAAAACATCCGGCCACTGGCGCAGGGTCCGATAGACATCGGCGATCCGCAGGATACAGGTATACCCGTCCGCGCCCACGGCAATGGCGCGCTCCAGGCTGGAGATCGCCTGGGTATAACTGCCCCGTGCGATCTGCTTCTCTGCACGATCCAGGGCGCGCTGCCAGGCCGGCGGCGGCGTGAGGGGAGACGTCTCCCGCACTGTTTCCGTTAACGACACGGTGGGGGCCTTTCTACAGGGACATCCGAGCGTGGCTCAGGCCAAATAGATTTGCAATCGGTTCTCTCATGGGTCTCCGCCTATTGTACCACGATTTTTGCATTTTGCCCACCCGTACCGGGGCGGTTTTTGGCAGGTTGTTCGCTCTCGGATTGGGCATAGGCTACGCATCGAGGAAGGGGCGCGTCTCGGCGGCATATTTGCGAGCCAGCGCGCACCAGTAGCACTCCGGGTTGTCACAGAGGAGCGAATCTCCCCGTCCCTGCAGCATGGCGACCGCCATCGAGACCAATTCCCGCTGCTTCATCAACATGCTGGGCGCATTGCCCACATAGCCCCGGCGCAATAGCCGCGCCTGGCGCATCACCGGCTCGATCTTCGGAAAGCCGGCGCTGCACTCCGGGCTGCCCTGCATCGTGGTCCACTCCTCCGGCCCTGTCTTTACCCGCGCGTTGCGATGGATGTAGGGCACGTTGGCCCAGATCTCCGCCAGGTGGATCGAGGTATTCGCCCCCTGCCCCACCCCCAGTAGCAGGACCCAGCCATCCGCCTGGTGCAGCCGCGCCGGCGGGCTTTCGGAGCCGAGCGGGTAGTGGAAAGGCACATTCTGGGTAAAAAGCGCGGCATTCGCCCCAATCGCCGCGAACGAGAGGGTGGGATGCGCGCTGCGCATGGCATCCGACTGTCGGCGCACCGCTTCGGTAAAGACGCTCATATTGCGGACATCGGAGGGACTGGCATCTACATCGAAGACCGGCACGGCAGCGCGGGCGCGCTCCAGCGCCTCGGGCGTCTCCGGCGGGGCCGGGCGCTCCGCCGGGTCGCGCCTCTCTCCGGTGAACGTCGGGACCATCAGCGTGCCCTCCGGCCCCAGAGCCTCGCGAAAGGCTCGCACCAGCCCCTTCGGGCCGTTCTCTATCGGCCCGATCGCGCGCAGCGAAGTATGCGCCAGCACGGACGCTCCGGCGGGCAGGCCGAGGTCACGCAGGTCTTCGGCAAGTTGTTTCTCACTCCACATAGCTTCTCTTCTTATTCTTAGCGCCGCTTCTCAGGGGTATTCCCACGCGGCCTTCTTGTTGCAGGGATTGTTTCCGGGAGTTTTCAACACCCGGCAGGAAAAATCAGCTTCCCTGTATGTTACACTATGGAAGGGAAAACATCCAAGTTCCGTTGATGCCTATGAAACCCGCCTCCGCACAAAACTTGCTCTCCGCCCTCGCCGGCAAACGCCGTGTCACCATCGGTCTGGAGGCGCCGGACGAACTCCGGCGCCTCTCCGACGCGCGTGCGCTCACCTGCCCCGGCTGCAGAGCGCCTGTCGTCCTCCATGCAGGCACGGTGCGCGCCCACCACTTCGCGCACCTGCCCGGCGCGGTCTGCACCCTCCCGCAGACGGAACCGGAGACGGAAGAGCACCGCGCCGGGAAACTCCTGCTGGCCCGCTGGCTGCGAGACCGCCTGCCGGCTGCGGAGATTGTCGTCGAGGCCCACCTGCCGGAGACGGGCCAGCGCGCCGATGTGCTGGCAATCCTCCCCTCCCTCCAGGGCAAACCCCGTCGCCTCGCCCTGGAGTACCAGTGCGCCAACCTGTCCGCACGTGAATGGCGACGACGCCACCGGCTCTACCAGGAGGCCGGGATCGAGGATCTGTGGTTTCTGGGCGGCTCCCGGCTGCATTTTGAACCATTTTCACCACCCGCTACGCTAGAGGACACAGAGAACACAGAGGGAACACAGAGAAAAACAGGGAGAGCAGAAGAACTGGAGCGTTCGAAACGATTGCAAGAAGGAAGCCGTCAGAGAGAGGGACGGAAGGTGGAAATTCGCACGACGGAGTTGGAGCGCGCGCTGCTGTGGGATGGCGCGCCACTCCTTTATTTGGATGCCGTGGGTGAACGCTTGCCTGCGGAGACGCTGGCCCGTTTTCGTCCGGATGCCGAGGCGCAGGCGCTCCGGCCTATGGGCAGGCTGATACGCAAGAACCTGCTCACGCTCGACTTTCCGTTCCATCTGCTGGATTGGGGGCAGGCTCTGCATCCGGAAGCGCCGGTGGGTGCTATGAAGCCTTCTCCAGCGCTCCCGCGCGCTCCTGCCCCGGTTGTCAGTGACGCCTGGCTCTGGGAGTGGCTGACGAACCGGTTTCGGATCACGCCGGAGACCCTGGCCGATTTCTTCGGCCTGCCGGTCTTTGGGCAGGATGCGTTTGCCTGTGAGGCGCGGGCCTGGCAGGCGGCGATCTACTACCGGTTTGTGCATCAGCGGGTGGGGGATAGTTGGTGGCTGGCGGAGGTGGAGACCTGGGCGCGGGCCCACCTGCCGGTCGCACGCCCGGTCAATCCGCGGAAACTGAAGGGAGCGCTAAGCCACTACCAGGAGCTGCTGGCTGCGGCGGGAATGCTCTCGCTGCCGATGGGCTACGGGCGGGTGAATGCCCGCATTCAGGCCGACCTGACCACGCTTCGGGAGATGCCCGACCGAGAAGAGACGCTGCGTCTCGCTCGCTATCGGCGCACCCTCACCCGCGAAGACCAGGCTACTTATGCGTGTGATGGAGAACATACATGAGCACAGCCCCTTATCAGGACAATCGTTTACCGAATTCCCCGGAAGGCAGGTCTATCAGCCGCCGATGCTGGATTTGGACCCGAACAGGGTCCAGTGGATCGAAATTCCGCCCGTCTCTCGGCGCGTGGTGAGTGTCAGCGGAGAGACTCCCAACATGCTGCTCAAGGTGTGAGAGACGGGCAGAATGGGGTAAGGAGCGCTATCCCCTGTCGGCGTTGGCGGGCAGGTGCTCCTGCTCCAGGCGGAGGAGGCGCTCTTTGCGGGGCAGGCCGCCCCCATAGCCGGTCAGCTTGCCATTGGTTCCGATGACACGATGGCAGGGCACCACGACGGAGATGGGATTGGTGGCGTTGGCGCGCCCGACGGCGCGGGAGGCGTTGGGATTGCCGAGCTTTGCGGCCAGTTGCCCATAGCTCCAGGTAGCGCCATAAGGAATGTGCTGCAGCTCCTGCCAGACCTTTTTCTGGAAAGGGGTGCCGGCAGGGGCCAGGGGCAGGTCGAACTCCTGCCGGTCGCCGCAGAAGTATTCGTTCAGTTGCGTGACCACGGGCATGCAGCGCGCCGCATCGGGAATACACTCCACCCCGGACAGCGTTGGGACGGCATCGCGCGTATCCTCGCAGAAGTTCAGGTAGGTGAGCTCGCCCTCGGCATTGACGGCGGCCAGCATCGCCCCGAAGGGCGTCTCGAAACGGTGGGTATAGACGGTCATTCGACTTCTCCTAAAGAGTACCAGAGGTGATAGGTAGCGAGGCTCCGGAAGGGAGCAAACGCCTCCATTAAAGCTAATGTTTGTGGGGCGTCCGGAGCGGTATCGAGCGCATAGAAGCGCTTCAGCGCGGCCCGCAACCCCGAATCGCCGACGGGAACGCAGTCCGCAAAGCCGCAGGAGCGGAGCATCAGGTAGTTCACCGACCAGGGACCGAGGCCGCGCTGGGCCAGCAGGCGCTTCTCGACCTGGCTGGCGGGCGCATCGGCGAAGGTCTCCAGAGGCAGTTCGCCGGAGGCGATGAGCCGGGCCGTGTCGATGAGATACTCCGCCTTACTCCGGGAGAACTGCCGGGGCGTCAGGTCGGAGTAGTCGAGTTGGGCGATCTGCTGCGGGGTCGGGTGCGCCACGAAGCGATCATCTATCCGCTCCCCGCACAGCTCCGCCAGGGTACGCCGCAACGACGCCGCGAAGCTCAGGTTCACCTGCTGCCCCACGATGCTCCAGACCAGCCCCTCGAAGAGCGTCGCCGCCAGGGGGATACGCAGCCCCTGCCGCCGCTCTACCAGACGGAAGAGGTCGCCCTGCTCCTCCAGCCGCCGCTCGAAGGGGCCGGGATCGCTGGCGAGGTTCAGCAGGCGGAGGGCGATCCCGTGCGCGGCGCGCATCTCCTCTGCTCCCACCGTAGAGGCCGCCTCGACCCGGCACTGCGCGATCTCCCCGCAGAACTCCAGGTGCAGCAGCGCCGGGCGCTCGTCCAGATGGATCGCTTTCGTCAGGCAGCAGCCCTGGACGCGCTCCGTCCGGCTCTCGGCATCGCGCCCCTGCAGGCCCAGTGGATACTCGGGCCGATAGTTGGGCGGCAGGGCGATGGCGAACGTCGACTCCGCGCCCAAACGGCGATACTCGGTGGGGCTGAGGCCGGTCCAGCGGCGGAAGTTCTCATTGAAGGCGGAGAGGCTCTCATAGCCCACCGCGACGGCCGCGTCGAGGGCTGTCGGAGCGGCGGGGTCCGTCAGCAGGCGGCAAGCTGCCGCTATGCGGGCGCGGTTCAGATATACGGCGGGCGTGGTATGGTAGTGGCGGCGAAAGAGCGCGTGCAGCTTCGTCACGCCCAGCCCCGAACTCTCCGCCAGGCTCTCCACCCCCTCGAATGCGCCCGGCTCCTCCCCGATCTGCGCCGTCAGGGCGGTCAGGCGCTCGAAATCGGGGTCGAAATCCCGGTAAAAGTCGTTGGGACGGCACCGCCGGCAGGCCCGCAAGCCGGCGGACTGCGCCTCCGTCTCCGTAAAGAAGAAGCGGACGTTTTCCGGCTTGGGCTTGCGGGCTGTACAGGAGGGCAGGCAGTAGATACCGGTTGAAAGGACCCCCGTTAAGAAGCGTCCGTTCCAGGCTCTATCGCTGGCGAGCATCCGCTCCAGCATGAATTCGCGGCTCAGGGTCATGGTTCTTCCTCCAGCTTTTATTGGAGTAATGATAGCAGAATCAGTGAGCCTTTGTCTGCCGCTTTCCTTCGCCGGAATTCCCTTCTCTTATTTTTTCCGCACGGAGCGCCTCAGAGCCGAAACGGTTGTCCAATCAGGGCGCCAGAGTGATCCTGGTCTTATCATGCCGGTCGTCCGGCAGCGAAAGCGGCATCAGAAAGTCGAGAATAGTCCCCTGCCTTTTCTCAATGATACTGACCAGCGTCACCGGCACGTACTGATAGCCATTGGCAGCGGATTGCGGCGAATCCAGCGGGCGAAACATATACGTATGAAGGCCGATATAATCCGGGGCGTAGAGCAGGTCGTTTTGTGCGCTCAGGTAAGCCTGCAGAAGGTCGGGCGCGCAATCGGCATCGGTGAGTGTGAACTTATCCATGAACCCCTCGGGGTACGGCTCACGCGGGTTATGGTACAGCAAGGGAGCCGTGGTCGCCTTCTGGGAGTTCTTCAGGAGCACCAGCAGTTGGGAGATACCCGACATCCAGTACTCATCGGCAGCGCTTCGGATAAGGGAGTTCTCGGGGCGCTCCGGGATGCTGTTGAGCCCGCGCATCTGTTTGAGGGTCAACTCCGAAAGCAGCACCATATCGGAGTACGCCGGTTGTGCGTTCGACTTTTTTAGCCGCTTACTCACTTCCAGTATCCAGCGGTCAGGAACCTCGTATTGACGTTGGGAATACCAGTTGCCGTTGCGAAACAGCAGCGTCTTCCCACTTGTCCACCAGAGACAGCCATGCGGACGACACAGGAGATCCAGCGCTTGAACGGTCTCTTTCTGCTCTTTCTGTCCGTCCTTCTTCGGAGGAGCCAGGTACATATCCGGGTTTCCGATCAGCGGAGTACGATAGTAGTCCGCCATCAGGGGCACGCCTGTATCCTCCGCCAGTTTGTGGAGGATATCCGGCCACTTGCCCTGTCCGGCAGCCGCATGGGAGCGCTCGGCATCCGGCAACCTGGCATCCGTCGCGAGCTTGTTCCCGTTGTAGGGGTTTCCGTGCAGCGGCAGTCTCGGCGTATCGGGAGTGTCTATGGAGAGCTCTATGGTAAAATGGCTGCCGATGCGCGCGATCAATCGGCTGTTGGAGAGGAGCAGGCCAAAACGGAGCCCGCCTTTCAAGACATCCTCGGGCTTGCTGGTATCATCGAGCAGTTGCGGCGTAGCCTCTCTATCCCTTCGAAATTGCTCCTGCTCTTCTGTCGCCATGACGTCGAACACACTCCGGACCTGGATCTGCTGTTCCGGGGTTAACTGCTCGAAAGAGAGGTTCAGCCGTCCCGTGGTAAAGAGTTGCTGGCGCTGCTCCGCGCTTAAACAGGCATAGAGTGCGACGGCGCGTCGTTTGTCGGAGGCAGGATGGGCTTCCTCCGGCTGATGGGCGAGCGCTGCGGGATTCGCATCCGCTTTGTGAGCGGCCTCGTCCAGTTGCGCCATCATCTTTTTGGCAAGGTTGTTGCCCAGGCCATCCTCGTAGGCCTTGGCCCGGATGTCGCGCAGCAGCAGGTAGGTGATCTCTCCGTTGCGCTCTTTATGGGACTGCCAGCGATCATTAAAGAGAGAAGCAAGATCGGTCAACACGTCGCGTAAGGGGCGGGCCGGGTTGAAGACGATCACCTTGTCGTCGGCGACATAGGAATCGGCTTTGAGCTTGACGCCCGTTCGCGTTGACAGGAGCGACAGCAGATCGCCGACAGGGATCCCCTCCGCAGTGATCTCCACCTTCTGGTTCAGGCGCGCATCTCCGTTCAGCGCGTTGCCATCGTCCGGCGCGGCGCCCGCCGCCAGATGGAGGGAGGCCGCGGGGATCAAGATCAGACACATCCCCAGCAGCACGATACAGAGCGCTCTTGCTGTGATCGGGGAGCGATCCCGATGGGGATCGAGGATCGCGCAAAACCGTGTCTGCAGGGTGCTTTGCGATGACGCCATGGCCTGCACCCCACCGGGCATCGCCGCAACTTTGGCCCCCTTCATGGCGCGCACGATCTCCAACAGGTATTCCGCGTAATCCGTGGTTTTGACGCCCGCCCGCAGCACACGGTCGTCGCAAGCCTGTTCCGCTTCTCGCTGCATCTGCCGCGTCAGCAGCCATACCAGAGGATGAAACCAATAGAGGGCGCAGACACATTGCGCCAGGAGGTGGGTCAGCCAGTCCTGTCGGGCGATATGCGCCATCTCATGAAGCAGCACGGCCTGCAGGCGCGCATGCGGCCAGCTCTCCAGGGCGTTGCTCGGCAAGAGCAGGGTCGGCCTCACGCATCCCCAGGTCATGGGCACCAGAAAGCGCGTATCCTCGGCAGTCGCTTGCCGCAAATGGATGCGTCTGCGCAGCCCGGTCCGGCGCTCCAACTCCTGCACCATTGCAAGCACAGGCCCATCTGTCACGCTGGGATACCGGCGTGTCACCTGCCACATCCACCGCATGTCCCATAGCCGGCATCCCAGGCACAAGAGCGCGCCGGTCAGCCACACCGCAAACAGCCAGCCGGCAACGGACAGCGGTGTGAGCACTGCTCCCCTCGCATCCGAAGCTTTTAGATGCACGGTAGCTGCTGCCGGCTCCACGCCTCCTAGATGCGCGGGCAGGGACGATTTGGGGGTCGATCTGGGCGTAGAGACCGGCGGGAGCGTAGCGGAAGGGGTGGGCACGGGTTGCTCGGCGGCAGGCATCGCCCCCTCCGCCGAGGGCATCCAATATACCTCCCATGGCGGCGTCACCAGCGAAAGGCCAGGCAGGCACAGCAGTCCGACGACAGTTGCCAGCAGCATAAGATGGCGCGATGCCGCAGAGGCGCGGCGCATCAGGAGATAGATCGCTCCAACTAAGGCAAACAGTACCAGGCTTCTGAGCGTGGTGTTCAGAATCAGCATTAGCCCGGGATGGGCCGTAATCGCGGTAAGGGCGTCTTGCATGGGGTCACTCCCGTTCGGTCTTGCGCGCTTCTTCGAGAAGCTGCGCCATGCGATCCAGCTCTTCATTGGAGAGGTCAGCCTCGGTATCCGAGAGAAATGCCTTTACGGCATTCTCCATTCTGCCTCCAAAAAATGTCCGAAGCACGTTCTTGAGCGCGTTCTGCGCCACGGTACTCTGCGGCTGCGTAGGCAAGTAGAGATAGCGTTTCCCCTCCTCCTCATGGCGGAGGTGGCCTTTCTCCTCCAGGATGCGCAGCAGGGCGCGCACGGACGAGTAGGAGGGCGGTTCGGACAGGGCCTCCAACACCTCAGCAGCGGAGGCTCTGCCTAGCCGGTACAGAATGTCGAGAATTTCGCGTTCACGACGGCTCAGGCCCGTGCCGATCATACGGGGCATCGTCGGGGTCTCCTTTTCAGGAACAATGTGCTAAAAGTTTAGCATAAAATGGATGCCCTGTCAAGAGTGAATGCTAATCTTCTAGCATATTTTTCGAAGCCTTGACATACCGATCCCGCTTGTGCCAGAATCGCTTTGTGCAGCAAAGTTCTTTTGATGGGAGGATTCTCGTGTGAAAAGAGCAGAGTGGACCGTTTTGCTTCTTCTGATGATGTTCGGCGGGTTTCTGTCGGCGCGGGCGGATAAAATCGAAGCGCAAATCGATGCGTATGTCAATGCGCAGAGGCAGCAGAGGCATATCCCAGGCGTCTCGGTCGCCGTGGTTCGGGAAGGGAAGGTCGTCTTTGCGAAGGGGTACGGCCTGGCGAATGTGGAGTTGGAGGTCCCTGCCACCAGGGACACGGTGTATGAACTGCTCTCCGTCTCCAAGCAGTTTACGGCTGCTGCCGTCCTGATGCTCGTCGAGGCGGGCAAAGTCAGCCTCGACGCAAAGGTAGCCGACTATCTTCCGGATATTCCCGACGCCTGGAGCGCCGTCACGGTGCGCCACCTGCTGACCCACACCTCCGGCATCATGGACTATACGGACGCTCCCTCCTTCTTCGAGAATGCCCGCCAGGATGCCACCCCGGAGGAGCTGCTCAAGCCGGTGAAGGCACGCCCGCTGCAGTTTGCGCCGGGAACCCGGTGGCGCTACTCCAACTCCAACTACTACCTGCTGGGCCTGATTATCGAGAAGGTCAGCGGCATGAAATTCGCGGACTTTCTGGAGGAGCGTATCTTTCGACCGCTCGGGATGACCTCCACCCGCATGAACGATATGACCGATATTATCCCGAACCGGGCCTCTGGCTACCACTGGCTGGCTGAAAACGCGGATAAGCTGCCTGCCGTGGTGACGGGCTATCACGGGAAGAAGAATGTCCTCCAGAACGCCATCTATATCAGCCCGACCCGGAAGTGGGCGGCGGGGGCCATTCTCTCCAATGTGGTGGATCTCGCCAGGTGGGATGCCGCCCTCACTTCGGATCGGTTGCTCAAGCCCGGCACGCTCCAGCAGATGTGGGCGCCTGCCAGGCTCAACAGCGGGGAGGAGGTGAACTATGGTTTCGGCAACGAACTCTCCCATATCCGCGGCCATCGCATGGCAGGCCACCAGGGAGGCGGAATGGCCTTCAACACCACGTTGCTGCACGACCTGGACGACAAGCTTA
This sequence comes from Chthonomonadaceae bacterium, assembly GCA_035295825.1. Lineage (GTDB taxonomy): Bacteria > Armatimonadota > Chthonomonadetes > Chthonomonadales > Chthonomonadaceae > DATGIG01. The sequence goes on along the minus strand of DATGIG010000674.1, from coordinate 7,018 downwards.
CGGTAATCGTCCTGTGCAACCAGACCACGGCTCCCAGCCAGCCGATGGCCCTCCACATCGCCTCCCTCTATGTTCCGGCCCTGTCGTTCGCCCAGGATAAGCCTATCGAGGACAAGGAGCCGCAGGTCAGCGCGCGCCTAAAGCAGATCCTATTGGACGCCCAGCAGGGGAAAGCGGATGCTACCCTCTTCGCTCCGGAGGTGCAGCAACTCACCCAGTTCATCCGGCGGGCCGGACAGGAGATGCTCGGCAAGCTCGGCGCTCTGCAATCCTTCGTCCTGCTGGAGCGCCGCGATGAGGGGAACAGACGTCTCTATCGCTACCGGGCGGTCTTCGGAACCACCCCGATCCAGTGGACGTTTATGCTGAACCCGGAGGGCAAGGTGTTCAGCATCGAGCCTACCCAGGAGTAAACCGCAAGGTCAACCCGTTGTCGGAAGCAATCTGCATGTTGCGTCCGCCAGGCGGGTGAATGCGCGGATGCGCAGAGGGCCGGACCCTGGGCGGCGCAAAGCGCCACATCAGACGGGTACGTTCTGTGCCCGGCCCATCGAGCCTACCCAGGAGTGAGCCGGAGCGCTTCCTACATGGGCCAGGGTCAACGAGCCTGCACGGGGACCCACTGCCGATGGTGCTCCCCAACATAGACCGACTGGGGCCGGATGATTCGGTCGAGGCGCTGCTGCTCGAAGCAGTGGGCGATCCATCCGGCCACGCGCCCGATGGCGAAGGTAGGCGTAAACAGCTCGGTGGGCAGGTCCAGGCCATGCAGCAGCAGCGCCGTGTAGAACTCCACGTTCGTCTTCAAATGCCGGCCCGGCTTGTACTCTTCGAGCAGCCGCAGGGCCGTCTGCTCCACATGCTGCGCCAGCGCATAGAGCGCCTGGTCCGCATCCGTCTGGAACAGGCGCTCCGCCGCCTTCGCCAGCACATCGGCGCGGGGGTCGCGGACCTTATAGATGCGATGCCCGAAGCCCATCAGACGCTCCCCACGCTCCAATTTCTCCCGCAGGTAGGGCTCAGCGCGCTCGGCGGTCCCGATCTCAAAGACCATGTCCAGCGCGGGGCCGGGCGCGCCGCCGTGTAGAGGCCCCTTGAGCGCCCCAAGCGCGCCGACGACGGCGGACACCAGGTCGGATTGCGTGGCGATGATGACGCGGGCGGCGAACGTAGAAGCATTGAGGCCGTGATCCACCACCGTATTGAGGTAGGTCTCCAGAGCGCGCGTCCGCTCCGGGGTCGGCTCCTCTCCGGTCAGCAGATAGAGGTAGTTGGCGACATGGCCCAGATCCGGTCGTGAGGCGAGCGGCTCCTGGCCGTTGCACAGCCGCCAGTAGGCTGCGACCAGCAGCGGCATACTCGCCGTCAGCGTCAGCGCGGCCCCATCGAAGCCCGACGGCTCTTCTCTTTCTCGCTCCAGGCTGAGCGTATCGGCAGCCATCCGAAGGGCGTCCATGGCGGGCATCTCACTGGAGGCTGCGGCCCGGAGCGCCTCCAGGGCGATCTCCGGTAAGGCCCTGTGGGCCGCCAGCGCGCGGGTAAAGGTCTCCTTCTGCTGGGCGTCGGGCAGCTCGCCCTTCCAGAGGAGGTAGGCAACCTCCTCGAACGTCGCATACTCCGCCAACTCCTCCACCGGGAACCCGGCGATCACCAGTTCCCCTGCCTGTCCATCCACGCCGCTGATGCGGGTCTCTGCGGCGACAACTCCCTCCAATCCCGACCTGACCAGTGTTGCGGTCATTTTCAGCTCCTCCTCTTGCTATCGGATTGTGTCTCCGTCTACAATATAGGCTGAGGAGAAATATATTGTCAATCTTGATTCCTGAATCAATCTATGGCGGCAGCGAGGAGGCGGAATGAGCGGCTATTTGAGCGCGGCGGAAGTCACGCAGGAGTTGGGCATCAGCGTCTCCACGCTCTACTCGTATGTGAGCCGGGGGCTGTTGCGCTCCGAGTTCGCGGATCGCAGCAAGCGGACGCGGCGCTACCCTGCCGAGGACGTGCAGCGCCTGAAGGAGCGCCAGGAGATGCGCCGCAATCCCCAAAAAGTGGTGGATACGGCGCTCCACTGGGGTACGCCGATGCTGGACTCGGCACTAACGCTGATCGACGGAGGGCGCTTCTACTACCGGGGGCGGGATGCGCTCGATCTGGCCCTCCGGGAGAGCGTGGAGCGGGTCGCCGCATGGTTCTGGCTGGGCGAGGAGCGCGAGGCGGGCGCCCTCTTTGCGCAGGGCGCGGACACGCTGCCTCCGCGTGTCGAGGCGATGCAGGCTCATCTGGCGGAGGCCACGCCGATGGAGCGCTTTCAGGCCCTTCTGCCGGTGATGGCGCTGGAGGACCCGGCGGCCTATGATTTCCGGCCCCGGCAGGCGGCCTACACCGGAGCACGCATCTTACAGAGCATGACCCTGCTGGCTCTGCCCACGGCGTTGAAACGCCGTTCTGAAATACGAAACCCGCCTTCGCGGGTTAGCCCCATTTTGAATGGAGTCCGCGAAGGCGGACTTTGCGTTTCAGACCGGGGATTCATCCCCGATGGAATCGCAGCGCGGCTGCAGCGCGCCTGGGTTCCGGGGCCGCCGCAGGCCGCCGCGCTCCTGAACGCCGCTCTGATCCTCTGCGCCGACCATGAACTGAACGTCTCCTCCTTCACGGCCCGGTGCGTCGCCTCGGCAGGTTCGCCTCCCTATGCGGTGGTCAGCGCGGGATTGGCAGCCCTACAGGGCGTGAAGCATGGCGGCGCAAGCGACCACCTGGAGGCGCTATTTCGAGAGGCGGGCCGGCCCGAGCAGGCGCGCGCCGCTCTGGCGCAGCGTCTGCGGCGGGGAGAGAATATCCCCGGCTTCGGGCACAAACTCTATCCCGAAGGCGACCCGCGCGGCAGGCTGCTTCTGGAGCAGGTCACAGCGGCTTATCCGCAAGCGCCTGGTACACTGCTGGCCCTGGCGCTTGCGGAGGCCGGTGAGGCGCTCCTGCACGAACGGCCTAACCTGGACTTCGGCCTCGCCACCCTCTGTGCGGCGCTGGATCTGCCTACCGGGGCGGCCATCGCCCTGTTTGCGCTGGGGCGCACCATCGGGTGGACCGGCCATGCCATCGAGGAGTACCAGGCAGACCGCCTGATCCGCCCGCGAGCGCACTATACAGGGGTCCTGCCTGCCCCATGAAAGGATAGGGAAGGAATGGATGCCTGCGTAGCGAATATTACGATGACGTGCCGTCTCCGGCAGAAAGGGAAGAACGCATGAAAACCGTCTCCGTGTTCCGATGGAGTCTGATGCTTCTGGGATTGGCTCTCTTATCGGCGCCAACGCCGGCCCAGAACCCTACCAAACCCGCCAAACGCCCGATGACGCCCGAACAGAAGCAAACGGTTCAGGCGCTCTTCGATGCCGTAGATGATGCAGACCCGCAAGCCCTCCGGAAACTGCTCTCCGAGGGAGCCGATGTCAATGTTCGCTCAGAGCATGGGGAGACCCTCCTGTCGCGGGCTGTGTCTACAGGCAGGCTCATCCTCGTGGAGCTTCTGGTGAGCCATGGGGCGAACGTCAATGCCGCCAACACACAGGGCGGCCGATCTACCCCGCTGTTTGCAGCTCTGGGGGGTGATGGCTGTATCTTGACATTTCTTCTGGACAAGGGAGCGAAAATAAACTTTCGAAACAAGGATAACGTTACAGCTCTGCTGATGGCTGTACGGGATGGCTTTTCCGATGATGTCGAGATCCTGCTCCATTACGGCGCCGACAGAAATATCCAGGATGGAAACGGGAATACAGCGTTAACCTGGGCATACTATATGAGGATGGTGAGCCCAAACAAGCAACAAGATTACGATGCCATCATCAAACTCCTTTCGAAAGATCCGTCTACGAGTAAAGCAACCAGGGTGGAAAGTGAGGCCACCAGGGTGGGAATGGATCCTACGGTGATTGCCCTCTTTGCGAAAGCCACGGCCGCCTATCATAAGCTCCGCTCCTATGCCCACACCGAAGTGGACACCTTCATCGAAAGTGGCAGCGGAATCAGCAATTCTCCCCAGGAGAGCAAGCCGGAGACCTTTACTCTTGCGATGGAGCGCCCCAATAAGTTCAGCATCCGCTCCAACCAGGATCTCCCCGGCATGGAATTCCTAGCCGATGTCTTCTGTGATGGCAAGCTTCTCTACACCTATCGCCCTCAGACCCATCAATATCGCAAGACGTCGGCGCCCTCCTCTCAGCGCATGGACTTCGAGGAATTCCTCTCCTCCATGACAGAATTAACCCAACTGGTCGCCTGGATGCTCTGGAGAGATTCCGACCCCATGTGGGCCTTTACGTTCGCACATGCTAAAATAGGGCCAACGGTCACGGAAGGGGGCAAACTCTACGACACGGTGGTGGAAGAGATGAAGGATCTTGACGTCACAAGCCACTTTCACATGGCTCAGTCCTACTATTTCGATGCCAACACCCATCTACTGTACAAAAGCGTCTTGACCGTGTCCGACCAGGTCAACGGCCGTGATGTCTCGTTTACAGATGCCAAGACGCTTATCAACGTGAAGGTAAACCAATCTCTGGCCGCCTCCCTGTTCACCTTCCGTCCACCCACCGATGCCAGGGAGGTGACCTCGTTTATCAACCCCTCGAAGTAAGCGCAGGCGAAGCGGGATCAGCCATCACGGTCGCGCCGCTCTCCAGGGTGGGGTCCGTCGCCGCGCAGACCACAGCGGCGGCAAACTCCTCGATGGTCAGGAGGCCGCCGAGCGCGGCGCGGCGGCCCTCCGTCAATCCCGGCTGCATCCGCTCCAGCAGCTTTGCGGTGATGGTGTTCTCTATGAGATCCCCGCTGACCACCACGAGCGAGACGCCCCGCTCCGCCAGTTCGGGGAGGCGCGCCCGCAGCGCCTGCTCCCCGGCGTGCTTGCTGGCGGCGACGGGCTCGTAGTGTGGCAGCCCCGGTGTGGTGCCGTGGAGATGCGCCTGGTGGCTGGTGACAAACACGACCCGCCCGCCTGCAGGCATAAGCGGCAGCGCCAACTCCACGACCCGGACCTGCGCCGTCACATTGAGATGCCAGGCATAGTCGGCGGGCTTGTCCTTCTCCAGTCCCCCGCTGGCGTTCAAGATGAGCAGATCCAGGCGATGGCCCTGCTCCCGAATGCCGCTTATCATCGCCTCGGTCTCCTCGGCGTGGGTCAAGTCCGCCTGGGCGATCAGCGCCTGGCCGCCCAGGGCGCGCACGCGCTCCGCCACGGCCTCGGCGCGGGGTCTCTTGCTTCGGAAGTTGATAACGACCGTCGCGCCCCGCTCCGCCAGTTGTTCGGCGATGCTCGCGCCGACGCCACGGGAAGCGCCGGTGACCAGCGCGACCCTTCCCTGCAAATCCCTCATGACACGCTCTCCTCCAGAACAAGGCTCCGACCGCCCAGCCGCCCCTCGATATGGTCCACGATCTGCTGCACGGTGGTCATGTAGGCGACGTCATCGCCCAGGTCCATACAGAACTCCTGCTCCAGCGCCAGCAGGATCTCCACATCCTCCAGCGAGTCGGTCGCGATGTCGTTCTTCAGTGACGTCTCCGGGCCGATCTCCGCCTCATCGCGATCCAGCGTCCTGGCGACCACGCTACGCACACGCTCGAAAGTATTCATGGTTCTCTCCTCCTGATATACGATTGACCGATTTCTGCTGTCGGCATCCTCATTGTAAGGAAAAAAGAGAGAAGTGTCCAATATATGTTTCGTGCCGATTGATATATAGGAGATATGGAAGCTTATGGAACTGCGCCACCTACGCTACTTTATCGCCGTTGCCGAGGAGCTGCACTTCGGACGCGCGGCGGAGCGCCTCTGCATCGCCCAGCCGCCCCTGAGCCAGCAGATCCGGCAGTTGGAGCAGGAGTTGGGGTTCGCGCTCTTCACCCGTACGCAACGCCGCGTGGAGATCACTCCGGCGGGCCACCTCTTCCTGGACGAGGCGCGGGAGCTGCTGGCGAACCTGGAGAAGGCGGTCGCGGCGGGGAGGCGGGTAGCGCGGGGCGAGGTGGGCTGGCTCGGCATCGGGTTTGTGGGGACGGCGACCTATGAGTTCCTGCCTGCCGTCCTCTCGGCATTTCGGGAGCGCTATCCGGAGGTGGAGTTGGTGCTGCGCGAGCTGGTCTCAGCGAAGCAGGCGCAGGCGCTGCGGGATCGGCGGATTCATGTCGGCCTGGCGCGCCCTGCCATTCAGGAGGAGGGAATTGTCTCCGAGACCGTCGTGCGCGAGGCGCTGGTTGCCGCCCTGCCAGAATCCCATCCCCTGGCCGCGCGGGAGCGTCTGTCTCTGCCGGCGCTGGCGGCGGAGCCGTTCATCCTGTTTCCCCGTCAGCCCCGGCCCAGCTATGCGGAGGCGATCCTCGCCCTCTGTGCCGAGGCTGGCTTCCGGCCCCATGTGGTGCAGGAGACGGCGGAGATCCATACGGCCATCAGCCTGGTCGCCGCCGGCCTGGGCGTGACTATCGTCCCGGCTTCCGTACAGAGCGCCCACTGGCAGGGGATCGCCTACCGGCATTTCGAGGCCCCACAGCCCATGACCGAACTGACGGCAGCCTATCGCGCCGGGGAGACCTCTCCCATTGTTCACGCCTTCCTAAAAATCGCCAGAGCGATCCACCGATAGAGAGTATACTCGTACAATGCCGGAACTCAAAGAGGCAGCCAGGAAATCCCCGCTGTAACAAAAACCCCTTCCGGACCTGTCAATGGCGATGAATAGGCCGGGCCGTGAACGACCCGTCTTGTGGGCGGCTACGCCGCCAACCGGTCTGCGACCGGGAATGCCTTGTCCGCCCGCAGGGCGGTTGGCTGTCGTAAGGCGGAGGCGCGAACCATTGCAGCGCCGACCCTTGCAGTGGCCCGCGAGACAGGTCGTTCACGGCCTGGTACTACAGAACGGAAGGGAGGGAAGACTTGGAAGGGAGTCTGTTCTGGAAGGGGCTGGTGCTGGGATTCTCCATCGCCGCGCCGGTAGGCCCCATCGGCATCCTGTGT
>DATGIG010000673.1:0-13737 GCA_035295825.1 Chthonomonadaceae bacterium | reverse complement strand
CACATTCTGTAACGGATGGCGATAAAAGGTCAATAGAATGTACCGCAACAAGATCTGCGCGTTTCTCCATTTTGTCTGGGCCACCTATGATAGGTTGCCGCTGGTGACGGAAGACATCGAGCGCGATCTGCACCGGTATATTTCGCAAGTCTGCCAGGATGACGAGTGCGATGTGCTGGCTGTAGGCGGAATGCCCGACCATATCCACCTGTTCGTCCGTATGACCAATATCCATTCATTTGCCGACCTGATGAAACATGTCAAGGGCGGCTCTTCTCGTTTCATCTCTTCGACGCTGAAACCGGGTGAATGGTTTGCCTGGCAGGGAGGCTATGCCGTCTATAGCGTTGCAATGCGTGATAGATACAAACTCATCCGCTGCATAGATAATCAGAAGCAACATCATAGGGATGGCACCCTCTGGCTGGATGCAGAAAAAACCTGCGAGGAAGAGGACACCCCTCCGAACCCGGATGTGTCCACGTAGGTGGACACTGGGCCGAAGGCCACCAGCGAGGGAATTCATTCCCTTGTGCATTTTGTGTAATCCATTCATTGTGTAATACATCTGTATCAAGATGCCGTGGTCTCCGCGCTGCAAGTGGGAATTTCACCCATCGCGGCGAGAGGAGGCAGGAAATCGCTCCTTTTGCGGTGCAATAAGAGAGAACACCGACTAGGGATACGCTCTTCGCGCGTTTGAAACGCAGTGCTCCCCGTGCGCCCCACCGATGGGCCGGGGACCATCTGAGAATCAGGAGGAACGCTCAATTATGCCACAGCAAACCGACGAGACCGAGGAGCAGGCGCAGGGACTGAGCCGTCGCCAATTCCTGCGGGGCGTGGGAGCCGTCGGGGCGGGGACCGCCCTGGCGACCGAACTGCTTCCCCCCGAAACCGCCGAGGCCGAGCCGAAGCCGCTCGCCCAGCCGCCGAAAGGCAAAACGCTCCCGAAGGGCTTCCAGACCATCACCCTGAATGTCAACGGGCAGGTGATGAATATGGAGGTCGAGCCGCGCACCACGCTGCTCAATGCCCTCCGCAACCACGCCGACCCGCCCATCACCGGCCCGAAACTGATCTGCGACCAGGGCGCGTGCGGCGGCTGCACCGTCCTGGTGGACGGCAAGACCGCCTACGGCTGCATGCTGCTGGCGGTGGACGTCGTCGGGAAAAAGATCACCACGGTCGAAGGGCTGGAGAAGGATGGCAAGCTCAGCCCCGTGCAGCAGGCGTTCGTCGAGAAGGACGCCCTGATGTGCGGCTTCTGCACGCCGGGCTTTGTGATGTCCGTGACCGCCCTGCTGCAGGCCAATCCCAACCCCACGCTGGCCGATGTGCAGCACGCCTGCGCGGGCAATGTCTGCCGCTGCGGCACCTATCCGCGCGTCTTCGAGGCGGCGCTGGATGCGGCGAAAAAGCTGCGAGGAGGGGCGTAAACCATGGCATCTCCACAAAACCCACCCAAAAAGAAGAAGATCAAGGTCCCGAAGGTCGTCAATGGGCAGGAGACGATCGTCGAGATCGAAGTGGACGACACCGGCGGCCCGGTCTGGGGGCCGAAGGACGCCCATACCATCCTGAACAAGGCCATCGAGCGCGTGGACGGCCCCGCCAAGGTGACCGGCAGGGCGAAGTACGCCTACGATGTGCGCCCCAAGGGACTGCTCTATGGGCGCATCCTCCGCTCGCCCCACGCCTGTGCCGAAGTGACCTCCGTGGACACCAGCGCGGCGGAGAAGGTGGAGGGCGTCAAGGCCGTGATGAACTTCGGCAACAAGACGGCTAAGTACGAGGGCGACCCCGTCGCCGCCGTCGCCGCCATCACCCCGGAGATCGCCGAGGACGCCATCCGCGCCATCAAGGTGACCTACAACAAGAAGCCCCACGCCGTCACGCCCCAGCAGGCCATCCAGCCGGACGCGCCCAAGGTCTACAACGAGGGCAACCTGCGCCCGAGTGAGAAGCGGGGCGACAGGGCGGAGGTCGAGGCCGCGCTGAAGACGTGCGACGCCGTCGTCGAGCGCGAATTCCAGATCACCATGCAGCACCACGCCTGCCTGGAGACCCATGGCGTCACCGTGGACTACAACGGCGGCGACACGGCCACCGTCTACGCCTCCACGCAGGGCACCTTTACCATCCCCGGCGAGGCGGCGGGCACGCTGGGCCTACCGGCCAACAAAGTCATCGCCGTCGTCGAGTACATGGGCGGCGGGTTCGGCTCCAAATTCGGCCTGATGCTGCCCGGCTCCATCGCCTGCCAGTTGAGCAAGCAGGCCAAGGCCCCGGTCAAGCTGATGTTCGACCGCCCCGAAGAATTCCTGATGGCGGGCAACCGCAACGGCGCGTGGTTCAAGGTCAAGGCCGGCGCGACCAAGGACGGCAAGCTCGCCGCCATCACCACCACCCAGTACTCCACGGGTGGACTGGGCGATGGCGGCCTCCGCACGCTGCCCTTCATCTACGACGCGCAGAAGGTGCATTTCGACGCCTCCCTCCTCTTCACCAACCAGGATAGCGCCGTCGCCATGCGCGCCCCCGGCAGCCCTCAGCCCTCCTTCGCCATGGAATCCCTGATGGACGACCTGGCGGCGGGCATCGGTATGGACCCCATCGCGTTCCGCAAACAGAACACGGGCGATACGGCCTTTCACCGGCAGATGGACATGGGCGCAAAGGCCATCGGTTGGGATAACCGCCCTAAGACACCCGGCGGCGGCCAGACTTACGGCCCCTGGAAATCGCTGAAGCGAGGGATGGGCCTGGGGCTGGCGACCTGGGGCGGCGGAGGAGGACCCGAATGCCAGGTGGATGTCACGATCCAGCCGGACGGCGCCGTCGCCGTGCAGGTGGGGACGCAGGACCTGGGGACCGGGACCCGCACCTACACCGCAGGAATCGTCGCGGAGGAGCTGGGCATCCCGGTCAAAGCGGTCGAGACCCGCATCGGGCACAGCAACTACGGCAACGCCAACCCCTCCGGCGGCAGCACCACGGCGGCGTCGCTCTCCCCGGCGGTGAAAGATGCGGCCTTCAACGCCAGGAACCTGCTCTTTGCCAAGGTCGCCCCGGCCCTCAACGCGAAGCCGGAGGACCTGATCGCCCACAACGGCAAGATCTATGCCGCCGACGCCCCCGACAAGGGGCTCACCTGGAAGCAGGCGTGCGCCACGCTCGGGATGGCCGGGATCGCGGCGCGCGGCGAGTGGAAGGCGGGGCTGTCCGGCAACGGCGTGCATGGCGCGCAGTTCGCCGAGGTCGAGGTGGACACCGAGACGGGGCAGGTCCGTGTGCTGAAGATGGTAGGCGTGCAGGACTGTGGCCTCCCGCTGAACCGGGCGGCGGTCGAGAGTCAGCTCAACGGCGGCATGATCCAGGGCCTGGGCTATGCGCTGCTGGAGAAGCACGTCGTGGACCCCTTCACGGGCAACATGCTCAACGCCTCTCTGGATGAGTACAAACTCCCCGGCTGCCTGGAGATGCCGGAGATGATCCCTCTTATCGACGACGGCGATACCCGCAACGAGGTCATTGGTATGGCGGAGCCCTCCGCTATTCCGGGCGCCAGCGCCATCGCCAACGCGGTCTTCAACGCCTGCGGCGTCCGCGTCACCTCGCTGCCCATCACCCCGGATAAGATCCTGGATGGGCTGGCAAAGCAACACAAAGGTTGATTTCTCGTAGAAGGAGCCCCACATATGCAACGAACGGGATGTTTTGCAATGCGCCTTGCGATTATCCTGGCAGTCGGAACAATCGCGTTATTGATCTATGGCGGCAATGGCATCATCAAGGGTATCCGCTATTCCAGGCCGGTGACATTGACCTATGAGCAGTTCTTACAACAGAAGCCGACGGCGGGCTGGTTCCATATTACCGGCGCCCTGATGAACGTCGTGGACGAGGTGCATATCGTCGACAAGGACAAGCATGGCTCCGATAACGATCCGGGAGTCGAGGACATGACCCACGCCTACCTGCCGGTCTACAATGCCGACACCTTCCCGGACGGCGCCGATAACAAGAGCATTCACATGCTGGTATATACCGGCGACCCCGCCGTCGTGGCTACAATCAAGGATATGGCAGGCCAGGTCGGCAACAATGTCAGTAAAGACCAGGCAGAAGCCTTTCTGGAGAAAAACAAAGACCGGCTGTTCCTCACCCGAGACGTCGAAGGCATGGTGAAGTCGGGGCTGGATTCCGAAAGCTCGGATGTCAAAAACCTGCTGAACACCAACATCAAGGAGCTGGATCCCAACTATGTGATCCTCGAAGAGGGGGCCAAGCCTGCGTTGGGGTTGGGCCTCGGCCTGTTTGTATTGGGGCTGTTTTTGGCAGCCGGTCAGGCTCTGTACTACGTGCGCAATCTGATCCGACGTTGAATACCGCCCGCAAGGGCAAAAGGAACGAGTCCATGAGCATGAATTCCTTTGAACTCCATAATCCCACCTCGGTAGCCGAGGCGCTCGCGCTGCTCGATAAGCAGCATGTCTATGAGCGACGCACCCAGGTGCTGGCGGGCGGCCAGGATCTCCTCACCGAGCTGAAAGATCGCCTGGTGGAACCGGAGGAGGTCGTCAACCTGAAGTATATCCCCGGCCTGGACAAACTCACCTGGGACGCGCGGAACGGCCTGCAGATCGGGGCGCTGGTGAAGGTGTCCGAGGTGGCGGAGAGCGCGGAGGTGCTGAAGCGATTTCCGGCGCTGGCGCAGGCGGCGGGCAGTGTCGCCTCCCCTCAGATCCGGCACATGGGCACCATGGGAGGCAACCTCTGCCAGCGGCCCCGCTGCTGGTACTATCGCAATGAGAACATCGTCTGCCTGAAGAAGGGCGGCGACCGCTGCTATGCCGTGGCGGGCGAGAACAAGTACAACGCGATCCTGGGCGGCGGCCCGTCGTTTATCGTGCACCCCTCGGATACGGCGACGGCGCTGGTGGCGCTGGGCGCGACGGTGACTATTGCCGGGCTGAAGGGCAGCCGCACGATCCCCTTGGAGAAGTTCTTTGCGCTGCCGAAAGTGAATGTTCGGCGCGAGAACATCCTGTTGCCCAATGAGATCTTAACGGGCATCACCGTGCCGAATTCGCCATTGGCCGCCCGGAGCGTCTATCTCAAGTTCCGGGAGAAGACCTCGATGGACTGGGCGATGTCGGCGGCAGCGGTGGCGCTGCATGTGAGCAACGGCAGGGTCGCGGATTGCCGGATCGCGCTGGGCGGCGTCGCGCCGATCCCCTGGCGGGTCCCGAAGGCCGAGGCCGCTCTCAAGGGCAAGGCGGTCAATGCGCAGATCCTCCATGCCGTCGCCGAAATCGCCCTGGAAGACGCCCTGGCGCTGCAGCAGAACGGCTATAAGGTCCCGCTCACCAAGACGCTGCTGCGCCGCGCCATCCAGCAGGCCATCGCCTGAACGCCCCGCAATGTACGTTCCGTGATATACTGTAGGTGGAGGTGAAGGATTATGAGTGAATATCCCACGGCAGTTTTCGTGCCAGAGACGGATGAACAATTCAAGCTTGCCATTGACCAGTGCTTGGAACAGATAAACCGTCTCCGTCAGGAAATGGAAAAAGACCAAAAGGAAATTGACCGCCTGAAAGCAGAGACACGAGTCATTCTGGCGCAGTTGAAAGCCGCATAACGATGCTCAAACAGCTCTATGCCTATATTCGACAGGTTCTGCTGTTGACGGAAGATGTTCAGAAGCTGAAGGCAGAAGTAAAAGACCTGAGGCAAGAAGTCAAGGAGATGGCGGATTTGATGCGACAATGGCGGTTTGAGCAGCAAAGAGACCGAGAAAATGCTGAGCATGAACGCGAAAAACTGCTTTTGCGCCTGGAGAATACACTGTTGAAGTATGAGCGTCGCCTTCCGCCTGGTAGTACTAAAGACGATGAAACCCACGACTAACAAAAACAGCCTGGTCAGGCGGCGCAGGAGCAACTTACCTGTTTCATCTGCATCAGATCAGGGAAAACGTATGGCTGATGCGCTGGAACAGATCGCATATTTGCAGTCTTCATCCCTCCCGGAGGATCCAGCGGTATGGGAACGCGAGATACGTGAGGATCGAACGCTTCCTTATACAGAAAAGGAGCCGAACTAATGGCACAAACAAATGAAACGACGGTGGAGGCAGTGCTGCCGCTTCAGAGCGCGTTCTGCGGCGAACTCCGCAGCAAGAAGTTCTACTTCCTGCAGGAGATGCCGACCGAGGCGGAGCATCTGCTGGACTCGACCGGCCACTGCTGGTGCCTGAAGACCATGCAGGCCATCGGGCCGGACGGCGAACGGGCGCATCCGGATGGCTGCACCTCCAAGCGCGGCTGCTATCGCTCCCTGTTCGAGGAGTGAGCCGAAGCGCCGTGGTATAATAAGTGCAGGCGCGTGAGCACCGTGCTCGCGCACAAGGTTTTGGGAACTACAAGGAGATTGCCACCATGCGAAACCTGATGGCTACCTGTGCGCTGGCCCTGATGGTCAGCGGTGCGGCGCTCGCTGCGCCCACCGGGAATACAAGTGCCGCGAATGTGCTGAAGGGCGACTATGTGGAAGCCCGCACCGCCAGCGTGTTCGCAGGCGCGTGCCACTACAACGGCGAAGTGATGTCCACTGGGCGCGAGGCCGAGATGGTCTGGCACATCCGCGAAGGCGCCTGGGACGATGTTTCGCTCGCCGGCCTGTCGGCCATCGCCGCCATTACCTCCAACTCCAATCTGCAGGAGGAGGGTGCGGCACGGCGCTCCGTCCTCTTTATTGACGCCAGGGCAACCGCCCCGCAGATGAAAGCGATGGTAGGCGCGCTGAAGTCCCGCTACGGCAAGACCCTCGGCGAGGTGGTGGAGGTCAAACGCGCTCCCATCGCCTTCGAGCGTAAGGACGAGGCGTTCCAGGTCGAAGCGAAGGGCGTGACCCTGCTCCAGGTGGACGCCATGCCGGACCACGCCTGCTGCAAGCAGCCCAATATGGTCTGCTACAAACCGCTCGTCGAGATCAAGGACCGTAAGGTCGGCTACACCCGCGCCAGCGGCATCCAGGACAAGACGCTGGGCACGACCTGGGAAAAAGCCAACCAGAACACCGCCTTCTACGGCGACTTCTCGTTCTAACCTGCGTTCCAAGCTCTTTTTGCTTCGGCGGCCCGCCAACCTGCGGGCCGCCGCGCTTTTCGGTTGACGCCAGCCGTACTGTCTGCTATACTGATTTCACCGATTTGCCGATAATAGGACTGGAATTTTGCAAGCGATCATGCCGGATCTCCCTGTCAAAACCCGCGTACTCTGTATCTTCGGAACCCGCCCGGATGCCGTCAAGATGGCGCCGGTGGTGCTGGAACTGCAGAAGTATCCGGAGGAGTTCGAAGTCTGTATCGTCGTCACCGGCCAGCATCGCGAACAGCTCGATCAGGTGCTGCGTGTCTTCCGGATCACGCCCGACCATGATCTCGCCATCATGCAGCATGGGCAGACGCTGGTCCAGATCACCACGCGCGCTCTGGAGGGCCTGGACGCCTGGCTGCGCGAGCATCCGGCGGACATCTGCCTGGCGCAGGGAGACACGACCACGACGTTCGTCGCCGGCCTGGCCGCGTTCTATCATAAAGTACCCTTCGGGCATGTCGAGGCGGGACTGCGGACGCGCAATCCCTACGATCCGTTCCCGGAGGAGATGAACCGGCGGCTCGCGGGCGTGTTGGCCCGCTGGCACTTCGCGCCCACGGAACCGAGCCGCCAGAACCTGCTGGCGGAGGGCGTCGCGCCGGAGACGATCTTTGTGACGGGCAACACCAGCATCGATGCCCTGCGCTCCGTCGCCGCGCAGTCCTATCGCTTCGAGGACCCGCAACTGCGCGCTCTGGTGGAGAGCGACCGGCGGCTGATCCTGGTGACGGCGCACCGCCGGGAGAACTGGGGCGAGCCGATGGCTCATATCGCCCGCGCTCTGGCGCGGCTGGCCGCCGAATTTACCGACTGTGAGATCATTGTGCCGCAGCACAAAAATCCGGTCGTACGCGCCACGCTGGAGCCTATTCTGGAGAGTGCGCCTCGCGTCCATCTGATCGAACCGCAGGACTACGTGCCGTTCGTCAAGCTGATGCAGCGCGCCGCGCTCATCCTCACCGACAGCGGAGGCGTTCAGGAGGAGGCGCCCACGCTCGGCGTGCCCATCCTGGTCCTGCGCCAGACCACGGAGCGCCCGGAGGGGGTCACGGCGGGCACGGCGAAGCTGATCGGCACCGAAGAGGAGACCATTGTTGCCGAAGCGCGCCGCCTGCTCACCGATCCGAAGGCCCACGCGCAGATGGCCCGCAATGTCAACCCGTATGGCGATGGCAACGCGGCGGAACGTATTGTGGAGGTATTGCGTTTAGAAAAGTGATGCAGGCCCGTGGGATCCTCCCCGTGGCTTACGATGGATTCCACTCGATCCTGGGGGATCGGTGATGGCGATGGCGGAAAGGAGTACCCTCGTGGAATGTCCCAATTGCGGCTATGTACTGAGCGCCAATGAGAAGGAGTGCCCTCTCTGCACCACGATAGAGATGCAACAGGGGGCGAAACGGCCGCCGCGTTCCGGCAGGCCCTCGCCTTTTCGGAGCAGGCCGCCGCTTCTGTTACCGGCTCCTCCGCGTGATACCCCGCGACGCCCCCGCATGTCCCAGGATAACATCGCCGTCATTGCCGGCAGCATCCTGATCCTGGCCGTTATCTGTGTGGGATATGTCATGAACCCGAACCGCGAAATCCTTGCGAAGGACGCGGAGGTCGAGGCGCAAAACCCCCAGGCCGACGTGAAAGCAGGCGACGCCGCGTCGAAAGGGGAGGCCACCGCACAGAAAGCCCCGGAGACCAGGGAGAAGCAGGTCCTCCTCACCTCCAGCGATCCTCCCGCGCCCGCACAGAAACCGTCGGAGACGGAGCCGAAACCCGGCGCACTGCCCGGTGACGCTCCGGTTGTCGCGCAGAAGCCGGCGGACACGTCTGCGGAAGCGCATCCCAAACCCGGTGATCACCCACAGCCCGCTGCATCTCCCGCGCTACCGAACGCGGCGCTTCCGAAACTGCAGTTGCTGGACAAAAAGGATGAGATCCACGACGGTTCGCACTTTATTACCGGGCATGTCCGCAATAACTCGGATCAGGCCGTAGGCTATGTGGAGATCACCTTTGCGCTCAAAGATGCGCAGGGCAACGTCATCGGCAGTGCGTTTGCGAATACCAACAGCCTCGGCGCCGGCGAGGTGTGGAAATTTCAGGCCACGGTCTTCGATGACAACGCGACCAGTTTCGAGTTCACCGATTTGAAGGGCGATTAGAGCAGGTGGTGTCGAAGGTAGGTCTCGTAAACCTGGCAGCGCCACGGCCCTTGCGCCATCGGGCTGCCGGAGAGCAGGCCGGCGCTCTGGAGGCGATAGAAGCTCTCCTCACGGCAGCGCTCCCCCCGCAGCAATCCGCGCACCACCTCGGTCAACTCTGCGTCCTGGGTCAAGGAGGCGAGGAGCCGACGCAGATGGTCCCCGAAAGGTCCCTCGTCTCGGTCTGCCTGGGCAGCGAGCGTCGCCATGTCCAGGCCACGTGCCGTCATCTCCGCCAATCCCTTGCGCGTCAGGTAGGGATGTCCGCTGAGCAGGTTATAAAAGCGTTCCCGCTCCGCCTCCGAGCGCAGGGGTTCGCCATGGCGTCGGTTCAGGTCGTCCACCTGGTCGGACGTGAAGTCCTCCAGCGTCAGCCGCGCGCCGACATTGAACGGCGACTGGTTCAGGTCGGCGATAAAGAGGCGTACCTCCGTCGCGTAGGCCATCGCCAGCGTCAGGCGGTTCCAGAGGCCATCCGGATCGAAGGCACGCAGGTTGTGCCAGGAGCGGAACAAGCCGAACACCTCGCTGCTGAAGCCGTAGCGAAAGAGCCTGTCCACCTCATCCAATCCCCAGACCACCGGCGGCCCGTCGGCGCTGAGCACGAAGTCGTGCAGGTAGCGTTCCAGATTGCGGTTGGCGCTGCGACGGGCGCTCCAGACGGCATCGGGCAGCGTCTCCAGGTCGAGTTGGTCGGCGAGGTCCTCCGCCAGGGCGCGATAGAGGCTCTCCGCCGAAGTCAGGTGGGAGGCGGTCAGGGCCTGAAAGTCGGTCAGCGCGACCCGCGACCCGGCCTGGCGCGCCTCATGCAGGCCGCGCGCCAGCAGGGAGGTCTTGCCGGTATGCCGCCCGCCCTTCACCAGCACGATACTCTCGTGCTGTGCGATGGCCGCTTTGAACTCCCCGTCGGTCGTGCGTTCGATATAGAAGGGGGAGTGGAGCGGGACCGCCCCGCCCACAGATTTCAGCAGAATGCCTGCAGGCAACGTGGCCAGCGCTTCGTCCCACGCCGCCTTTGATCCGGCAACGGCAGGCTTTCCCCCAACCGCCGGGCCAGCCTCTGCAGGAGGCTTGAGCGCGGGAAGGTGGCGGGAGATCCGCTCCAGGGAGCGCCGACAGCGCTCCCTGGCCTCGCGCACCCAGCCCTCATGCCAACCCTCCAGAAGCGGGCCGCCACAGAGCGCCGCCGCAGCACGCCACCCCTCTGTATCGTCGCCCTGTACCAGGCGCTCGAACGCAGCTACGTCCACCTCCGCGTCCGTCACATCGAAACTGACGACGCCCTTCCCTCCGCTTTTTAATCGCCAGGCCTCTTCGCCCAATGCCATCCGTAGCGCCCGCACGGCCTGCCGTACGCTGGGGTAGTCGCCGCCGGAATACTCATCGTTCTGCCGTGCCTCCGAGGGCCAGAACTGCTCCGCCAGCGTTCGGTAGGAGATCAGCGCGCCGGCATGCAGCGCGAGATAGGCGAGCAGGCGCTCCCCTTCCCGCAGGCGCAGCCCCGGCAGCGGTTCTCCGGCAAGCGTTGCGGCAAATCTCCCGAAAAGTCGGATGGTCAGTAATGGTCCGGTCTCCGGCATGGCGGACTTCCTCAAAAATGCAGCAAAGGGCGCGGGTGGGCAAGGCGGGTCGAATCAGGATACATCGCCTGTTCGATTCGCCCTCCGTGACGCAATATCCTGCCGATCCGTCACGCAAACGGTTTTCACTCTGTCACGCTGGTTACGCAATCGTCACGCAGCTTCGGTTATCCTATCCTCAGTCCCCATACAGACAGGTTCGACTTCCAAACCGATTCGTGAAGAAAGGAAAATGCGCCGATGAAACCGCAACTGCTTCGATCCAACCCGATCCTGGCCCTCGGCCTGGGCCTCTCCATGACCGCTATGCTGGGAGGCGGGCTGCCCGCGAAGGCACAACAGACCTACACCATGAACGCACGCTTCCTCACCAACAACCAGAGCCTGTGGGGCAATGGCGCCAGCGTGGGTTTTGATCTCACCCAGGACCTGACCGTCCCCTGGAATACCGGGGATTTCGATGAGGGGAGCTGGAAGCATGTCTCCGTTGCGGGCATCAGCCTGGGAACCTACGGAGCCGGGTTCAATGGCAGCGCCTCCGGAACCGCCGGGCTGCGCTTCCGTAACTATGCTTCGGATGGCTCCCTCAACATCAACTTTCCCATCCAGGTGACCATCACCAGTTCCGCCAATGGACCGCTGAAACCGGGCGACACGTTCACGCTCTCTACCGACTGGGCTCCCGATCCGAATGCCAACCTCAACACCGATCTTGGTGACTTCAACGTGCAGGTCAACGGGATCCTTCAAGGCAACTGGTCCTTTGAGGGGAGAGTCGAAGCGGCCTCCCAGAACATCGTAGACTTTACGGCTGACGACAGCGTGGATACGGCTCCCCTGCTGCTGGACACCGGGCTCCTCTCTTCCGGAACGACGACGCTCGGGTCTATCGGCGACTACGGCACGGTGACTTACAGTCCCACGCGCATCCAGACCAGCGGCGGCCTCCTGGCGGGAACGAAGGACCAACTGGCGGCGTCTTCGGGTACGCTGCCGCCCTTCCTGTCTCTCAGTTCCAACCTTACGAACTTGATCGTCGGGACTACGTCCGGCCTGCCCAGTTTCAACTTCGATAAGACGTTCCCAGGCGGCAGCATCGGGTTCCATCTGCTGGATCTGGTCGCCGACCTCGATCTGCGGTGTCGCCAGGATTTCGTCTTCCAGGCGGTTCCGAAGCTCGTCCTGCAGCTCTCCACAGGACAGAGTATCAACGTGAAATTGGGAGACAGAGTCACGCTAACGATGCCGGATCCCCAGCATAACGGGGGCCATCCCGACCTGACCATCACCCCGATCTTTAATCTGGAGGGTCACTTACAGAACACGACCACGCTGGAGATGACGCCGGATCTCATCTTCACCCCGCTGAATGTCTATGCCAGGGCGAATTTCGATGTCTTTAGTTTCGACTTCCAGTACGAGCCTGTCGCTCCCATCAACGTTCTGGGGATCCTCAACGGCATCCTGCCATCCTGGAGCAACGCGCTCACCTACTACCAGACCTATCAGCCGGCCGAAGTCATCACGAAATCCTTCCCGGTGGGCGGATTTAACCAGGTGACCGGGACACGGATTGTGATCGCCGGAGCCACTCCCTAACCGGGGTGTCTCCCCGCATCGCGACCTGGCAATGTCCTTCTCTGTGCCGATGGGTCAGGCGACCTGGCCCATCGGCAATCTGAAACCACCCGAAGGCAAAAAGTCAGCGGGGGGCGTTCCAGAGGTAGATAGGACTCTCGAAGCTGCCGGTAGCGATGTGCATTCCATCCGGAGAGAGGTAAACCGAGAAGAGCGCCTCCTTCCCGCCCTTCAAACGGAGCAACTCCCGCCCGGTCTCGATATCCACCACACCGATAGTATTGTGCTGCACGCGCCGGACAAGCCGCTTGCCATCCTCACTGAGCATCACCGTGTCCAGATTTTGCCGCAGATCCGGAACAGAAGCGGTATCCCGCATTTCGCCGTCCATGTCCCAGATCTTCCACGTTCCCCCCGCATCCAGTGTGGCAAAGCGCCCGGTACTTCCCAGCGGTTTCAAACAGAGGATCGGTTGGTCGTGCCCCTTCCACTCCCGCTCCAGGGTCCCGGTATCCGTATTCCAGACCTGGATCCTCCCTGCATTGCCCGGCTCGATGGAAGCCAGGACGAACCGGCTGCCCTCTGCGGAGAGTATGGCGTTGAATTCGCCCGGATTGGTGTGAAACGCGCAGATCTCCGCGCCGTTCGCGACCTGGAGCGCCTTGAAATCTCCTTTGAGAGTGAATGCCATGACCCTCTCCAGATTTGCGGATACATAGGCGGGCGCCCGGTTGGAGGGGGGCGCGAACAGATACCCCGCAGGCGACGTGAGGTGGGATACATTGCGGTGGGTCCGGGTCTCCCAGAGGTCCAATTGGGTCATCTGCGCCACCGTAAGCAGGCGGGCGCCCACCGGATCGAGCGTCATCCAATCGGTATTCCGGCTCCCTTGCCAGAAGTCGAGACGCGCTCCGGTATTGGCGTCCCAGCACGCAACGCTGCCGTCCAGGCTCGCCGAGTAGAGTTTCCGACTGTCCGCCGTAAACGCGATCCCGCGCGTCTCCGTGCGCTGCGCCGTGAGGCGGTGCGCCCCGATCTCCTCCGTTGTATTCCAGATTTTGATGTTCCCCCGATGGTCCCCCGCAGCGAGGCGTCTGCCATCCGGGGAGAACGCGACGCTCCAGATATACTCCTCCAGTCCGCGCAGCGTACGCAGCGGTTCGTTGGTCCGCAGGTCCCAGAGCCGCTCCGCGCCATCCCAGCCGACGGAGGCCAGCG
>DATGIG010000672.1:0-6458 GCA_035295825.1 Chthonomonadaceae bacterium | reverse complement strand
GCCCAGATCGCGCAGCTCACGGGAGCAGGCATCCTTGATGATGACGGCCAGCTCATCATCCTCGCCGCGAGCCAGCGCGTCGCTGTTCGGCGGGCCGGGCGCGACCAGGGCAGTAGCGGCCGGCGCCGGACCGGAGCGCGCATTGAACAACTGATCGTGCCGGAGCAAGTTGATGGCGCGGCGTCCGGCGGAGGAGAGCACGTCGGTCAAGGTCGAAAGCTGCTCCATCGGCGGCTTAGAGAAGAACTTGTTGGCAGCCGTGTAGATCATCGCGTCGTCTTCCCCGACGCTGACGATGGCGGAGGCGCGGACGGTGACCTTGACCGGCGCCGGGCGGCCGTTGGAGTCCACGTCGGCGGTCTGGTCGGTGATCTCGATGTCCACGTTGATGGCCTGGGCGGGAATGGTGCGCGTCTGGGTGAAGATGGGTACCACGAGCGCCTTGGTCGGCCCGCGGAAGATGCGCAGCCCGCCGCCTTTCCACCAGTTCACGAGCAGGATCTCGCCGGCGTCCACGCTGCGCAGGAATGCCGGCACGATGATGCCGAGGAGAATAAAGATGGCGACGACAACCCCGCCGGCGATGTAAATGGGTAACATAAGGCTCTCCTTTTTTACCTACCCCCCCTTCCCCCTCCCTAAAGGGAAGGGGGTGGAGTGAGCTGGTGCCTCCAACCCAAATCTCCCCCTCTCCCATGCTGCGGGAGAGGGGGATTAAGAGGGGTGAGGGCTATCTAATGCAAAGAGACGATGAGCCGCTCGTTGGCGGCATCCACCTCCTCTACGCGCAGCTTATCGCCCACGCGGACCGGCAGGGCGGCCTGCGCCTCGGGCAGCCGGGCGCTGAACTGCACCTGTCGCCCGTCCCGCACGACCTCGACAATGCCGCGCCCGTTGTGAAACGCCGTCACGGCCTGCGCGTCGCACAGGATCAGCTCCTCCAGCGGCGTATCAGGCTTGCCCTGGAACTGGAATAGCATGTTCCAAAAAGGCACCACGCCGAACCGCACGAGCAGCGCGCTCGGCACAAGGGCAATAATAGCCGCCCACGAGATCGGCAGGTGATAGGCTGCCAGGATATAGCCGGCGGCGCCATACAGCGCCAGGAAGCTGAACACGGCGTACAGCGGCGGGATCCAGCGGGTGCCGCCCAGCCGGCCGTTGCCGGTCGCTTCCTGCCCAGGCGGCGGCGCGTGTGTTCCCTGCGCGTGCGCCGGAGCCGGCGCATGGCCTGCATGCCCGGCTCCCGCGTGAATAGCTCCCTGCCCCGCATGGCCGGGTATGTGCCCGGCATGGTCCGCGCCATGCGCTCCCACGCCGTGTCCGTGCCGGCTAAAGCCCGGAATTGCCATCATGATCAGCCCGGTCAGGCCGATCACCATCAGCGCCAGGAATACGGTCATCTCCGTCCTCGGGTTTCACTTTCGGAGGCGAGAGAGAGGGCGATCCGCCCGGTGCGGACTTCCTCGCCTACATACACAATATTATACTACTGTTAGCAGCGTTTCGCAAATAGTATTATGTGCGCTCGGCGATGCCAGAAATAGCAGAAAGCGTATCAACCTGGGATTTTCTTGTCTGAATCACGGATGCAGAAGATGACACGGATGACACGGATACCGCCTCTGCTATGCTTATCCTTTCGCTCTCATCCGTTCCTGTATCCGTTAGCTGGTAAGAACCAGAGTGAGGGCAGCCGGGTTTTATCCGTGCCATCTGTGCCATCTGTGCTATCCGTGATTCAGACAACTGCTACGAGGAGTGATGGAGATGAAATCATATAGCACCGGGCAGTATTGGCTCATATTTTAGATGGGATCAAAACGCTTGAGGGCGATGAGTTGCGGCAGGTGCAGCAGGCAGTCTCGGAACGACTGGCCTCGAATGGATACTCCTGGGACCGAACACCCATCCCTGATTTTGCCGATTAGGAGCAAGCGTTAATGTAACCGGTCCGCTTCCGCCGGGCTGGCTGCCTTCCAGACCCACACCTTTTTGTCCTGTCCACTCAACGCCGCCAACTGGTTGCCGTCCGGCGAAAAGGCTACCGAGGTAATAGGCTTTTTAGGTCCGGTAAGAGTGACCATCTCCCGTTGTGTAGCGACATTCCAAAGCTTGACTGTGTCATCATCGCTTCCTGATGCCAGCGTCTTGCCATCCGGCGAGAAAGCGACATCATTTACCGATTTGGCATGCGCCCACCAGACAGTTTGCTTTCCAGTGGCAATATCCCACAAGTAGACGCGCCCTTGCCAGTTAGCCGCTGCCAGCATCTTGCCATCGGGAGAAAAGGCGATACCTGCGGCGGCGTTTGAGTGCTCGAAGTGCGCCACCTGCCGTCCCGAAGCGATATCATATATTATAATCATGGCAGGATCGCCACCCGCCGCTGCCAGAGTTTTGCTATCAGGAGAGAAAATTGCTGCAATGCTCCCCTGATTGGGCCGTAAATCCATCGGAATTTCGGCTATCTGCTTTTGTAAAACGACATCCCATAGAACTACTTTTCCTCCATGTTCTTCTCCAATCGCCAGCAACTTACCATCTGGAGAGAAAGCCGCTCCAGGACAGATATTAAGCCTCTGGCAAATAGGCAGGAGCTTTTGTTTGGCAAAATCCCATAGCATCAAGGTATTGTTTTTCCGATCAAAAACGAATTGCTGAATCGCTCCGCTACGAGAGAAGACCAGGTGACCAATTGCATAAACAGGATCCCCTCCGGGAAAAGCGTTGAGTTGATAGGGGTTTTTCTCTTGATGCCAAGGATCCCAGACTTTAACCTCGTTACTCCCTCCAGAGGCCAGCCATTTACCATCTGGCGAGAAAGCGACGGAAGTAACTCGATTAGGGTGACCAATAAATGTGTGTACCGTCTTTCGGGCAACAACATCCCACAATCGCACGGTGTTGTCAAAACTTCCCGTCGCTAGATACCGGCCATGCGGAGAGAAGGCCAATCCTTGCACTTCTGCCTCATGTCCTGGCAGAACGGCCATTCTGTGCCACGAGGAAACCCTCCACAACTCGACCTTTCCATTGACTGTCCCTATGGCAAGTGTTTTACTGTCAGGCGAGAAGGCCAACGATAGGAGACGATCTATATGGGTGTGAGTCATTTTATGCCAGAGAGGAACTGTCCAAAGATTGATCTCGCTGCCATCTCCTCCAGAAGCCAACCACCTGCCATCTGGAGCAAACGCGATATAGTTAAGACCTCTATGGGTTGTGAGTAAGACCTTCTCACGCCACGTAGTCGCTTCCAAGATTTTTACCTCTCCACTTCCATCTGCAGAAGCCAACCATTTACCGTCTGGTGAAAAGGCGACAGAGAAGACCGCGGCTTTATATCCCCGTAAAGTCTTCACCTCTTGCCGCGTGGGTACATTCCACACCTTCACAGTTTTGTCGTTGTCTTGGCCTGCAGATGCCAGCCATCTGCCATCCGGTGAGAAGGCGAGGGAGTTAATCCCATCTTTATGCCCGGTAAGGGTGGTTATCTCGCTCCATGTGGTCGTATCCCATAACTTGATAGTGCCATCGCCATTAGCAGAAGCCAGGATTTTGCTTTTGGGAGAGAAGGCTACCGAGAAGACAATGCTTTTTCCGAGATGAATAAAAGTGTGTACGTCTTGATGCATCTTGTCCCAGAAGTAGCGCCACTCGAATCCGCGAAGGTCTTCCTCTCCTGGTTTGGGCTGATGCGCTTTCAAAAGTTGCTCCAGACGGCCATACTCGCCTTTTTCATAAGCCTGCTGCACTACATTCATGTCCGCGGCGTAAAGAAGCCGCTCGGTTTCTTTGCGCGCTTGATCGGCGTTCATTCGCTCTTGATTAGCACGATCCGCCTCTTCCTTGGCAACATGCGTCTGTAACCTCGCAATTCCTGCCTTGTCCAAAGCAATCAATGCCAGGCCGCCGATGCAGGTGAGGAGGACCAGGGAAACGGCGACGGCGCGTAGAAGGCCTAGAAAATAGGCGGCGCGCTGCCGGCGCAGTTCGGCGTCCGGCATGTGGTCCCGAACCCAATCCCGGTCGAATACCTGGTGGTAGATGCGGTTGCGGACCTGCAAGGCCCCGCCTTGTGCTTTCACAGCGCCGGACAGCTTGAGCGTGTTGACATGCGCAGCCGTCGGGTTGTCCTCAACCCGCTTGCCGCCAAGAATCTGGGCGTAGAGGGTCAGCACCCCCGCGCGCTCTTCCTCCTTTTCCGGCAGGAGACGCTGCTGGACAAAGAGCAGATTGTCGTCCCGGTGTTCCGCTTCCGAGGAAAGGAACAGGCTCCGGCAGCAGCTATCTACTCCTTTTTCAGTCAGGATGGCGGAGTTTTCGGCGACTGCCTTGCACAGCCGCTGGGTCAAGCAGGGATGGCCGCCGGTCCAAGTGAGTATCCGCTCCATAAGCAGCTGGTTGGTGCCTATGTCATGGCCCAGCCCGACGGCCAACGGTACGGCTTCCTGCGCGGTGAAGTCGCGCAGGTCTATGCGCCTGCCGATGTTGAAGGGAGTCAACTTCGGGTTGTGGATCAGGTCGCCGGGAGTCGCAACGCCGAGCAGGCAGAAAGTCAGCCGCCGGTAGGCAGGGTCCTGGGTGCGGGCGTTGTAGCAGGCGCGGATCGCGGCGAAGAACTCGTCGGTGGAGAAGGGGAGGCTGGAGACAATGTCTATCTCATCCAGAAAGATGACCACCTGTCCCTCGATCTGCTCTAAAACCACGTCCCGGAGCGCCTGATGCCAGCGCTGCAGCGGGCTGAGGTGGCCGTGCTCCAGCGTGAACTCTTCCAGCGCATCCTCCAGCTTCAGACGCCGCCCCAGCGCGTCCAGCAGGCCGTTGTACCACTGGTCGGCATCCAGGTTGTAGCCGATCGCAGAAAGGTCTATGACTGCGACCGCTGCGCCGGCTTCCTGCAGACGCCCGGCCGTATGGGCCATCAGGGAAGACTTGCCCATCTGGCGAGACGTGAGGATGTAGCAGAACTCGCCTTGCAGCAGCGCGCTATAGAGCTGATCATCGGCCTCCCGGCGCACGTAGGAGAGTGCGTCCTGAGGCAGGGTCCCGCCGGGAATATAGAAGTCGGAGGGCGTGGAATTCATAGGAGTTCCCTTTTCAGATAGCGCGCATAAAGCTGGCAGCGCGGCTGCATCTCCGAAGGAGAAGCGCCTGCCATCATGCCGGCGGCGCAGAGTCTGGCAAAACTGGCCTGGGAGGGCGCCGATTCGCCTCGCAGCCACTGCCGGACCGCTTCCGTGAGCTCCTTATCCAGCAGGAGCGCGAACCGCCTCCGCTCCAGATGATCTGTGAAGAGGCCGCCCTCCTGATCGGCGGTCGCCTCGATCGTGTCTAGGTCCGCCTGCTGGTGCTGGAGGGCATGCAGGCAGCGCCGCGCCAGATAGGGATGCCCGCCCACCAGCCGGTAGAGCCGGGTAACATCCTCATCCGAGAGCGGGCTGCCATAGCGGCGGTTGAGCTCGCCCACCTGCTCGATGTTCAGATCCCGCAGGGCTACGCGCGTGCCGACATTGAACGGCGACTGGTTAACATTCTTGATGAACAGGTTCGCTTCAGTGGAATAAGCCAGGACCAGGGAAAACCGCCGCCAGGGGCCTTCCGGATCGAGCGCCCGCTCGTTGTGCCAGGCGCGGAACTTGCCGAAAACGTCGTCGCAGAAATCACAGGCGAACAGGCGGTCTGCCTCATCAATCCCCCACACGACGGGCTTATCCACGTTCGCAAAGACCTGGCGGCGCAGGAACCGCTCGAAGTTGGCGGAGAGTGGGCGTTTGGGCAGGAACGCCTCTTCCGGAGAGCCGTCCAGATCCAGTTGGTCGGTCAGGGAATGTGCCAGGGAAAGGAAAAAGGTCTCGGCGTTCTCTAGCTCAGCGTGCGCCAGGTTCTGCCAGTCGGTCAGCAGGATGCAGGCGCCCTGCTGGCGCGCATGATGCAGCGCGCGGGCCAGCAGGGAGGACTTGCCGATCTGTCGTGGCCCTTTTATCAAGATCGTGCTGCCCGGCTGCGCCAGCGCCGCGTAGACCAGCCCATCTTCTGCGCGCTCGATGTAGTAAGGAGAGCCGATCGGCACCGCGCCGCCGACCGATTCCTCAATTACCGAAGAAGGCGCAGTGGGCGCTGCCGGGGCGGGTGTCTCCTGGATCTGCGCCA
Organism: Chthonomonadaceae bacterium; assembly: GCA_035295825.1. Taxonomy (GTDB): domain Bacteria; phylum Armatimonadota; class Chthonomonadetes; order Chthonomonadales; family Chthonomonadaceae; genus DATGIG01. Next base: position 302 of record DATGIG010000672.1, on the reverse strand, counting down.
GCGCGCGGGCCTGCTCCTGCCGGGCCGCCGCCTCGACGAGCTTCTCGATGCGGGTAGACGGTTGAAGGGCGATCTGGCGGATTTTGCTTTCTCTCTGGAGGAAACCGGTATACGCCTGATAGGTTTCCAGCATCTTGATGCGGTTATCCGCATAAAGATAGGGGTTCTTATATACCTGTTAAACCATGACGCATCGGAACATAATCCCTAAGTGGCACGTCTACCGGCCACTTAGGGATTACTCTCGGAGGGAAGAAATGAACAATCACGACATAGCTATGCCAGAACTCCGTAAGGAGATA
>DATGIG010000671.1:0-6397 GCA_035295825.1 Chthonomonadaceae bacterium | reverse complement strand
TCAAGCGGGATCCGGAGAACAAGCTCCTGGCGCGGGGGGCGCGCTTCCGCCTCTCCTCCCTGTTCCTGCGGGATGTGGCGCTGGCGTCCAGCGGCCTGCTGGTGGATAAGCTCGGCGGCAAGCCGGTCTATCCCTACCAGCCCAAGGGCATCTGGGACGGACTGGCCATCACCAATGAACGCGATTTTACCTACCCGCAGTCGAAGGGAGCGGACCTCTATCGCCGCAGCCTCTACACCTTCTGGCGGCGCACGGTCGCGCCCGCGAATATGTTCGATTCCTCGGTGCGCAACACGTGCAAGGTGCGCCTGACCATCACCAGCACCCCGCTCCATGCGCTGACCACCCTGAACGACGTGACCTGGGTGGAGGCGGGGCGCGCGCTCGCCGAGCATGTGATGAAGGAGGCCGGAACCGATCCGGATGCGCGCCTCTCGGAGGCGTTTCGGCGCGTCTGTGCGCGGAGGCCCGCGCCGGATGAATTGCGCATTCTGCACCGGAGTTTGAATCGCGCTCTGGCCGCCTACCGCGCCGATCCGAAGGCTGCAGAAGCCTACCTGAAAGCGGGCGAAAGCCTACGCGACACGACGCTCGACCCGGTTGAGCACGCCGCCTATGCCGGCGTCTGCCTCGCCATCTACAACCTGGATGAAGCCCTGACCCGTGAGTAAAAGGAAGCCTGCAATGAACCCGGATTTTGAAAAAGCTCTGCATCTCTCCCGCCGCCAGTTCTTCGGTCGCGCCGCGTCCAGCGGCATCGGGATCGCCGCGCTGGCCGGTCTGCTCCAACAGGAGGGCCTGGCGCAGGGAACCCGTGCGCCTAAAACGGGAGGGCAGGGAGCGGCAGCCGCTTCGGGGATGCCCCCGTTGCCCGGCCTGCCCCACTACCCGGCGAAGGCGAAGCGGATGGTGGTCCTCTGGCAGGGCGGCGCGCCCTCGCATGTGGATCTGTTCGACTACAAGCCGGGCCTGGAGGCGCTGCGGGGCCAGCAGATCCCGGAGAGCGTCCGCTCCAAGGGCCGCCTCTCCACCATGACCTCCGGCCAGAAGACCTATCCGGTCCTGCCCCCCATCCGGCCGTTCAAACAGTACGGGCAGTCGGGGCTCTGGCTCTCCACGCTGCTGCCCCATATCGGCTCTATCGCGGACGACCTCTGCCTGGTGCGCTCCATGCACACCGAGGCGGTCAACCACGCGCCGGGCGTCACCTTCTTCCTCACCGGCAGCCCGACCCCCGGACGCCCCAGCATGGGCGCCTGGGCCACCTATGGGCTGGGCAGCATGACCAGCGACCTGCCCGCCTTCTGCGTCATGACCTCGACCGATCAGGGCAAGACCTGCGGCCAGCTCTTCTACGACTACTACTGGGGCAGCGGCTTCCTGCCGTCGAAGTATCAGGGTGTGCGCTTCCGGGGCGAAGGCGATCCGGTCCTCTACTTGGCAAACCCGGAGGGGATGTCCCGCGAGTTGCGCCGGGGCGCGCTGGACGACATCGCCGAACTGAACAAGCGGCGCCTGGCCGACTACGGCGACCCGGAGATCGAGACGCGCATCACCCAGTACGAACTGGCCTACCGGATGCAGACCAGCGTCCCCGATCTGCTCGACATCTCGAAGGAGCCTGCCGCAGTGCTGGAGATGTATGGCCCCGATGTGAAGCGCCCCGGCTCCTATGCCCGCAACTGCCTGCTGGCCCGCCGCCTCATCGAGCGGGGCGTCCGCTTTGTGCAGCTCATGCACTCCGGCTGGGACCAGCACGGCAACCTGGACACGCAACTGGAAGTGCAGTGCCACGATACCGACCAGTCCTCCGCCGCGCTTGTCAAGGATCTCAAACAGCGGGGCCTGCTCGATGAGACCATCGTCCTCTGGGCGTCGGAGTTCGGGCGAACGCCGTTCGTTCAGGGCGATATCACCAAGCCCAACGGCCACGGCCGCGACCACCTCGGCACGGCGTACAGCATGTGGGTCGCGGGCGGTGGCTTCCAAGGCGGCATGTCCTACGGGGAGACGGACGAATACTGCTACAATGTGGCGAAGGATGGGGTCCATACCCACGACATGCAGGCGACGATTCTGCGTGCGCTGGGCATCGACCATACCCGCCTCACCTACCGCTACCAGGGGCGCGACTTCCGTCTTACCGATGTCTACGGCAACGTCGTCGCGCCCCTGCTGGCATAATCCCGCAGGGGGCCGCTTCCCCAAAGAAACCCGCGAAAGGAATTGCCATGGGCCATTTTCGAATAGCCACTGCGGACCGATTCGCCCTCCATCTGGCCTGTATTCCGTTTGTTGACAACGATTAGAGGAATGTGCTACTCTTTACCGATAATTATATAGCGTCGCTTCTTATCAGGAGTGGTCGAGGGATCCGGCCCTAAGACGCCACAACAACCACCTGCGCCCTAGGGCGTAGGCAGGTGCTAAATCCGGGCAGTCACGTCTGCCAACTGCAAGATAAGAGAGCGTAGGGCGTTCGCGATGGCGACAGGCATCCCTTCCGATGCATCGCCTATTCACACTGCGCCTTCACGACCTCTTCTGCGCCGCAGAAGGGGTTTTTGTTTGAATATTCGCTCTTATCCCACCCGCCGCTATGCCCTGCCGTTGCAGCAGGACCAAAATGCGCGTTGCTCGTGGCGGATTGCAACCAACGCTTCGTTCCCTATGACCTATGAAAGGAAATCCTGTTCTATGTCCGACTATACCCTCTTTACCTCCGAGAGCGTTTCGGAAGGCCACCCCGACAAGCTCGCCGACCAGATCAGCGATGCCGTCCTGGACGAACTGCTCAAGCAGGATCGCAACTCCCGCGTTGCGCTCGAAACCTTCCTCACGCGCGGCCTCTGCGTCGTCGGAGGTGAACTCACCACGGAAGCCTATGTGGAGATCGCAGACGTCGTACGCCGGACCATCGTCGCTGTCGGCTACGACCGCACCGATTACGGCTTCGACGGCCATACCTGCGGCGTCATGCTCGCCATCCAGAAGCAGTCTCCGGATATCGCGCAGGGCGTAGATCGGGATGACCCGAACGAGCAGGGCGCGGGCGACCAGGGCCTGATGTTCGGCTACGCCATCAACGAGACCGAAAGCCTGATGCCCCTCGCGCTCACCATCGCCCACGACCTCACCCGCCAGCACGCGGTAGCCCGCCGCACCCATCCCGAACTCGGCTTCCGTCCCGATGCCAAATCCCAGGTGACTATCGCCTACGGCCCCGACGGCAAGGCCGACCACATCGATACCATCGTCTTCTCCTCACAACACGACTCCAGCCACACCCAGGCCAGCGTTCAGGCCAATGTGAAGGAGTATGTCGTCAAGCCGGTGCTGAAGAAGTACAGCCAGTTCGACAAGGGCAATATCAAGTACTACATCAACCCGACAGGCCGCTTTGTGGTCGGTGGGCCGCAGGCCGATACGGGCGTGACGGGCCGCAAGATCATCGTGGACACCTACGGCGGCGCGGCGCGGCACGGCGGCGGCGCGTTCTCCGGCAAGGACCCCTCGAAGGTGGACCGCTCCGCCGCGTACACGGGCCGCTACATCGCCAAGAACATCGTCGCGGCGGGCCTGGCGGATCGGGCCGAGATCCAGCTTGCGTATGCCATCGGCGTCGCCGAGCCGGTGAGCGTCCTGGTGGATACGTTCGGCACGGGCAAGACCTCCGATACCGAGATCTCCCGACGGGTACGCGAAGCGATCGATCTGCGCCCCCATGCCATGATCGCGCGCCTGGGCCTGCTGGACGCCGGACGCATCCAGTACCTGCAGACCGCCAAAAACGGCCACTTCGGCAATCCCGCCTTCCCCTGGGAGGGAACTGACCTCGCCGCCAAGCTCGCGTAACACGGGACCGTTACAACCATGGCGTGCCGGTCAGACGACCGGCACGCCATTGTCTTACTCTTCCCATGCTCCCTTGTGTGCCGATTCGGAGGCTCGCCTCCACAGCACCCCAACGACCAGCCGGGTTGCCTCGGCTATGTCAACTTATACCGCACAAGCAGCCACAGTTTATCAATATCCGTAGTGGCATCTTGAATCTTTAACGTCCAGTTGTCCATTGGAATGTTCTGGTCGTTTGTTGAGAAAGTTTTCATGGACCCATTGTCCGGGCCGCTCTCCAACGTAAATTCATCGGTGGCCCGTGCGAGAGAGGGCGATGGCAAGCTAGGGGACGTGAGAAGGTATATATCCGTTGCTGTTATCTTGCTCCCCTTCGTATAAATGGGCATTCGCTCATAGAGTTTGTTGAGCGGCAAGCTGCGTTCCGTGGCCCCGGCCAGAGGATTCATGGCTTTGGACCACTCGCTCGGGAAATCGTGTCTCAGATCAAAGACGGCAAACAGCCCCTCTTCCCGACTCAGGTCTATCATTCCCTTGATAAAATCCTGTACCGAATCGGAGGCAGATTGCTTGAGCTTGTCCCCGCCATCTACTGCCGTATAGCGCACGTGCATAACTACATCCGAAATCGTATCGTAGTCGAATTGCCGAAATTTCTCGGGCAGTTCAGTCCGCCATTTGCTGATCGCGCCGGCGCCTTCAAACGGAATGTAGCGTTCATCGCGGAAGTTGAGTTCAAACACCCCGCTGTCGTTCTGCCCCGAACTGACCGCAATCGAACTGATCGGCACGTTCACCGTTCTGAAGCGCGGGTCGGGCCCGTCAGTCGTTTCGAGATAGTCGGTTTTGTTCCTGGCAACGGCGTTGATCCGGAACTTGTTTTCCAGCAGCCGGAGCGTGCAGTTCAGACTGGTGTAAGGACCGACGACGCACGGAACTGTCAGGGCAACGGATTTGATCCGGCGCATATAGTGTCCCGGATGATCCATGTCGAACAGCACCTCCGGCAGGGCGAATTCACAGGTTCCCGTCTCTTTGAGTTGCAGGAATGCCAGCGGATTCACTTGCCGCAGCGAAACATGCTTCGTCACCTCGAAATCGTAACCGCGATTTTCCTGGTAGGCCGCTTCAAGCAGCTTCAGCCCGATGTACATCCGCTCACCGGCCAGCAGCCCATCATGGCCGGCCTCCCAGTAGCCGAAATGGATGAAGTTGGACGTTGCCAGCCCGCGTTCAAATCGGAACGCATTCTCAGCCCGCTTTGCCAGATCGTAAGCAAGCAGGTATGCCTGATAGTACAGCCCCTTGATCTGGCCGTCCATCCACGAGTATAGCTCTTCATTTGTATACTTATGGCGCAGGAACTGCTCCACCTCGCGTGCGTTGTCGATCTGCTTCTGCTGGTTGGCGATTTCCTGGTTTGCAATACGGATCCGAATCTGCTGGGTCAGGATCTGCTTGTCGATGTTCTTGATCTCATATCCGGCGATATTGGCCTGCAGTACGCGGTCCTGCAACTGGCGTACGTAGGTCGCCTTACGGGATGCACTGGACGATTGATAGGTTAGATTGCTCGCATAGGTCTGCATTCCACGTGCGGTCGCCTGGGTTGCATAGCCCAGGTTAGGCATGCCCCAGGCCACATCGGCACCAATACCTAACGGATGTCCAGCGGCATGCATGATGGGTAACGCATGAAATACGCTTGCCAGAGATTCGACCACCCCGATACCTATTTGCCAGTCAGCGGCGGCGCTCGCTTGATCCATCTCCTCTTTCTCGTCTGAGGTCAACTTCAGCCCGCCGTCATCCACTGGCTGCTCGATCTGCTCGGGCAGTTCCGCAAAATCGGCATCAGCCTCGGGTACTTTGCTTAGATCCTCTCCGATCAGATTAAGGTTATGCTGCATGCGGTAGACAGGCCCCTTGCGACTCTGCTGCAGGGCGTCCAGCGATTTTTGCGCCTCTTCCAACTGCAGCTTCTTGACCTCCATCACCAACTTCTGGATGCTGCTTTCGTGCGTCGCATGCATCCTGGAGAGCGATTCCGCATCGCCTTTTTCCCGTGCCGACAGGCGGGCGTTGCCGAGCGACTTCAACTCCGAACAGACCTCCAGGGCTTTCTGCAGCAGGTAGTTGAACCGATAGTTCGGCAGTGTGCCGTTCAGGTCGTTCAGCACACTCGACAGACTGAGTCCCTCCATCTCAGCCAGTTCCAGCAGGCCGGAGTCCGCCGCCGCCCCAAAGAGCGGGAGGAGCCGAAACACACCGTTGATATCTTCACAGTGCCGGATCTTGAACAGGCGATCGTCAATGGTATCGCGCAAGGCGGTCAACTGCGGGTTATCTGGGATACAGAAATAGAGCGTACTGGCAAAGCCAAAGATGTTGGCCAGCCCTATCCTGCCGCTGCTCGTACCGATCGGGGCCGCGGATTCGTTGCTGAATGGAAAGGCGAGTTCCATCTCGACCATCGCGTTGCCGAAGGCATCCCATCTATCGAGCAAGGAGTTATAGGTCTGGGGCAGCGTCTTGCCGCGTT
>DATGIG010000670.1:0-14033 GCA_035295825.1 Chthonomonadaceae bacterium | reverse complement strand
GTCGTCGCCGCTTCCACTCCTCCAGCGGGCCGAAATAGAGGGCCTCGGAGGGGCAGACGGTGGCGCACATGGGGCGCTTGCCGACGGAGGTGCGGTCGTAGCACATATCGCACTTCATCATCTGGTCCGGCTCGCTCAGATACTTCGGAACACCGAAGGGGCAGGCGAGGACGCAGTTCTGGCAGCCGATGCAGCGCGGTTTGAGGGAGGACATGACCACGCCGTCCGGGGTCTGCTTGATGGCATCCGCCGGGCAGACCTGGGCGCAGGTGGGGTTCTCACAGTGCATACAGACCTGGGGTGTCGTTTGAACGGTCTCCGCGCGGTTGATGTATTCCAGGTGGATCATGGAAGTCCCACGATGGGTGCTGCACTCGCCGCACGCCTGCACACAGGCCTGGCAGCCGATGCAGCGCGCCGGGTCGATGATAAACACATTCTCCAAAATCCTGCTCCTCGGTCGGACTCCCGCTGCCGTTGCGGCCCGGACCCTCTCTTCCAGGAAATCATAGATCCGTCATAATTCACACGATTGTCATAATACGGCAAAAGGGACGAAGAAAAAATCCGCCAATCGGCGGATTTTAGGATGTTATAAGCCATTATTTCTCGATTATTCTCTTCATTCCTTCCGGAATATCCGGCTATTGGCAAGAGATTTTTTTAGATCTCTTTACCATTGCGATTTTTGGCCGATAGCTTTGATAGGTGTATTCGACTGCCTCGCCTTGCACAAATTCGGATCTCAGGATATAATTATCCCGAAAGGAAAATGGGATGATCTCGCAAACCGCTGAATATGCCCTGCGCGCTATCGTTCATATGGCGACCAACCCCGCCGAGCCGCAGACGGCCCAACAGATATCCGAAGGGACCCATGTACCCGTCCCCTACCTCTCCAAGGTGCTGCAGTCGCTGGTCCGGGGCAATCTCGTCCTCTCCCAACGGGGCCTGCATGGCGGCTTTACCCTGCGGAAGTGCCCGGAAGACCTGACGGTCTATGAGATCGTGCAGGCCGTGGATCCCATTCAACGCATCCTTACGTGCCCCCTGGGCCTGAAAGCGCATGGAACGCACCTCTGTCCGCTGCACCGCCGCCTCGATGACGCGATGGATCAGGTGGAGCGATCCTTCCGCGCTACCACCATTGCCGAAGTCTTGAGCGAACCGACCACCAGCAAGCCGCTGTGCCCCTTCCCGGTCGAAGTGGCTTCCGGTGCGAAGACAGCCCTACCAAAATCCTCATAGGACCTATCGCCCCACAGATTGCTCCGGAGCGCGGCGGCGGTCGAGCGCGATCAGGGTGATCCCAGTTCCGCCGTTTCTACTCCCGATGGATGGGACGAGCGTTCTTCCCTTCGGAGAGGTGTCCTGACGTCTCTCACCGGCTGTTTTGAGCCAGCCTGGCTTCCAGAGCGCACGCGCGGGAAGAGGATGTTGTTCTCTTTGTGAACGTGGCGATGCATATCGGCTTCCAGCTCCGCAAGAGCGTCCAGCATGGCGCGATAGGTATTGCAGGCTCCGGGAGGCGGGGTAAAGTCGAGCGTGAGCCTGCGCATCGTCGCCAGCGCCGCCCCCGCATCGTCGTGCTCCGTCTCCATGGCGCGAATGGGATGGTTCACCGAGCCAGAGTGCATGGCGGGCAGCGTCTCCGCAGCTTCCAACTGCTTGATGAGCGGAAAGAGAACCCGCTCTTCCTTAACCATATGCTGCTCCAGTTCGGAGCGAAAAGCCGCGAACGTCGCCGCCAATTCGATCAGTTCGGGATGCCGCCCGCCATGCGCGTCGCGGACCTTCTCGGTCAGGAAAGTCAGGCGGGGTAGCGCCTCGCGGAGATAGGCGTGGTGCGTGGTCGTGATGTGGTCGGCAAGCGCTCCCAACGGCGCCGCCAGCCAGTCGGTTGCCGGCTCCGAGGGGGAAGCATCGCTTTTGCGCAGGTCCGAAAGCAAGTCGGCCAGGTTGAGCGCCTTTTCGTTGCAGGCATCTTCCAGGGTCTTTTTCCCACCACAGCAGTAATCGAGCCCCCAGCGCTCAAAAATGCGCGATCTACCGGGCCGTTCCGCAACCAATCGGCCTATCGTATCCTGTGTGGAAATGGTTTGCATCTCACTCTCTCCTTCCAGGATCGTGCATCTCGATAAACCGGGATGCACGATCTTAAGTTCCCTTTAGTAGGGATCAGTATCCCAGGCGGCAGCCACGGTATTGTTGAACTTGGCGTGTCCATCCACATAGACCACGTTTACCGAACGGCGGAAGGGCAGAAACTCATCCGCCATCATGTAGGTACGTGTTCCTTTCGATCTCCTGAAAAGAGTAGCGGATATTTAGACTTCAGTATCCACTTATCTCTTATTATGCGTTTTTGGCCTCTCGAAGTCAATACCCAACAGGTAAAATCCGCCATTTAGGGGATACGACAGGGCTACTCCGGCGTCTCCGGCATGCAGGTGGGAAGCGGCGCACTCTTCCGCGCCTCAAAGCCTGCCGGAGCTTCAAAGGTTTCGGTAGGCGGTTCGTTCGCCTCGGTAGCGCGGGGATGGGCGCAGGGGAAATCCTTCTCGATATAGTAGCGCAAGCCGGGCTCTCCCTGCTGCTGGAAGTAGACCCCCTCTACATCCGGCGCTGCTAATCGAAGTCCATCGACGGCGGAGAGGGTGACGCGGACCCTCCCCGGCAGCATGTTGATCCCGGTGGCGGCGGACTGTGGGACGATCTCGGCGCTCCACGAGGCGGTCTCCCCCACCCCGAGGACCTCCTGCAGGGCCTCTCCTTGCTCCAGAGCCGCAAGCTCCGACGGCGTGATCCGAAACCGCACATTTCCCTGTGTCCACCTGATTTTCATAACCGAGAACTCCCATAATAGAATGCGGAATAGAAGGGGGCCGCAAAACCAGTATACCCTAAGATCCGAAATTCGGATATTTGGATATTTTTATCTTGACATGAAAATCCTGGTGATGTATACTGAGGCAGACAAGCCGACAATGAAGCATTTTTTTGCTTTCAAATACGGCTTATTATACCAGGTTGCGCCCTCTCAGGCACAGGGCAGAGATGAGATCGTTTCAACGTGGACCGAACAAATCGAGGAGGATGACAAATATGGCGGCAAATCTTTATGAGCAACTCGGCGGCGCGGGCGCCGTGGACGCGGCAGTGGACATTTTCTATCGCAAGGTGCTTTCCGACGAGAGCATCAGCCACTTTTTCGATGACGTGGATATGGAGCGCCAGGCAGCCAAGCAGAAGGCATTCCTCACCTACGCATTCGGCGGCCCGAACAACTACACCGGCCTGGATATGCGCCATGCCCATGCGCATCTGGTAGCCAGGGGGCTGAACGATGACCATTTTAACGCCGTCGCGGGGCACCTTCAGTCTACGCTGGCGGAGTTGAGTGTGCCTGCCGAACTGATCGATCAGGTGCTGACCATCGCGGAGAGCACCCGCAACGACGTTCTGGGGCGCTGACGCCCCACGCTTGCTCAGCGCCGGGCGGAGGGGCCTCCACCGAAGCCAAGTCCTCTCCTCCCGGCTCTACCAGGAATCGCATTCAATGCCCACGATCCATTTCCAGGGAAAGGATTATCCCTGTTCTGAAAACGAAACGGTCCTGGACTGCCTGACGCGGCAGGGCGAAACGATTCCCTCGTCCTGCCGCAGCGGCGTCTGCCAGACCTGCCTGATGCGCGCCGTATCCGGTACGCCTCCGCCCAAATCCCAGGAGAGCCTCAAACCTACTCTGACCGCGCAGCACTACTTCCTGCCCTGCATCTGTACGCCAACCGGGGACCTCCAGATCGCCCTGCCCGCAGACGATATTGTCCAGCGCACTGCCGCCACTCTGGTTGCCAGAGAGCGGCTGAACCACGATATCGTGCGCCTGCTCCTGCAGAGTCAGCAAGACTTCGATTTTCGCGCCGGGCAGTTCGCCCACCTGAGCCGCCCCGACGGCCTGATCCGCAGTTACTCGCTGGCCGGTCTGCCCCATACCGATGGTCTGATCGAATTCCATGTGCGCCGCCTGCCCGGCGGCGCGATGAGCACCTGGCTGCACGAGGAGGTTGCGGTCGGGGAGACGGTGCAGGTTACCGGCCCCTCCGGCAACTGCTTCTACACCCCGGACAACCCGGATCAGGGCCTGCTGCTCATCGGGACCGGCTCCGGCCTCGCTCCCCTCTGGGGCATTCTTCAGGATGCACTCCGGCAGGGGCATCGGGGGCCGATCCACCTCTACCACGGCAGTTGGAACCCGGCAGGGCTATACCTCGTCAACGAATTGCGCCAGCTCGCGGCCAGGCATCCCAACTTTATCTATACGCCCTGCGTGGATGCCGAGGCAGGCTCTGGAGACACGCTCGGGCGCGCCGACCTGGTCGCCCTCGGCGCCCTCGCCAACCTCAAAGGCTGGCGCGTCTTTCTCTGCGGCCACCCGGAGATGGTCCGTAACGCGCGCAAGAAAGCCTTCCTCATGGGCGCGTCGATGAAAGACATCTACGCCGATCCCTTCGTCCTGAGCGCAAAAGCCGCATAATCGCTATTCGAAAAATTTTCGAACAAGTTCCAAAAAGTACTTGACAAGAGGGGAAATCGTGGTATACTCATTTTAGAACGTGTTCTAAAATGAGTATACCACCATGATACAGACGACCTTCCGCACCAAAAAGAGCGCACAGACCTTTGAGACGGTCCTGCAGGCGGCGACGGAGCTTTTTCGCAGCAAGGGCTTTCACGGCACGACCATGCGCGATCTCTCCCGCGCCAGCGGCCTGGGGCTGGGCGCGCTCTATTATTATTTCGATTCGAAAGAGGCGCTGGTGCTGCGCTTCTACGAACTCAACAGCCGCCAGACCCTGGAGGCGTACCGCGCCCTGCCCGACCTGCCGGAGAACCTCGCCGACACCGTCGCCCGCTTCCTGCGCCTGAAGCTGGAAGACCTTACCCCCTACCGCGATCTGATCCGCATCGTAATGAAGGAAGCCATCGATCCGGAATCGCCCCTCTGCCCCCTGAACCCTACCTCCGCCGCCGTCCTCGCCGACAATCTCGCCCTCTACCGGGAGCTGGTCGAACGGAGCAGAACGGCGAAGGGACAGGAGGCGCAGGAGTGGGCGCAGGGCCTCTGGATGGTGCAGATGGCGATCCTGACATACTGGCTGCACGACCGCAGCCCCGAATTCGAGGCCACCCAACGCGCCATCGAGATCTTAAAGACGGCTGTGCGCCTCTCCCATGTTGTCGCGCGGGTGCCGGGGCTGGGTGCGCTGCGCCGGCAGATCCTCGCCCTGGTCGCCAACCTCTTTCCCGCGTATGCACCACCGTCCGATAGTGGCAACCAGGAGTCTGCATCATGAGCATCTATGTGGAGATCCGTATGCACGGCCCCATGGAGGAGTTGTGGCGCCTGACCCAGACGCCCGAAGTCCACGCCCGCTGGGACCTGCGCTTCACCGAGATCGAATACCTGCCGCACCCCGACGCAACCCTGCCGCAGCGCTTCCTCTACCGGACACGCATCGGGTTCGGGCTGGCCATCGCAGGCGAGGGGGAGACGGTCGGCAGCCGCAACGACGCGCAAGGCTGCCGCACCTCCGCGCTGAAATTCTGGTCGGACGACTACCGTTCGTTGATCCACGAAGGCTCCGGCTACTGGCAATATGTCCCGACGTCGGACGGCATTCGCTTCCTGACTCGCTACGACTATCGCACGCGCTTCGGCCTTCTGGGGCGCTGGGTAGATAGGCTGGCCTTTCGCCCCTTGATGGGCTGGGCGACCGCCTGGAGCTTCGACCGCCTGCGCCTCTGGCTGGAACGGGGGATCGATCCCACGCTCTCGCTAGTGCGCACCCTGCTCCATACGCTGTCTCGCCTGACGCTGGCCCTCCTCTGGCTGTACCAGGGCCTGATCCCGAAGCTGCTCTTTCGTGATACCGGGGAGTTGGCGATCTTACAGCATTCGCATCTGTTTCCTGGCCTGGAGGGCCGCGTGTTGACCTGCGTCGGGATCGGGGAGATGCTCTTCGGGCTGGCCCTGCTGCTCTGCTGGCGCTCGCGCCGCCTCCTCAAGCTGAACAATCTGCTGATGATCGTCCTGACCCTCGGAGCGCTCTTCAGCCAGCCCGCTCTCTTTGTCGCGCCATTCAACCCGCTGACTTTGAATGTCGCTATGATCGGGCTGGGACTGGCCGGCCTGATCGCCGGGCGCGACCTGCCCACCGCCCGTAACTGCCGCCGCAAACCGGAGGAGAGATCATGACTTCCATCTATCGCCGCGCCCTGGGCGCGGACTTCGACCGCCTGCACCCCAAGATCCAGGAGCGCTTCGGCTTCAGCAGTGAGGACGGCGTCGCCGCCATCGGGAGGGGCGTTATGGAGACCATCTGGCACGGGCCGTTCTATATCCTGCCGTTTCTCACCATCGGCGCATGGCGGCGTATTCTCTTCCCGGAGCACGGCACGAATATCCCGTTCACGGTCGAGAATTACGTCTATAACGACACCTACGGGCGCGAGACCGTGGCCTGGATACGCCGCTTCGAGACGCCCCGCCCCCGCCGGTTCGACGCCTACATGATCTATAGCGAACAACGCGACCAACTCGTGGACTACCTGGGCACGCATCAGCATCTTGCGGTGGACATCCATCTCAGCGTGGATGCGCGGGGCGGATTGCGGTTGCTCTCCGACAACGACCGCATTTACGAGGGCCTTCTCGGCTTTCGCCTGCCGCGCTTCCTCTCCGGCATTGCGGATGTGTGCGAGTGGTACGACGACGAGGCACAGCAGTATCGCATCGAAGTCAACGTCAGCAACAAATGGTTCGGGCCGCTTTTCGGCTATCGCGGCTATTTCCAGAACGAGTGGCGCACCGTCTGCCCGCATCAAATTCCTGACGATGTCAAGCCTCGCCGTGAGGAGCGCCGCGAGTAAGAGAGGAGAGTATGATGAAACGGAAGCTGCCCAGAGTATCCCGGCCCATCAGCCTGCTGGCGCGCATCGTTCTGATAGGGGCTCCCCTCGTCTGTTTGTACCTGATTACCATTACCAATCCTATGTGGGTGATGTACGCCCTCTACCCTACCGTTATCATCGGAATCATTGGAATGGTCGTTTTGTTGTGCTCTCCCTTCATCTTGATCCTACTTCTACTCGTGTTGGGAATACACGGACTGGTAGAGAGGATGATCGCTTATCTCGCCACCCGGAAAAAGACGATCGCTATGCCGGAACCTACCGAGGATAGCAAAGCAAGAAAGAGGCAGGGGTTTTATTGCTCCTGAGAGCAAGGAACACATCCGAAGAGATGGAGCGAGAAATGAGAGCAGAGGCAATCGCAAGCGATTATGGAGACATGGATGCAGGGCAACACTGCTCGTCCGAAGCCGGGGAGGGGGAGAGAGAGGCGTTCGCTCGCCGCCAACGCAATGCGCGCCGGCGCATAACGCAGTTGCTGGTGTTTTACCGCGAACATCCCTGTCATATGGCGCGGACGCACCTGCTGGCCGCCTGCGCCATCACCCTGGGGCGATTTTGCGGCTACTCGGAAGCTTTCGACCGGATCGGGGAAGCTCTGATGCCGCTCACACCCGAAGGAGCCCTGTGCACGCCTCTCTGGGAAGCGTATGCGGCGGACTGCAAGGCTGGGCGTCCCTGGGAGGTGCGCGAAGAGCGCTGGCTGGCGGCGCACATGGCGGACCTGCGCGCAATCCAGGCCGAGGGATTGGAACAGGCTTTTGCCTTCGAGGCGGAACAGCATCGGAACGATCCGACCTGGCAGTTGCTCCGACAGCACATGGAGGTGACTCTGGGCACACGCCGCCTGGAGGCCGCAGCGCTGGCGGGCATGGTCGCTTACGAAACGGCGATGGCGCAGAGCATGACGCAGAGCCTGGGACGCTTGTTCACAGCAGGATGGCGGCTGTTGGGCCGCTATGCGTGGGAGACGGCACGCGCATTTCTCCTCCCGGAGCGCACGTCGCAGGACGCCTACATCGGATACCGGCGGTGCGCCTGGGAATTGCTCTATTATGCGATTACCGCCTGGACCGCGTCGCGCATCTACCGGCGGGGTGTCCGACAGTGCGACCGGGGCAGCAAGGCATCAGAAGACGGCTGGCCGCTGCTGGCGGAGGTGCTGGGAGATCGGGTCGGCGAGGTGCATCCGCTGATCGAACGGTTCTATCGCAATCCTGGCGGCTTTCAGGTTAAGGCCAAGTTGCAACTGCACACGGTCCCGGCAAAATTCTGGACGCGCCTGGCGACGCTCCTTACCGGGCAGGGATTATACGAAGCCGATCTGCCGGAGATGGAGGCCCGCTTTCGCGCCTTTCGGCGCGCCGATGGCTCTATGCACTTCCTCCGCGAGCTCTACTGCGGCGAGACCCTGCGCGTCTTCGATTCCGATTTCGTAGTGCGCAAGTTGAACGGATGCCCCACCCTCTTCGAGGTCTTCCCGGACCTGCAGCTCGCCGTCGAAATGGAAGTCCTTCCGCTGCCCGAAGGCGGCCTGTGCATTCGCGGGCGGCACATCACCCTGCGCGGAGTGCGCCTGCCCTCCTTCGGCCTGACGGTCGAGTTTCACTCTCATGTC
Source organism: Chthonomonadaceae bacterium (assembly GCA_035295825.1). GTDB lineage: Bacteria > Armatimonadota > Chthonomonadetes > Chthonomonadales > Chthonomonadaceae > DATGIG01. The sequence goes on along the minus strand of DATGIG010000670.1, from coordinate 5,440 downwards.
GAACCTTATCCGGAGGGGGAAAGGCTTGAAATTACCGGAGCTTTGCGCATGCAGCCCCGCACGGCGTTCGGGCGCTTTCTTGCCTTCCGGCTGTTGCGCCGCCCGGAAACCCTGGGGAGCATCCACTATCGGGCGCAAAGCCCCGTTCACGCTTCCGGAGAATATGCCAATGGGTGACATCACCAATCCGCGCTGGATCTACATCAAGGGCTTTCTGTTTCTGCTGGCGGGGCTGATGGCCTCCCTGGCGCTGCTTCTGGAACATCCTACCTTCAAAGTCGCGCTCCTTCTGGGGCTAGCGGTCTGGTGCTTTGCGCGGTTCTACTACTTCGCCTTCTATGTTATCGAACACTACGTGGATGGCAACTTCAAGTTTGCCGGACTGGGCGCTTTCTGCCTCTATCTGATCCGACGCCGCAACCACGCGCCACAGAGCGCTCCGGAGACAAAGCCCCCACCGGATCAGGGCGAGAGCGGATCGTGAACAACCCGACTACCGGCTTGCCATCCGAATGACCATCTCCCGCTCGCTGGGGGTGAGCTGCTCGGAGAGGCGGCCTGCCGCTATCGGTGGCAGCCAGGCATCCAACTCCGAATGGGAGAAGGGGTGCAACTGCCTATAGCGATCGAGGTAAGCCGTATAGAATTGCTGACGCAGCAGTTCGATCTGGTGACGCTGGTCCTCGGGCATCACGTCGGGCAGGCGGCCGGTCTGGAGCATCATATAGGTGCGAGCGACATCGGCCAGCGGGTGGCCCTGCGTCGCATCCACCCAATCGATGATGACAGGCCCCTCCTGTGTCAGCAGGATATTGGAGGGGTGGAAATCACCGTGGCAGAGCGCATCTCCATCCGGCAGCCGATCCAACGCACGGAGTATTTTGTCCTTACGCTCCGCAGGGAGATCGTTGACTTCTTCGATCTTCTGCTGCAAGCGCGCCCGTTGCGAAGGCAGCCCGGAGACGGAGCAACCATGCATTTTCACCTGGAGGTCGGCCAATTCCCCGGCCAATGCCGCGCCCTGCTCCGGGCGCTCCAGAAGCATCTGCAGCACCGTCACCCCCTCCACCCGCTCATAAATGACCCCCTGTCTCCCCTCGACCGTAAGGACTTCGATCACCGCAGGCGTGCGGAGGCCGGAGGCGGACGCCGCTCTTGCGCGCCGTGCCTCCTGCTCGGCTTCATGAGGCGGGGCGCCATCCCGGTAGAGCTTGAGGACATAGCCCTCTCCCCACGCGAAGACCTCCGCAGTCGCTCCCTCCGCAATCCGCAGACTTTCCGATAGTGTTCTGTTTTTCACGAAGTTTCCCTATTCAATCCCATATCTCAGCGGTACATTTTCGCGGCGGCCCAAAAGACGGAAACCGGAGTTTTGAGCTGCCTGGCGACATAGAGAGGGATATCCTGCTCATACGGCATACTCAGCGGGTTCGGAACCGTCGTCATCTGCTGCACGGACTCGAACTGCTCTTGTTTTTGCGTCGACATGGTGTTTACGACAATCAGGGTTTGTCCCTTCCAGCCGTGCGTACCCCAGAGCCAGTAGTTGTTTTGTCCGCAGAGGGCGTGCGGCAGGCCGTAACGCCTCCCGAAGTAGTCGATAGCCCCGGCTTCACCATAATTGTTGGTTAAGATAGCGCAATCGGCCTGCTCATCCGGCGGCAGCCGGCGATAGACGTCGGCCACGGCTGCCGTCAGTTCCTCCCAGCCGTACATATCCGCATAGTGCTGCGGCAGGACGCCCACAGAACCCTTCTCCTCGTAGGGAGGCGCGATATGGATCGCCTGAGCAAAGCGAATATAACTCTCCACCGGCAGAACCGGCAGGGAGAGCGGCAGGAAAAACAGACCGCAGAATGCCATGATACCGAAAGCCAGGGAGGGCAGCCATCGCAATCGGCGCGCCTCCCAGAGCTGCTCCCAGACCGCCGCGCCGGTGGCAAACAGCAGCGGATAGCCGGGAGCGAGGTATTCGGCCCGGCTCTTGCCGTTGACGATCAGGATGAGGGCGACAATGACGAATGCAATCGCGCCCACCCGCCAGCGCTCCGCCTGCCGCGAGGTGAGAGACCAGAATAGCCCCGTCAGCCAGAGCGGCGCGGTGATCGGATGCATAAGGAGCAACTGGGAGACCAGGAACAGACCTGCCGGCATATCCGCCATCTTCTGGGTGGTAGCGTTATGAATGAACTCCAACGTGGGCCAGCCGTTGGCGACCTCCCAGGCGACGTGCGGCGCAAAGAGCAGGCCCGCTATCCCTATCGCAATCCACGGCCCGGCAGTAAGCAGCAGGCGGCGATAGGGAGTGCAGACCAATCCCGCCGTGATGCCCAGGATCAGCCATAGAACGCTGATTTTGTTGAGCAGGCCGAGGCCCAGCAGCAGGCCGAGCCAGAGCCAGAGAGAGAGGCGCGGAGCGGGAAGCAGGCGCATCAGCACACAGAGCGCGACGGTCCAGAGCAGCACATCCAGGGCGTTCATGGAGAAGAAGTGGCCGTACGCGAGGTAGATGGGGGCGATCAGCGCGGCGAGCATCGCCAGCGCCTGCGCGCCCGGTTTCCCGCCCGCCTCCCGTGTCAGCCAGCCTGTCAGCCCGACCGTCGCCGCCAGGGCGAGCGCAGGCGGCAGGCGGACCGCCCAGAGCGCATCGCCTAGCAGGGCGCGAATCAGCCACAGGACGCCGATGGAGAGGGGTGGATGGTCCACATAGCCCCACGCCATATGCCGGACGCAGGCGAGATAGTAGAGTTCGTCCCGGAAAATCCCATAGCGCGTCAGGCACAACAGATGCAAAAGAAAGGCCACGCCCCCGAAGCCCCACCAGAGGCGGTAGTCTCGGGAGGGGGCAGGGTCGAGGGCCGAAGGAGCAGGAGTGTTTGCCATATCCCCATTGACGGATGCGAGCATTTCGGGTTTCATCATGCGCCGGATACCTCAATAAGGCCCACGAATATGTTCTCGTACGCGCTCCTGGTAGAAATTCCGCAGGGCATCGTGCAGTTCGGCGCGGAGCGGAGGCAGGTCGCTGACGGCGGCGTTCGCCCGCGCCATCTCCACATGCTTTGCGCCGGGGATGACCGTAGTGACCGCCGGAAAATCCAGGCACCAGCGTAGGGCCATCTGCGCCATTGTCAGCCCCTGCGGGACCAGCGGTTTGAGGGCGTCCGCCAGCTCCACTCCGATATCGAACGGCAGCCCTGCGAACGTCTCGCCCACGTTGAACGCCTGCCCGTCCCGGTTGTAGTTGCGATGGTCCGAGGGGGCGAATTGCGTGTCCTGGCGGAACTTGCCGGAGAGCAGTCCGCTCGCCAGCGGCAACCGCACGATGAGTGCTACGCCCAATTGGCTCGCCTCCGCAAAGAGCGTCTCCATCGGCTTCTGCCGGAAGATATTGAAGATGATCTGCAGCGCGGCCACTCCCTCCTGGTGCAGGCAGAGTTGCGCCTCCTCCATGCTCTCCACACTGGCCCCAAACCGCTTTATCTTCCCCTCTCGCTGCAGCGCCCGCAGGGTCTCGAACATATCGCCGCGCCGGAACTCCTCCGTGGGCACGCAGTGGAGCTGCATCAGATCGATGGCTTCCACGCCCAACCGCTTCAATGACGCTTCGGTGTGCGCCCGGATCGCCGCTTCGGTGAAGTTGCCGGGCCAGCCCGGCTCCGGGAACCGGCCCAGTTTCGTCGCCACAAAAACCGTTGCGCCGCTCTCCTTCAGAAACCTGCCGATGAGCGTCTCGCTCCGCCCCAGGCCGTACACATCCGCCGTGTCGAAGAGCGTGACGCCCGCTTCGACCGACGCCTGCAGGGTTGCCAGCGCCTCGGAGTCGCTCACCGCGCCCCAATCCGCGCCGCCAAGCTGCCAACACCCCAGCCCGATCTCGCTCCACGCCGCTCCCAACCGCTCCGTCGTCCGTGTTTGCATTCGTCCCCTCCCTTGCGTCGTTTTCGACATTCTACCCCAATCTCCCGCCCTGTGTATGTTATAATACTGAGACCGGATTCGGTCGAAAGCCACAGGAGAAATTATAGATGATTATCATTTTACAGCCGGACGCGACCCCAGGGCAGCGTGAGGAGCTGACCGCCGACCTGAAAGCGCGGGGCTTCGGCGTCCATCTATCCGAGGGTGTGGAGCGCACCATCGTCGGGGTGATCGGCACCCCGGATCGTGATAAAGGCGACCTGGTAGAGCACTTCGAGTCGCTGCCCTATGTCGAGCGGGTCGTGCCTATTCTCAAGCCGTATAAGCTGGTCGGAAAGGCGTTCAAGCCGGAGGGCACCGTCATCAAGGTGCGGGACGTGCAGATCGGCGGCGGGGCACTGTGCATCATGGCCGGCCCCTGCACGGTCGAGTCGCCGGAGATGCTGTTCGAGACGGCCAGGTTCGTGAAGGCGGCGGGGGCGCACGTCTTGCGCGGCGGTGCGTTCAAGCCCAGCACCTCGCCCTACTCGTTCCATGGCATGGGCGAGGCAGGGCTGAAACTGCTGGCGGAGGCGCGGGACCTGACCGGCCTGCCCATCATCACCGAAGTCATGGACACGCGCGATGTCGAACTGGTCGGCAAGTACACCGACATCTTCCAGATCGGCACCCGGAACATGACCAACTTCTCCCTGCTGCGCGAGATCGGCACAGTGCGCAAGCCGGTCATGCTCAAGCGGGGCTGGGCCAGCACCATCGAGGAGTGGCTCCAGGCAGCGGAGTATATCGCCAGCCAGGGCAACTACGAGATCATCCTCTGCGAGCGGGGCATCCGCACCTTCGAGACCTACACCCGCAACACCTTCGACATCAACGCCATTCCGGCCATCAAGGAGCTCTCCCACCTCCCCATCTTCGCCGACCCCTCCCATGCCACCGGCAAGCGGAGCCTGGTAAATGCGGTGAGCCGGGGCGCGGTCGCCACGGGCGCGGACGGCCTGATCATCGAGACGCATCCCAATCCGGAGAAGGCGATTAAGGACGGCCCGCAGTCGCTCACCTTTATGCAGTTCACCCAGATGATGCAGGAGCTTGCCCCCATCGCGCAGGCTGTCGGGAAGACGCTGTGATCTTCGAGCGCGTGGTGATCGTGGGGGTGGGGTTGATGGGCGGCTCGCTGGGGCTGGCCCTGAAGGCGCACTCCCTGGCGGGGCAGGTGATTGGGCTGGATCGGAGCGCCGAAGCGCTAACGCGGGCGCAAGCGCGAGGGGCGATTGACCGGGGCGCTACCGACATGGAGGAGGCGATGCGTGCAGCGGATGGCATCGTGATCGCCCTGCCCGTCGGCCAGATCCCCGCGCTCCTGGAGGCGCTGACGCCCTGGGTATGCCCGGACGCCCTGGTGACCGACCTGGGCAGCGTCAAGGCGCATATTGTGGAGGTGGGGACCCGCCTCCTGGGTGCGCGTTTTGTCGGCGGGCATCCCATGGCAGGCTCCGAGCGGAGCGGGATCGAGGCG
>DATGIG010000669.1:0-5364 GCA_035295825.1 Chthonomonadaceae bacterium | reverse complement strand
GGGAACGGCGGCCATCGAGTTTGTGCGGGCGCATGGCCTGGTGGAGCGGGCGGCGTGTCTGGGCAACCGGATGCTGGAGGGCCTCCGCATCCGCATCGGCTCGAACCTGCTGGTCCGCGACATCCGGGGCCGGGGGCTGATGCTCGGCATCGAGACGATCTCCAATAAGGTGGCGCGGGCGCTGCGGGCGGCCTGCCTCTCCCGTGGCCTCATCATCGAACTGGGCGGGCGTGAGGGCGCCGTGCTGCGCCTGCTGCCCCCGCTGGTGCTGACGGACGGCCAGGCGGAGAAGATTCTGGATATTCTGGAAGAGGCCATGAGCGACGAGATGGTGGAGCGCATGGCGCTGTGAGGGATCAAGAAAGGATGGCTATGAAACGCGATGTCAGGGATCGCTCTTCCCGCCAGAGCGCCGTTCCGTTTGTGAAAGACCTATGCCGCCACGCCTACGGGGCGCGGGTCTCTTTCCACATGCCGGGGCATAAGCAGAGGCCGTCGCGCAATCCGGATCTGGCCTGCTTATGGGGCGACGGATTGTTTCGCTCGGATCTCTCCGAGATCGGCGGGCTGGACTACCTCCATGCGCCCCAGGGGGCGCTGCGCCAGGCGCAGGCGCTGGCGGCGGAAGCCTTTGGGGCCGATGCGACCCTCTTTCTGGTCAACGGCTCTACGGTCGGCAACCACGCGGCCCTTCTGAGCTGCGTGGGCGCGGGGCAGAAGGTGCTGATGCCCCGCGCCTCGCACCGCTCCGTCTACGCCGGGGTCCTGCTCAGCGACGCCGTTCCGGTCTTTCTGCCTCCGCTCGCCCATCCGGATGCCGCCGTCCCGCTCGCGGCGGACCTGGAGCCGATGGAGGCGCTCTTAAAGGCCCATCCCGATATCGCCGCCGTGCATATCACCTCGCCCAGCTACTATGGGACCGCCTCGGATGTGGCGGCGTGCGCGCGGCTGGCACACCGGTATGGGGTCCCGCTCCTGGTGGATGAAGCGCATGGGGCGCACTTCGGCTTTCATCCCGCTCTGCCGCCCAGCGCGCTGGAGTGCGGGGCGGACTTGGTGATCCAGAGCACCCACAAGACCCTGGGATCGCTCTACCAGTCCTCCATGCTCCATCTCAAGCGGGGGAGGGTGGATGCGAGGCGCGTGGAGCAGGTGCTGGCGATGCTGCAGTCGTCCTCTCCCAGCGCGCTGCTGCTGGCCTCGCTGGACGCGGCCCGCGCCACCATGGCGACGGAGGGGAGGGCGCTGCTGGATCAGACGGTCACGCTGGCGGAGCAGGCCCGCGCCAAAATCCGAACTCTGCGTGGCCTCTGGTGCTATGGGCACGACCTCGTCGGCGCGGGCGGCGTGCAGGCGGTGGATCCCACCAAGCTGATGATCCGCGTCTCCGGTCTCCGGCTCACCGGGTTCGAGGCTCGCGACCTGCTGCGGGAGCATCATGGCGTCGAGGTCGAGCTGGCCGATCCGGAGCATGTCCTCTGCTCCCTCACCCTCCAGGACACGGCGGAGAGCGTCGCTGCCCTCATTCATGGGCTGCAGCACCTGCCCTGCCTCTGCGGCAGGGAGGGGGGGCGCAACCAGCGGGCGCTCCAGGCGTGCTGGCCACGCATGCCGGAGCAGGCAATGGGCACGCGTGCGGCGACCTTTGCGCCATCGCGCCCCTGCGCGTTCCGGGAGGCGATGGGACAGGTCTGCGCGGAGAGTGTGATCCCCTATCCGCCGGGCATTCCGGTCCTTTTGCCGGGGGAGCGGATAGACGCGCAGGCCCTCGCCTTTCTGGAGGCGTGGATCGCCGAAGGTGCGCACATAGTCGGCGCTGCCGATCCCGATTTGAAGACCATCCAGGTGGTGGCGTGAGGATACGCCGGAAAGGTCCGCTATGTCTCTGCTCTTAAATACGGCTGCCGCCCTCTCGTATGTGATCGGGGGCGTCTTTATGAAGCTCTCCACTGGCCTGTCCCGTCCGGGGCCGAGCCTGATGGTATTTCTCTGCTTCTGCACGGGTGCGGGGCTGCAGGCCTTTGCCATGCGCAAAGCCGAGATGGGCGTCGCCTATATCCTGGTGCTGGGCCTGGAAGCGGTCCTGGCCTTCACCGTCGGGGCGGTCTTCTTCCGCGAGGATCGCTCCCTCTGGAAACTGCTGGGCGTCGGGTTGGTGGTTGTGGGCATTCTGCTCCTCCACCATGAAGGTTGATGAAGCATAATCAGTCCCAACTCAGACCGCTGGCGGACTGATACTCCGTCACGCGTGTCTCAAAGAAGTTCTTCTCCTTGCCTAAATCCATCGTCTCGCTCATCCAGGGAAAGGGGTTGGAGGAGCCGTATTGCGCCGGCAGCCCGATGCGCTCCAGGCGGCGGTCTGCGATATACTGGACATACTGCCGGAACAGGCCGCCATTCAGGCCCAGGATACCGTTGGGCAGGCAATTCCAAGCATACGCGACTTCCAACTCCACGGCCTCACGCACGAGCCCGATCATCTGCTGTTGAAAGGCCGGGGTCCATAGCTCCGAATTCTCCTGGATGATGCCGTTGATGAGGTCTATTCCGAAGTTGAGGTGCGTGGTCTCGTCGCGCAGGATATACTGAAACTGCTCGCCGATGCCCGTCAAGCGGTTCTGGCGATGGAAGGAGAGGATCATCACAAAGCCGGTGTAGAAGAAGATCCCCTCCATGATGAGATAGTAGCCGACCAGGTTGGCGAGAAATTTCTGTGCGCCGGAACGTGTCTCCGTCGTAAACTCCGGGTCCAGCAGGGCTGCCGTCAGCTCCATCTCGAAGGCATCTTTACGGGCAATGGCGGGAACGTCCCGATACATATTGAAGACTTCCCGCTCATTCAGCCCCAGGCTGTCCACCACATAGAGGAAGGTGTGGGTGTGTACCGCCTCCTCGAACGCCTGCCGCAGGAGGTACTGGCGGCACTCGGCGTTGGTAATGTGTTTGAAGATCGCCAGCACCAGATTGTTGCCCACCAGGCTCTCCGCCGTCGAGAAGAAGCCCAGATTGCGCAGTACGACCAGGCGTTCGTCGGCGGTGATCTCCCCGCTGCGCCACATCTCGATATCCTTTCCCATCGAAACTTCGGTGGGCATCCAGTGGTTGGCACAGCCGTTGACATAGTGCTCCCAGGCCCAGTGGTATTTGAGCGGCATCAGTTGGTTCACATCCACCTGGTGGCAGTTAATCAGGCGTTTCTCTCGGACACCTGCGGGGCATTCCAGGCTTTGTGTCAGAATCATTAGTCGCTTCTCCTTATTTCCTTAGAACCCTAACAAAACTGGTGCAGACTGGGAGGTTTGACCCTCAACCCCCTCCCGCTCTCCCGCTTGCCTCCGCTTCGCGGCGCGGCAGAGAACACCCCTTCTCCCTTCACCGCTCCTTCGTCGCCCCCAAAGTGATTTGGGGACCCCGGGAGAAGGGAGCAAAACATCAACGTTCCTCCCTTATGGACAGGGAGCTGGTTGTATTAGGCGCTCTTATTGGCAGGCTTCGCAGTCGCCGTCCAGACTGCAGGTTTTGGGCGCGGCGTCGCGCTCCGGCTGTACGGCGCTGGAGGCGCTGCGGCTCTTCATCCAGCGCGGCTGGATGCCGAAGCGATTGATGTCCACGGTGGACTTCTCCACCTGCGTGACCGCCAGCGTGCGCAGGTAGTATGTCGTTTTGAGGCCCTTCGCCCAGGCAAGGAAGTACATCTCGTGCAGTTTTTTGCCGTTCGGTGCGGCCAGGTAGAGGTTGAGCGACTGGCCCATGTCCATCCACTTCTGACGCCGAGCCGCACATTCGATCAGCCACTCCGCCCCGATCTCGAAGGCGGTCAGGTAGCGCTGCTTGAGCGCATTCGGGATGCGCTCCACCTCCTGCAGCACGCCATCGTAGTATTTGATCTCCTCGACCATGTCGGCATCCCAGAGGCCTATCCGCTTCAGGTCCTGCACCAGGCGCTCGTTGATCTGCGTAAACTCGCCGGAGAGGTTGCTCTTGACGAAGAGGTTGCGGTACGTCGGTTCGATAGACTGGGTGACCCCAACGATATTGGAGATGGTGGCGGTGGGAGCGATGGCCAGCAGGTTGCTGTTGCGCATCCCGTATTGCCGTATCGCCTCGCGTATCGGCTCCCAATCCAGCGCTGCGGAGCGCTCCACCGAAATGGGGATCTCGCGTTCCCGCTCTACGAGATCCAGCGTATCCAGGGGTAGGAGGCCCCGGTCCCATTTCGAGCCTTTATAGCTGGAATAGGTCCCGCGCTCCTGCGCCAGTTGCGTGGAGGCCAGGATCGCATAGTAGGAGATCGCCTCCATGCTCCGGTCGGCGAAATCGGCCGCCTCCGAGCCGGCGTAACTGAGACCGAGTGCGTAGAGGGCATCTTGAAAGCCCATGATCCCCAATCCGACGGGCCGGTGCCGGAGATTGGCGGCGCGGGCCTCCTGCGTGGGATAGTAGTTCAGGTCGATCACGTTATCCAGCATCCGAACGGCGGTGCGCACGGTCGCCTCCAGGCGCGGGAGGTTCAGTTCTCCGGCTTCGATATGCGCGGCCAGGTTGAGCGAGCCGAGGTTGCAGACGGCGGTCTCTTCGGCGGAGTTGTTGAGCAGGATCTCGGTGCAGAGGTTGGAGTTGTGAATGACCCCGGCATGGTCCTGGGGCGAGCGTAAGTTGGAGGGGTCCTTCCAGGTGATCCAGGGGTGGCCTGTCTCGAACAGCATGGAGAGCATCTTGCGCCAGAGCGTCAGCGCGGGCAGGCGCTTGAACAGCGTAATCGCTCCGGCGTCCGCCTGCCGCTCGTACGCCTCGTAACGCGCCTCGAATGCCTTGCCATAGAGATCGTGCAGGTCGGGGACATCGCTGGGGCTGAACAGGGTCCAGTCTCCGTTCTCCATCACCCGGCGCATAAAGAGGTCGGGGATCCAGTTGGCGGTATTCATATCGTGGGTGCGTCTCCGGTCGTCGCCGGTGTTCTTGCGCAGCTCCAGGAAGTCCTCTATATCGAGGTGCCAGGTCTCCAGGTAGGCACAGACGGCCCCTTTGCGCTTCCCGCCCTGGTTTACGGCGATGGCCGCATCGTTGGCGACCTTGAGGAAGGGAATAATGCCCTGGCTGGCGCCGTTGGTGCCTTTGATGTGCGCTCCCAGAGCGCGGACCGGCGTCCAGTCGTTGCCCAATCCACCTGCCCACTTGGAGAGCATGGCGTTGTCCTGAATGCACTTGAAGATGGCGTAGAGGTCGTCCGGGACGGTGGTGAGATAGCAGGAGGAGAGCTGCGCATAGCGGGTTCCGGCGTTGAACAGGGTGGGGGTCGCCGGGGTGAAGTGGAACTGCGAGATCAGGTCGTAGAACGCGATGGCGCGCGCCTCCCGGTCGTCC
>DATGIG010000668.1:0-8434 GCA_035295825.1 Chthonomonadaceae bacterium | reverse complement strand
GGCCTCTACTTCTGCAAGAAGCCAGTGGACAAGCGCCTCCGCGTCACCTTAGCCCTGGCGCCGCTCCAGATCCCGGCGGGCGAAGCCAACTACCGGACGCAGGGCCGCTCCATCGTGCCCTTCCAGCACGATGTCACCGTCCTCGAAGTGATGCCCCACATGCATCTGCTGGGCCGCGAGATGAAGCTGACGGCAGTACGCCCCGATAAGACCACCGTACCGCTCATCAACGTGCCGGATTGGGACTTCAACTGGCAGACGACCTACTGCTATACGACGCCGGTTAAATTGCCCACCGGCTCGACGGTCGCCCTCACGGCCCGCTACGACAACTCGACCGGCAACCCGCGCAATCCCAGCAGCCCGCCGAAAACGGTCGGCTGGGGTGAGCAGACGACCGATGAGATGTGCATCGGGTTTATCTTCTACACCATCGACAGCGAACACATCACTCAGGGTATCAAGGTCGAGGACTTCCTGGACAGGCGAGGCGAATTCGGCCGGGGAGGCGAAGGCTCCGGGCGTCGGATTATCCGTGGCAACGGGGCCGGCGCCGGCACGGAGGCAAAACCGTAATCGCCGCGCCAGCTCGCCCCCACCCCATCCCCTCCCCCAAAAACAGGGGAGGGGCTTAGTATTTTTAAGGAGAAAGTACCCACGGGGATGAATCCCCGTTCTGAAACGCAAAGTCCGCCTGCGCGGACTGCATTCCGAACCCGCGAAGGCGGGTTTCGTATTTCAGAACGGCGTTTTAACGCCGCACAGAATCGAAGGAGAAAGTATGTTTATCCCGCTGTGTCTGGCCCTGTTGCTGGTTCAGGGCGAACAGCCCCCACCCCCACCCGCCGTGACCCACAAGGTGGAACAGCCCTACCACATTCCGTATCGCCTGGCCGATACGCAGCATATCCTTGTCCGGGCCAAGATCAATGGCAAGGGGCCGTACACCTTTATCATGGATACGGGAGCGCCGGAGCTGTTCTTTGCCAGGGATACGGCCCAGAAGATGGGCATTACCGCCGACAAAAACAGCGAGGCGACCCTCAATAGGGTGGAGATCGAAGGCGGCGCAGTGGTGGAGAAGCTGAAGGCCCGGATAGCCGACCCCTCCCAACTGGTCGGCATGAATGCGCTGGGGGTCGCCGATACCCGGATCGAAGGTGTGCTGGGCTATAATGTGCTGGCCCGGTTTCGGATCGAGCTGGATCTGACCCACAGCAAAATGCTCTGGACCCGGCTCGACTACACCCCGCCCGCGATTGACGCCGACATGCAGGCGGGCGGCAAGCCCTTGACTCCCTCCGCCAACTACCAGGCGATGGAGAACATGAACAAGATGGTGGGGGCGATGTTCCCGAAAAAGGGAGAGACGCAGACGCTGACACGGGGCTTCTTCGGCATCGAGTTCGACGCGGGCGGGGAGCAACTGCGCATCAAAGCGGTGCTGCACGGCAGCCCTGCAGCCAGCGCCGGGCTAAAGCCGGGCGATCTGCTCACGCAGGCGGCGCTGGAGGGCAAGGAGGGGCAGAAGCTGCAGACGGCGTCGGATGCGACCAGGCTGCTGGCGGATGTCGCGCCCGGCGAGAGCGTCACGTTTACGGTCCAGCGGGGCGATCAGACGCTGAAAATCGCCGTAAAGGCCGGCAAGGGAGGACTGTAAGATGCGTCGTTCCCTTCTCGCGCTAGGAAGCGCCGTCGCGCTCCTGGCCGGACTGCATGCGCCCCTTGCCGCCGCGCCCACAGGACAGGTGCAGCCCAGCGCGGATCCCAAAACCGCGGTAGTAGAGCGCCTGCCCACCGGGCATATCGCGGTCACTGTGCGTGTCAACGATCAGGGGCCGTTCCGGCTGATCCTCGACACGGGGTCTCCCATCACCTTTCTAAGCAAGCAGGCGGCGATCAAACTGGGCTTGATGAAGCCGGAGACCAACCCGCCGAAGGGCCTGCTGGCGATCATCGCTCCGCCCGTGCAGGCGAAGTCCCTGAACGTCGGCGAGGCACGCCTACAGGACTTCACCGTCATGGTCCTCGACCACCCCACCATCGAGATGCTGGGGCAGGTGGAGGGCCCCCTGGACGGTATCGTAGGCTTCTCGTTCTTCTCGCACTTCAAGATGACGCTGGACTACTCCGCCGGGAAAGCCACATTCGTCCCCACGGACTACACCCCGACGGATGTTGTGCAGACCATGATGAAGCGCCTCATGGGCTCTAATAGCTCCCGGCGCGTCATCGCGCCCACCGGTCTCTGGGGGTTCGCGGTGGACAAGGGCGCGACGGGCGATGGGGTGAGCGTGACGCAGGTCTTCGCCGACAGCGCGGCAACAGCGGCAGGATTGCGTGCCGGCGACCGCATCCTCACCGTGGATGGTCGCTGGACCGATTCCGTACAGGAGTGCTACGAAGCGACCAATCTGGCCACGCCCGGCGAGGCCGTCCCGGTCGTCGTGCTGCGCGCCGGCAAGCGGATCGAACTCAGCCTGCGTCCCCGCTTGGGGTTGTAGCCTGTTGCGCGGCTTGAAGGATCACCCGCGCCACCTCTTTGACAATCCGGTGCTTTCAGATTATACTGATGGGAACAAGATCGGCAAGTCTTCGCTAACTCGTCATATACTCGCGAAAAGTCAGGCATAAGGAGATCTGTCATGATGAAACAGGTTTTCGAGGAACCCGAGCAGCAGAAATTGCCTGCACAAGTTTCGACAACGCCCCCTGCACAGACTGCGGTAACCCCCAAGGAGTTTGCCGAAGCCGTCGCCTCGATTGAGAACCAACGCGCAGCGAAGTCGCAAACGACGGAAACCGTCAACGTAGGCGATGCTATTCAGCAACTCGGGCTTAGCGTGAGGGCGGATGAAGTACTCTCCGTCATCGAATATCGCAGGGCGGAAGAGCTGCGTCGGATACAACAATTGGCATCCCGTCGGCGTCGCGTCGTCAATGTCATCGGAAAGACGGTTCTCGCCCTCTCGCTCTTATTGAATGTCTACCTGCTCAGCCCGCTGCACGGAAGCGCCCCACCGGCTGCTGCGGGCGTAACGGTCGTGCAGGGAGGGACACTGCATTCCATTTCGGGTCAGAGTGGAACGGTCCATTTCCCTCAGCCTTACCGATATGCTCCCAATGTAGAAATCCTTGATGAAGGACAATTCGGGAAGACGCGCGTGACACACATAACCAATTCCGACTTCACATGGGAAAACACAAGCACAGACCCCACTGACATATTCAATAACGCGGATATGCCCTGGAAGGCGGAAGGCGTACGGTAGTTGCGGCTCGATCTACAAGGAGATTGACATGGCAGGCCCATTTCCGGGAGTAGATCCTTACCTGGAAAACCTGCTCTACTGGCGCGGCTTTCATACCGGTTTCATCACCTTCATGACGGCTGCACTGAATACGGTTCTGCCAATGGGATTTGCCGCAAACTACGAGGAGCGGGTCTATGTCATCCCATCGGAACGGTCCATCTATCCCGACCTGATGGTGCTGCATCGCCCTATTCTGCCTACGGCGGCGCAAACCGGCGCAACGGCAGTCGTCGAACCGGGAGCGCCGCACGGCATCCTGACCGCCTATCCGGAAGAGATCCATGAAGGTTTCATCCAGGTGCGCTCCGCCGACAACTGGGAGCAAGTGGTCGCCATCATCGAAGTTCTCAGCCCGGCGAACAAAGCCGTTGGCAGCGTAGGGCGGGAAGAGTATCTTCAAAAGCAGGGAGAGATCCTTCGGAGTGAAGCCCATCTGTTGGAGATAGATCTTTTGAGCAAGGGGATGCATACGGTCGCTGCGCCACTGGAGGGCCTGCGACAGAAGGGCGAATGGGATGGCCTGATCTGTCTGCACCGCAGCGACAGGCGCTATCACTATGAGTACTGGTTCAACCGATTGCGTGAGCCATTACCTCCCATCCTTGTTCCCCTGACAGGAGGACTTCCTGGCGTATTGCTCGACCTGCAAGAAGCTTACAACCAGGCCTATGATGTCGGTCCCTACCGCCGACGCATAGACTACCTCCAGGAACCGCTCGTTCCCCTGAACGCAGACGATACGGCGTGGGCGGATACACTACTCAAGGAAAAGGGATTGCACCCATCAGATACTCCTACGTAGTATTCACTAACTCGATATGCACTCATGGAAAGAATAACAATGGTAATGCAAAGCGCCCCACCCATCGCTGAAGACAATTCAGACCTCGGTATTCGTCGCTATCTCTGGACAAGCACCGAGGTCGCTCGTGCGCTGGAATTGGGACTTTTTCCGCCCACTCGACGCATGGAACTCATTGCAGGAGAGTTGATCGAGAAGATGACGCAAAATCGCCCGCATGGGATCAGCCTGTCGAAGTCACTGCGCGTTCTGGAAAAGGCTTTCGGCGATACCCATTACGTCAGTGTGCAAACGCCTATGGCAGTGGATGATGAGAATGAACCGGAACCCGATCTGATGGTTGTGATCGGTAGCCCTGATGATTACGACAGCCATCCCACCGCCGACGCAGTACAACTCGTTATGGAGGTCTCCGATACGACCGTTCGCTATGACCAGATCACGAAAGCGCCGCTCTATGCGCGTGCAGGCGTCGTGGAATATTGGGTGCTTATCCTGAAGTCCCGCACTCTGGAAGTTCGCCGTGATCCCATTACCCTGCCGGAATCTTCCACAGGATATGATTATCGTAGCCTGACCCTCTACCGCGAGACCGATACTGTTACGCCGTTGCATGCCCCAAACGCCATAATCCGCGTAGCCGACTTGCTGCCTCGATTAAAAGCAACTGCCAAATCGGATTGATCTACCCGGAGGCATTGGCGGCTTCTGTCATTGCGGAAGTGTTGCTCAACTCCCAGTTCGCCCATTGAACTAACCGAGGGAAGCAGTCGGTAACGAGCGACAAATGAACGGGTAGGATATTCGGCTCTTGTCCGGAACCGCGTTCGCAGTGAGAATGGGAGCAGGAAGAACGTATGAGGATGACACCCGCGCAGTTAAGAGTGTGGATACACAAATATGGCAACCTCGGAATTCTCATTGCCGCAGGCTATCTGGGCCTGCGCTGCCTCCGAGCACGTTCACACCGGGTCTTTGCGGCAAGCCTCTGTGTGCTGGCGCTCACCGCCCTCTTGGTTAGCGCTTTGCACCTACGGACCAGACGTTCCCACCATGTGCGTCTTTCTATGTCCACTCCAATACCTATAGAGAGTCTCCCTGTCGCTTCTTCGACAACTCCTGAGCAGACGCCACATCCGCCACCCATAGATCCTTCAGATGATCTACTGGCGAAAGCAACCCGAATCGCCGACACGACCGATTGGGATCTGCATATCATATGTGGTATCCAGTCCTATCAGGACTACTTCTGGGCTTCGCCCGAGAAAGTCTTTTTCTTTAAGCGCGATGAGGAGATAAGTCGCCTTCTCTGCGAACACAACTTGCAAACCGGAAAAGAGAGGGCCTTTCGTAAAGTCTCCAGGATGTGGGACGACGATGGATTTTACAAACAGCGTATCGAAATCTCTCCCGATGGTCAATGGGTTCTCTGGTCGGGAGATTTCCATCCCGAGGACTACTCTTATCATGGCACCTATTACGCAAGGCTCGACGGCTCGCAGAAGTTTCATGTTGCCGACAAAAAAGGGGAGTTCATAGGTTGGAGGTGGCTTCCAGACAGCCGACACTTGCTGGAGACAACGGGAAAGGAAGATGAGCAGACCGGGGAGTACACGCTTTCTAAAGCGGTGATACGCACCATAGATGGGTTGCGCATCACGCGAGCATTATCACGTAGACAAGCCAAAGTCTATCTCGACAATCGGCTGGTCACAATGGTATCCAACCATCGTGTGATCTTTGAGGACTACATCCACGCTGGCGCCGATCTGGCACAACATGTCTTGGAAGAGATAGAAGCAGATCCTGAACCAAAGCGTCTGCATCGCTGGACGATTACCCCACCGAAAACGAGCGAGCGGGAGGAAATGCAAATCTCACCGAATGGGCGGCGTCTGGCCTGGATCCTGTTTCAGCCCACCGCTTCCCAGGATTTTCATAAAGCAACGCTCTGTACCAGCAGCATGGATGGGAGCCATATGCGGGAGATCGGCCATTTGCGCGTTCCGCCCCTTGGCAGCATGGGCGAGATTTCAGACTTCGACCAGTATCCTCATCGCTTGAAGTGGCTGCCGGATGGCAAGCAATTGAGTTTTCTCTACAAAGATACGCTCTATACCTTGCCGATCGATTAGCAATCCGTGTCTCCGTATGATGGAATGACCGGCGCAATCGTTACGACACTGCAAAGTTGGGCACGGCGACCGGATTGCTAAAATCCGCCCTTGATGTAGGACCAGCCTGCTTCCTGCTTCAGCACGACTTCGGTGATTCCGGACGGAACGGTGGTAGCGAAGGGCAGCAGGTCCTCTCTCTTCACGTTCTTGCGGCGCATAGTGTTTTCGCAGGCGGCAAACACGACGCCGGAATCGGAGATCTGTTTCAGACGCTCCGCATACGGAGTTCCGGCGGCGACCAGCAGCCCGAGCCCATTGCCATGCGCCACGACCTCGATCTGGGTGTTTTCACGCCCGAGCGCCTTCTGGAGATTCTCCACATTGTTAAGAACCGCCTGCCAGGGGTCTTTCCCCTCCCCATTGACCTCGAAAACGATGTGGTGCATCCGCGCCTTCTTCTCCTGCGCGACGGAGGTTGCGTGAAGGCTCAGAAGTCCAACGATGAGCGCAAGGAACAGGATAGCGACCGGCGTAAATCTTTTCATTGTATTCATCTCCTTTTCTTGAGAGAGGATAGCACAAAACGGTTGGAGAGCGGACATCCTTCTCCGATAACGTTGGCGATTATGTCATCCTGGAGGAACAAGCCCACCTGGTACGAGAGATTTTCCTCCGGATCATCCAGCACACAAACCTTCTGCTGCAATGCCTACCATAGAGGTTATAATGTCCTACTTTGACAACAGGAGCCTTGTCGGATTATACTGAAGGGAGAGGGCGCGGCTCATGCGCCCGCCATTTTGCTTCAGGAGAGCGCTATGCCTGGTTTGGATACATCGCCCACGTTAAGAGTCATCAAGACGGGATGTCCGCACGACTGCCCCGACACCTGCTCCATGCTGGCGACCGTGGAGGACGGCAAGCTGCTGCGGGTCGCGGGAAACCCTGAAAACCCCTACACGCGGGGCAACCTCTGCCGCAAAGTCGCCCACTACGAGGAGCGCGTCTACAGTCCGGATCGGGTGCTGCATCCTATGCGCCGGGTAGGGAAGAAGGGCGAGGCGCAGTTCGAGCGGATCTCCTGGGACGAGGCCCTTGCGGAGATTGCAGCCCAGTGGAAGGACATCCTGCATGAGAGCGGCCCGGAGGCCATTCTGCCCTACTCCTATGCGGGCACGATGGGCATCGTGAATATGAGCGCCTGCGATGGCCGACTCTGGAACCGCATGGGCGCCAGCCGCCTGGACCGCAATATCTGCTCGGCGGCGGCGGAGGCGGGCTACAGCTATGTCAACGGCTGGTCGGGCGGTATCGATCCGGAGGACTTCGCCAACAGCAAGTTCATCATCGCCTGGGGCACCAACCTGAGCAGCACCAACGTCCACCTGATGCCCATCATTCGCGAGGCGCAGGCGAAGGGCGCGACCTTTGTAGTCATCGACCCCTATCGGACCCGCACCGCCAACGCTGCCGACTGGTTTGTACAGATCAAGCCGGGAACGGATGCGGCGCTGGCCCTGGGCATGGCGCACGTTATCTTTGCCGAAGGGTTGCACGACGAGGCGTACCTGGAGAGCATGACGGTCGGCTGGAGGGCGTTTCGCGACCGCTGCGCCGAATATCCGCCGGAGCGGGTCGCGCAGATCACGGACCTGCCCGAGGAGGAGATCGTCCGCCTCGCCCGCGCCTATGCCACGCAGCCCCCCTCCGCCATCCGCCTGGGCTATGGCCTCTCCCGCACCGGCAACGGCGGCGGCATGATCCGCGCCATCGCCTGCCTGCCCGCCGTCATCGGGGCCTGGGGCAAACCTGGCAGCGGCCTGCTCCTCTCCAGCAGCGCCCACTTCCCCTGGAACCGCCAGAGGGTGAAGCGGCCCGACCTCAAGCCTGCGCCCGGCGAACCCTCCTGCGCGCAGTGGGACCGCAAGCGCCCCCGCGCCCTCAACATGAACGAGTTGGGCAAGGCGCTCCTCGATGTGAACGACCCGCCCGTCCGCGCGCTCTATGTGTACAACTCCAACCCCGC
Organism: Chthonomonadaceae bacterium; assembly: GCA_035295825.1. Classification (GTDB taxonomy): domain Bacteria; phylum Armatimonadota; class Chthonomonadetes; order Chthonomonadales; family Chthonomonadaceae; genus DATGIG01. The sequence goes on along the minus strand of DATGIG010000668.1, from coordinate 175 downwards.
CGCCGTCGCGCCGAACGCCAACCGGGTGCTGGAGGGCCTGCGCCGCACCGACCTGTTCACCGTGGTCCACGAACAGATGCTGAGCGACACGGCCCGCTACGCCGACATCCTCCTGCCCGCCACCACCCAGATGGAGCACCTCGACCTGCTGACCGCCTATGGGCACCTCTACTTC
>DATGIG010000667.1:0-2024 GCA_035295825.1 Chthonomonadaceae bacterium | reverse complement strand
CCACCGAGACGCAGCGCGCGTTCAATCTGGATGCCGAACCGGCGCAGATCCGGGATCGGTATGGGAGGCACCTCTTCGGTCAGGGCTGCCTGCTGGCGCGACGGCTGGCGGCGGCGGGCGTGCCCCTGATTACGCTCTACTGGCATCCGGATGGGACGACGACAGCGCCTTCGTGGGATACCCATGAGAAGAACTATGAGAACTTGAAGGGGCATCTCATGCCGCCGTGCGATCAGGGGTTTGCGGCGTTACTGGAGGATCTGCACCAGTCCGGGATGCTGAAGGATACGCTGGTGGTGTGGATGGGCGAGTTTGGGCGTACCCCGCAGATCAACAAAGCGGGCGGGCGCGACCACTGGGGAATGTGCCAATCCATCGTGATGGCGGGCGGCGGCGTCAAGGGCGGGCAGGTCTACGGCAGGTCCGACCGCATCGCGGCCTATCCGGAGGAGAACCCGGTGACGCCCGGCGATGTCGGCGCGACAATCTACTCTCTGCTCGGTGTCCATCCGGAGACGGAGATCGTAGATCAGACAGGCCGCCCGCACCCGCTCGTCCATGGCGAACCGATCCGGGCGATCCTGTAATCATGCGTTTTGCTCCGTTTTAGATCTCTACGCTACTGCTTTGCGTCCGGATCGTAGATCTCCAGGTCGAGGTTTCCTGTCTCCAGGGTGGTATCCAATTGCTCGGCGTCGCCAAGGCCCAGGCGGATGGGCTGGACGACGCGGTAGCGGCCGGGAGACGCAAGGCCGCCGCTCCACTTCGGCGGGATCACAAAAGCCGTCAGGTAGTAGCCGATGACGGACTGCCCCGGCTTGATCTCGCTCTGGCGCAGGCGCGAGGGGCCATCCGCGGAGGGGGCATAGGTCATATCGAAGGTGACGCCTGACATACGTATCTCTCCCAGCGTACGCCATTCGGGTTCGGCGGCGAAGGGGACCGCGATCTTCTTCCCGGCGGCATCCAGAACGTTGGGCGGCTCCAGAGAGGCGAAAGAGGTCTCATGCCAGAAGGAGATCGGATGAGCCGAGACGTTTCGCAATACGACCGCAAGACGCACCCTCTCGCCGACATAGTAGCGGCTCTTCTGCCCGACATACAGGAGACCGGCTTGTAGCCCCGACCGCTCCGGCCCCCAGGTGATGGGGGCGGTGGCCAGGTCCGCGATGCGATTGTGGTCAACCGGGATGATTGCCGCCGGCTTCCCGGCGATACGGATAGGAATGGAACCGGTGGGAACGGTCTTTTTCGGCGTTTTCTCATCCGCGCCCATGGGGATGATGTCCTGGCGCAGAACATAGGTGCCGGTTCTGGCCAGGGCCAGAGGCATCCCCTCGGCCCAGGAAGAGAGGCCGGGTGCGACCTCCTTCGGGCTATCCTCTCCCTTCTCGGGGGCGCGAAACGCCAGCGTAAACCGGCCCACCAGGCCCATTTCGCCCGCACGGACCCGTGTGCTCACCATATAATACAAGCCCTCCCCGTAGAAGTTCAACACCTTCACCTTGCCGCCCTTCGCATCGGTGACGACGGGCGCGCCCTGCTCTTCATAGCCCCCGCTCGCGGTAACGAACACATCGGATTTTGTGCGGTTGCGCAGGTAGACCTCCTGTTCAATCGTCTCACCCGGAGCGTAGGATGTCTTGGGCGTTACCAGACGCAGGCCGGTCTGCAGCCCATCCACGACAGGCCCCCAGGCGAGCGTCTGCATCTCCGGCGCTTTGCCTGCAGGCAGAGGCGCTGCTCCCACCCCCGGTTGCGGGGGAGCAGCGGCTTGTAGATTCTCCGAGGGAGCGCTGCCGGGATGGATGGCTCGGAGAGCGGGGCCGGCAGGTGTAGAGGGTGGACCACCCGTGGAGGTCTCGGCCCGCCTGGTCGCGGGAGGATCCTCCATCGGTGCGGGAAGCGGCAGGGCGGTCTCGGCGGGCAGGGGAGTGGGAGGCAAAGGCTTAGGCTCCTCCAATGCAGCGATGGCGCGCAGGGACAGGGCCGGTACAGCGAGCAGGAGCAGAAGGAGCGCTCCG
>DATGIG010000666.1:0-6041 GCA_035295825.1 Chthonomonadaceae bacterium | reverse complement strand
GCGCTGGACTGCTTCTGCCAGGCCGCCGCTCTCATCGAAAAACTGGACCCCGAGCAGCGCGAAAACGAGGCGATGATCTACCTGATGAACAACCTGGCGGACATTGTGCGCACAACCGGCCACTATGAAGAGGCGATTGCGCTCTGGAGCCGCTGCCTTCATCAGGCGACACAGGAGCGACACGCAGAGGCATTTCTGGAAGCCCTGATGCAGATTGGACAATGCTTCCAGAGTATGGGGCGTATCGGCGAAGCGCGGGAGCGGCTGGAATTAGCAGTCGTCCTGGCGGGCTTTCTGTTCGAGGATGAAGCGCGACTAAGCGAGGCGCGGGCGCTGCTTGCCGATGTGCTGGTAACGATGGGTTCGATTGATGACGCCAAGGACAACGCACGCGCTTCATTGCGGATCGCACATAAGGTGCGGGCGGCGCGGCCCACCATTCTCTCGGCATTGGCGCTGGCGGAGACCAACCTGGCCGCCGGGCAGTGGAAAGACGCCCTGGACGATGCCCAGGAGGCGCTGGACGAAGCCCGGCGCACCAATCGCACGCGAGAGGTAGCGCGTGCTCGCGAACTCCGCGCCCGCGCCTATCTGCGCCAGAATGAGGAGCGCCTGCGCGCCAACGACGATCTGCAGGCGCGCGATGCGCTGAACCACGCTTTCGCGGAGGCGCTCTCGTCGCTCGATCTGGCCTCAAAAGCGGAATCGGTCCAGGATATGCTGGCGGCGCGTATTACCCTGGCGCACTGCTACTATCGGCAGGGAGATGGCGCTTCCGCAGAGAGAGAGGCACAGGCTGCGGTTGAAATGGCTCAATCCGGGGCCGTGGGCTTAACGCGCCTTATGGGCGCCCGCGCGGAGGCATTGCCGGAGATACTGCGCTCCGGAGAACTCAATCTTCCCGTAATCTTCTCAGGACGTAAATTGGAAATGCCTGTATTGGAGTGGCAGGCGCACTATCTGAAAGGCGTCCTTCTAGCGAAGCGGCTTGGACCGGAGGCGGGCTACGCCGCAATGCGAGATGCCGCCCGGTTGGTCTCTCGCATGCTCTCGACCCTGAACCAGTCCGAGGCCGTCGCGTTCCAACAGCGGCATCCCGAAGTGACTGCCGTGTTTGAAGACTTGACCCGCTTCGCCTTAACGGATAAGGCGCAGCAAGAGACCGCTGCCCTCCTGGAAGGCACACGCTGGATCCCCAAAACTTCCCCTATGCCGGCTCTGATCGAATAAGAGCTCCCCAAGCTATAACCGCCCCTTCCGGAAGCAGAGTGAACATGCTTCTGAAAGGGGCGGTTTCCTATAGCTTCCTTTCCTACGCGGTGTAAATATGTTTCTATGGGGCACAAGCCAAAGCCGTCTCCTTGCATGAACGATGTCCCGTCGTTCATGCAAGGAGACGGCTTATCTTGCCATTCCACCCTTCCTAAGACACTTCTGCGCCGTGCCGTTGTCCCGACAGCGCGGCAGCAAACCGGATGAGAACGACATTCGAGAATCGGTTATAACCGAGCGTTGGTAGTCTGAAAGGCTCTTTCAGGCCGGGTAACTGTAGCCGTTGAGCACATCAGTACCAGATGGTGTTGCCAAGCACTTCAGTTCCATTCGGATAGACAATCAGCCCGTTCGAGTATTGAACATAATTCGTACCATAATACACGATGTAACAGGCAGATGGGATCGGCGGCTTTACCCCCGCACCGGCAGTGAGATCGGCATGGGCAGGGCGAACACCGGGTACGCACAGGGTTGCAACCAGAGTGGCGACCGTGATGAGGCGAGTGATAATGGATTTCATTGTGAGTTCTCCTTGGGCAGCGCTTGCAGCGCGCACATGAATCTATCGCGGGCAGCATATCGTCAGGCCCAGTCAGAAAACGGGTCATGCAGAGACGTATAAGCCGAGCTTTTCCCGGGTAGCGCTCGGCCGTCTCCATATCGGCAAATGGCAACACGCGTGCACATTGAAAGCAGCATCAGGGCTTACATTGGGGTAGTGTCGCGAAAAAGCAAAAACTAGGGAGCCAAATAAATATTTTGAAAATATTTTTTCGGCATTGTCAGGTCGGTGGAGAATTCCGCATCATTCCTTTATGAGTACCGTTCGCCAGGAGCCGTGCACTCCATTTACCCTGCAGCAGCATGGCTAGACGCGAGGCAGGGTAGCGACCCCATGCACCAGGTTTGTCTCCTGATGGAAGGGTTTCCACTTCATCCATGAAAGAAGCATGCTTCCTTCATGGCCTGACCACCGGTTTGTGTCTCTCGATCAAAGGAGGCGTATTTCATGTACACGGGTTATCGTAGTAAAGCGCGCCCTCGCTGGATGCGTATAGGCGCGCTGTTCTCGGCTCTTTTGTTCACATGGATGTTTCTACTCTGGAAGCCCCTGGCGGTGATGGCCCAACCGCCGCCCAAAAACACATACCGAATCGCGCCGCTGCCGCCGCCCGCCAAGCCTACGCCGCCGCCCGCTTCGCTTCGCCAGAACATCAAGCCCCTGACTCCCGATCAGGTCGCGCGCCTTAACGCGCACCGCGCTCCGACCGCTCCCCCGCTCACTCTCCTGGATGAGGTGGGACGCCTCCGTCAGCCGGGGTCCACCCAACAGGTGGAAGCGTGGAAGCAACAACTCCATGCCGGCGCTGTCCAGGGCGAAGCGGCGGCAAAACTGCATATCTGGCTTGGGGAATGGGAATTGGCGCAAAATGAGCAGCCCGAAATCGCCCTCTGGCATTTTGGACAGGCTTCCCACCTGAGCCGCCCTTCTCAGGTGTGTTATGGACTGGCAGGCTATGACCGCGCCATTGCGCTTCTCTATCGCGGTGCGTATCAGCAGTCGGCGGAGGCGTTCTCCCAACTGCTCCAATCCCGGCATCCGCTCCATGGCTTTGACCGCGCTTCCTGCGCGCTCTTCCAGCGCCATGCCTCCGCCTGCGCCGGTTACCATGCCGAACGGGCGAAACTTGGCATTCCTGAACCTTCCCAACTCGATCCGCTCTGTGGTGCAGCGGCATTGGCCGCCTGCCTGCGTGTTCAGAACCTGCCTTCGGAGAAGGCAGCGATACTGGGCGCGATGCATGTGACAGGCCGGGGCAGCAGCCTTCCCGATGTGCTGGATGCCGGCGTCAAGCTGGGCGCAGCGGTGCATACGATCTCGGCGGACGACCAGGGCCTGATGGCGCTGCCGATGCCTCTGGTGGCGTATGTAGAACATGACCACTTTGTCGCCCTGGTGCGTGCGGACAAGGAGGGGGTCTCTTACCTCTGCTCCGATTGCGGCGCATGGCCGGGCGGGCGCGTGGATCTAACCTGGAAGCAGTGGCATAAGATGGAGGCAGGGCCGTATGTGGCGGTCTGTCGTCCCGGCAGCGAACTGGATTGCATACTGCAGCAATTGCCGAAGTCGAAAACTGCCCTTCATGAGCCGAAAGCGGAGAGTTCCGTCCGCCTAGCCGGATTTGGCGGGAAGGGATTGGGCGTCGCGCCGCGACTGGCAATGCGGTTGACAGGGCATGTTGTGCTGGTAGCGGCGACATCGTACGCATGCGGCTTTCCGCCCCAGTCGCTGCAATGTCCCCATCTTATCATCAACTGCCCCATGGATGGGCCTCCCTGCTCCGGCAACGGCGGTGTTTCCTTTGGAGACCCGGTAAATCTGGCGACTCTGGAAGAGGAGTATACCCCGGCTCCCGATCTAACCGTCTACAATGCCAAAGGGCCATCCGTCGTCTGGAGCCGGCTCGACACCGGCTTGCGTGGAAATGACGATGCCTACCAATACGACGACTTTGGCATGGGCTGGTCGCAGAATTACAATGTCGGGGTTTATGATCCCACCCCCAACTGGAACTGGATCGTGCCCCAGAACGACAGCGGCAGTTTCCCGCCCACTCTCCCCCATCTGGCCCCGGGTATTGGCCTGACCTGGGACATCTACCAGAACGGCAGTTTTATCGCCAGTTCTGCCACCCCCAACGGTTGGTCGGCATCTTTCGATCCCAACCGTCAGCACCTGATCGTCACCGCGCCTTCCACCGCTGCCATCGCCCAGAACTATTTTGTGCGTCTCGTCAACACCGTATCCGGCGGTCCCAAGTCCGGCTTTTTCGACGTGATCGCGGCGGGCTCGGTGGCGCGCGCCACCGATCTAAAGAAAAATGCAGCCGCTTTGACCTTTGTGACCGTGAAAATCACAGGTACAGAGGCGCCTGCGTCCGGCGCGTGGGATATCGTTCAGGGCAGCACGGTGATTGCGAATTCCGCCAGTCCCAATGGCTGGATGGTCTACTACACTCCTCCCACCACCTACGATCCGGGCCAGCCTGCCAATTCCGGGCGGCTTCAGGTGGGAGCGCCCTACAATGCCGCCCTCGGATCGGGCTATAAGGTGCGCTCTAGCAGCGGAGGCGTCCGCTCCGGCACCTTCAGTATGGTGGACGCCGATATACAACCGACGCTGGGAACCCGGTACGTCTACTTCTCCAATGGAGCGCGGATCGCCTTCAATCCCACCACCATACCCACGGCTTCCCATCAGCAGACCCTCTGCACCGTTGGGGACGGGATCCCGATGCTGGTACAATGGGACTACGACGCTTCCAGCCCACTGGGGCATTACCAGATCACATTTGCCGACCGGACCCAGTGGACGACCACTCCCTGCAACCGGGTCAGCTTCCTGGGGGCGGTGACGCACTCGCTGTCCCGGATCACGAACCGGGTGGGCAACTACATCAACTTCAACTATAACGGCTACGGTCCGAACCTGTTCCCCTGCCTGAGTACCATCACCGACAGCAACAACATGGCGCTCCTCAGCATCACTCGCGCCACCGATGGAACGAACAACGTGACTGCGGTGACCGACTGTTATGGGCGCTCGATCTATTATCACTGCAGCACCTACGCCACGGCGAATGTGCCCCAGGGATATCCGCAGTCGTTCCAGGAACTCGATCATGTCTCTCAGATCGTTCCCACCGGAACCGCCAGCCCGCCCGACCGTTACGCTTATGGCTACCAGCTTGTCTCCGATGGCGAAGGGCAGGAGCAGGTTCCGTTCCTGCACACGATCACCGCACCCTCTCCGACCGGAGTTGGCAACAGCACCGCGACCATCAACTATGCGTCCAACACCGCCTTTGTCTCCAGCATCGTAGATGCCGACGGCAACTCCCGCAGTTGTACCATTGTGGATGCCAACCATACCAAGGTAAGCATCGCCGACCCGCAGGGCCATCTGGTCTATTCGTATACGGTCGGCTTCGACATGAATCTGAACCTGACCAGTATCACGGACGGCACCAATACCAATGTGGTCTACACGCTGGCCTTTGGCGATGCCAACGACCCCTACAAACCCTCCTCCGTTACAGACGCGAACAACCATGTGACCACGATGGACTGGGATGTCTTCGGGAACCTGGTGTCACGCACCACGCCGCGTCAGACCCTCACCACACTGACCTACAACTACGGCAACTTCGCGCTCGGCGAATTGACCCAAGTGCAGGAGGGTGCAAAAACACCGACCAGCTTCACCTACTACGAGCCAAGTGGGCTGCTGAACACTGCGGTGACGCCCACGCCAGGCACCGTAGGAACGGGCAATACCGTCACCACCACCTATACCTGGGATACTCTGGGCAACCTGTTGACTATAACCAGGCCTGGCAACAATACCACACAAACCATCACCGATACCTACAACTACACGCAGGATGGAATGTACAACCAGCCGGCAGCCATCGGGCAAGCGCTTACCGTTACCGACAACCTGGGCAAAGAAGTTCACAACCGCTACGATTCTCAGGGGCGTCTGATAAACAGTACCGATGCCATCGGCAATACCTTCAGTTACACCTACAACATTGCGGGGCAGCAGACGCAAGTGCAGCGTCCGGCAACAGGCGATACAGGACCAGGCAATAGTACGATCCGGACCTCCTATGTCTATCCGGGAGGCCCGGTCTCCCAGAATGCCATCTATGACGAAAGCGGGGTTCTGGCAGCCAGGGTCATTCCGACCTATGGACCGGAAG
>DATGIG010000665.1:0-3185 GCA_035295825.1 Chthonomonadaceae bacterium | reverse complement strand
ATGTGACGGCCCGGCCCGGTGTAGCCCCGGAGGCTATCGAAAAGGTACTACTGGCGGAGTTGGATAAGCTACAGAACACACCGGTCTCGGCGCACGATCTCCAGAAAGCCAAGAACCAGACCCGCGCCGATTTTGTTTTCGGGCAGGAGAGTGTCCAGACACAGGCAGCTCGCATCGGTTTCTTCCAGACGATCCTGGGAGATTGGCGTGCCCTGGATGCTTACCTTCCTAAAATCAATGCCGTGAAGGCGGAGGATGTACAGCGGGTTGCAAAGCTCTACTTCAGAGCGGATAACCGGACGGTCGGTTCCTTCGTCCCGAACGGCGAAAAGCCCAGTCCCGAATCGGATAGTGGGACCGGGCACTCCATCCGCTACCGGCAGAGCAACCGCCCAGCGGCGCATCCGGGCAATCCGGCTCCTGGCAGGCAGGGGGCGGGCAACCCGAAGCCGCTATCGGGCGCGGCGAGTACATCCGGAGGGAAAACTCCGGTGACCCATGAGCGCAAACTGCCGAATGGGATGACCGTGATCGTGCGTGAGAACCACGCCGTTCCGACCGTCACCATCCGGGGATATGTGCGCAGCGGGTCGGTAAACGACCCTGCGGGCAAATTCGGGGTTTCAGCCCTGACGGCAGATATGTTGACCCGGGGAACGGAGAAGAAGACCTCGCAGCAGATTGCGGAGGAGACGGATTTCGTCGGTGCGAGCATCGGCGCAGAGACAGGGCGTGAGATCACCAACCTGGTCGGAACGATGCTAGCCGATGATTTCCCCTCCATGTTGGCGCTGTTGGCGGAGACGGTCCGGCATCCGTCCTTCCCGGCTGATGAGATTGAGAAGGCGAAAGGGGAGAGCCTCTCCGCTCTGGCGGAGGAGGAGAACGATACGGCGTCCGTCGCCACCAGGCGGCTCTATGCCACGCTCTATTCGCCGGACAATCCCTACCAGCACGATCCGCTCGGCAGGTTGGAGGATGTCAAGAGCCTGACACGGGAGGATATAGACGGATTTTACCATCGAGCCTATCGTCCGGAGCGTACAACGCTGATTATCGTGGGCGATGTGAAGGCGGAGGCGGCGTTTACGGCGGTGGAGCAGGCTTTCGGGGATTGGAAAGGCGAGGGAGAGGCTTTTCCTGAATACAACCCTCCCGCGCTATCGCCGGCTGCAACCGCCCCGCCGCCACAGGTCTTGACCATGCCGGATAAGTCTCAGGATGACATTGCGATGGGGTTGGTCGCACTCGCGCGAAAGAACCCGGACTATGTGGCGGCCTATATCATGAATTTGATCCTGGGGCAGGATACCTTCGTGGGACGCATCGGAAAGCGCGTGCGTGATAAAGAGGGGATTGCGTACTCTGCCTACACGACCTTTACCCCAGGACTGGAGAATGGGCCCTGGGTATTTCACGCCGGGGTCAATCCAATGAACGTGCCAAAGGCGATCCGTGACGTTCGTGACGAGGTGCGCACGATGGTAGCCGGAGGCGTTACCGACGATGAATTGGCCTGGGCGAAAGACAATGCCATCGGCTCGCTCCAGATGGGGCTGGCGACCAACGGAGGGGTCGCCGCGATGTTGGAGAGCGCTTCGGTTTACAGACTGGGCCTGGACTATGCGGAGCGGTATCCCCAGATGGTGCGGACGTTGACGAAGGCGCAGGTGAATGCCACCGCACACAAGTACCTGAAACCGGATGCTCTGGTCGTGGTCGTAGCCGGGCCGCCAGTACCCGGATTGAGCCCGAACCCTGGGAGCAAAAAGAGCGACAAAGAGAAGTAGTATGTGACCTTTTTCACTGCCTAGCAGCGGAAAACTTGCCGTATTTTGGTTCCTCGATTGCGTATCAGAGTAGAGGCTGGGGAAACACTGCCGTTTCGTTCATGAGCCGTCTGTAGGTCTGTAAACCGCAACATATATCACCTGGGAAAGCCCTCTTGTCCGAGGGAGAGAGGCAGTATTGTGGACCCTTCCGATCTGGCGCAGAAGGCGCGCCGTGTCACCGATGCCGTTGAAACGGCGATTGTGGGCAAGACCGATACCGTAGAGCTGGCGCTGGCGGTGCTGCTTTCCAATGGGCATCTCCTGATCGAAGATATACCGGGCGTCGGGAAGACGACGCTGGCGAAGGCGCTGGCACGGGCGTTGGGCCTCACCTTCAAACGTATCCAATTCACTCCCGACCTGCTGCCCTCCGATATTACCGGTTCCTCGGTATATAATCAGAAGACCGAAGAGTTCGATGTACGTCCCGGTCCGGTCTTCGCCAATATCGTTCTGGCGGATGAAATCAACCGCACGACGCCCAAGACCCAGGCGGCGCTGCTGGAGTGCATGGAGGAGCGACAGGTAACGATAGATGGCGTCCCGCAGATGCTGCCAGCGCCCTTTTTTGTCATTGCCACGCAAAACAACATCGAATTGTCCGGAACGTATCCTCTCCCCGAAGCCCAATTGGACCGCTTTGCCGCGCGTATCGCGATCGGCTATCCGGGGAGAGAAGCGGAACTTCGGATTCTGAACCATCAGCGCCATGCACGACCCGTGGATAGTATCATTCCTGTCATGGACGCACAACAGATCCTGACGATGCAGACCGCCGTGCGGGATGTGCATGTTGATGAGAGCATTCAGGGCTATATCCTCGATCTCGTGGAGGCGACCCGAACGTTGCCTGCAGTCGCATTGGGCGCCAGTCCACGCGGATCGCTCAACCTGTTGTATGCGGCACAGGCATTCGCTGCGCTGCAGGGACGCGAATATGTCAAACCGGATGATGTGAAAGCGCTCGCCCCCGCGATCCTCGCCCATCGTATCATCGTTCGTCCGGAACAACGCATCAAGGGGATAACCGCCGCGAGTTGTGTTCAGGATGTCTTGCAACGCATTCCGGTTCCCGTGGGAATGAAGCGCTAGGAAAGATCGAGATGCAGTTTATCAAACGGTTGACGTTATGGTTTGGAGCGGCGTGTCTGTTATTGGTAGCCAATGCCGTAAGTGCGCCGCACCTCTACTTTATGGCGGGACTGCTTCTTGCGCTGGCCGGCATCTCCTATGCGCTGGGTTGGCTCGCCTTGCGAGGGTTGGAATTCACGCGGGAATTGCCTCCCATAACCTGGGAGGGGGAGACGGGGAACATCACCTATGCGATCCACAACCGATCGCCGCTTTTTCGGT
>DATGIG010000664.1:0-21015 GCA_035295825.1 Chthonomonadaceae bacterium | reverse complement strand
CATCCCCGCGTCGGCGCGATTTGCGTTCCGCCTCCGGGCGCGGTGTCGCTGCCTCCGTGCTCCTCCTTGCCTGTCTCTCCGTGGCGTCCTGTATTCAAACGGCATGATAAAACCGAAACACATACCGATCCGCACCTGCGTGGCCTGCCGCGAAACCGACGAAAAGCGGGACTTGCTGCGCGTGGTGCGCCAGCCGGATGGCTCCGTCTGTTACGACCCGAAGGGCAAGATGTCGGGGCGGGGAGCCTATGTCTGCGCCAGGAGCGAGTGCATCGCCCTGGCCAAAAAACAGAAGAAGTTCGAGCGTTCGCTGAAAGTCACCGGGATCGCCGACGCGCTGTTCGTCGAATTGGGCGCGAAGGCCGCTGCTATCGCAGGGCCGGAACCGGGCGCGGCTTCGCCGCCCCTACCCCCTTCCGGAAGCGTTTCGGAACCGTCGAAGGGGCGCGAACGCAATCAGGCGACGCAAGAAAGCGAGGGGGAGGGAGTATGACAGTGTTTGCAGGGATTCGTCTGGCGGACCTCGCCAGAGAATTGAAGATGACCAATATCGAACTGATAACGGTAATGAACGATCTGGGCGTGTCCGTCGCCGGCCCGAATGCGCTGGTGGACGCCGAGACGGCCAACGCTGTGCGCGACCTGCTGGGCAAAGCGCCCGCCGCCGGCAAAGTGGCGAGCGTCGGCGCAGACGCCACCGTAAAGGAGTTGGCACAGGCAATCGGGATCCAGCCCAACGTCGCACAGAAGAAGCTGGTGGAGATGGGCGAACTGGTGTCGATCACGCAGCGCCTGTCTCGCGCCCTCGCCGACCGTCTGGCCGCCGCGTATGGCTATACCCTCCAGGTGAAAGCGGAGCCGAAGCCGGCTGCCGCCGTCGCCACGCCCAAGCATAAAGCCCCCAGCGGGGCCGCACAGGTCCGCCCGCCGGTCGTCACCATCATGGGCCACGTAGACCATGGCAAGACGACGCTCCTCGACACCATCCGCAAAACGAACGTGGTCGAGGGTGAGTTCGGCGGGATCACCCAGCACATCGGGGCCTACCAGGTGGAAGTGGACCATGAGGGCGAGAAGCGCAAGATCACCTTCCTCGACACGCCGGGCCATAAGGCCTTTACCGCGATGCGCGCCCGAGGAGCCAGCGTCACCGACATTGTGGTGCTGGTGGTCGCCGCCGACGACGGGATCATGCCGCAAACGGTGGAGGCGATCAATCACGCTCAGGCCGCTCAGGTGCCTATGATCGTAGCGATCAACAAGATGGATAAGCCGGACGCCAAGCCGGACCGCATCAAGCAGCAGCTTACCGAGCACAACCTGGTGGTCGAAGAGTATGGCGGCGATGTGATCGCGGTCCCGCTCTCCGCCAAGACGGGCACCGGGGTCAGCGATCTGCTGGAGTACATTCTGCTCGTGGCGGACGTACAGGAGCTGAAGGCGGATGCGAGCGGCCATGCGACGGGCGCCATCATCGAGGCACAGATCGTGCCGGGACGCGGGCCGGTCGCAACGGTGCTGGTGCAGTCCGGCACGCTGCGGGTAGGAGACAGCCTGGTGGCAGGCTTGACCTACGGCAAAGTCCGCGCCATGACGAACGAACGGGGCGAGAAGCTGCAGAAGGCCACGCCCGCCACCCCGGTCGAAGTCATCGGGCTGAACGCCGCCCCCGCCGCAGGCGATACGGTCGAGGTGGTCAAGAACGATAAAGAGGCCCGGCAGATCGCGGAGCGCCGGCAGCAGAAGCAGCGCCAGACCATGCTGGGCGGTCCCACCAAGCGCATGACGCTGGCGGATCTGTCGCGACGGGTGCAGGAGGGCGTCACCAAGGACCTGAACCTGGTGGTCAAGGGCGATGTGCAGGGCAGCGTCGAGGCCGTCATCGGGCAGTTGAACGAGCTGGAAGCCAACAAGAAGGAATCGGAGGTCCGGCTGAACATCAAATACGGCGGCGTGGGCAGCGTCAACGAATCGGATGTGCTCTATGCCGAGTCCACCGGTGCGATCATCGTCGGCTTCAATGTGCGGGCGGAGCCGTCCGCACAGCGGGCGGCGGAGCGCGACGGAGTAGACCTGCGCTTCTACAATATCATCTACGATCTGGTCGAGGACATGGATCGGGCGATGAAGGGCCTTCTCACTCCGATTTACGAGGAATCGCCGCTGGGCAAGGCCGAGGTACGCCAGAGCTTCAAGACGCCGAAGGGGGTCTTTATCGCCGGCTGCTATGTTACGGAGGGCAAGCTCCAGCGCGGGGCCGAAGTGCGGCTGCATCGGGGCAGAGAGGTGCTGGTCGCCAGCAAGATAGATACCCTGCGCCGTATCAAGGACGACGTGCGCGAGGTGGCGACGGGCTTTGAGTGCGGTCTTACCCTCCAGGACTGGAGCGCGGAGTATCAGCCCGGCGATATCATCGAATGCTTCGAGATGAAGCAGGTCCTCCGAACCTGATCCGGGTTTTGCCATGCACATTGGGGTCCTTACCATCGGTCTGCGGATGCACACGACCGAATCGCTGAAAGACAAACGGCAGATCATCAAGAGCCTGATCGAGACGACCCGGCAGAAGTTCAACATCTCGATGGCCGAGGTAGACGATCTGGATGCCTGGCGACGCGCGACGCTGGGCGTCGCCTGCGTCGCCAACGAGAAACCGTATGTCAATCGGGTGCTGGATAAGGTCATGGATACCATAGAGAGCAATCCCGCCGTCGAGGTGGTGGAAGTAGAGATGGAGTTTTTGTGATGAGCGTTCGGCAAGAAAAAATACAGGAGCAGTTGGTCCACGAACTCAGCGAGATCATTCAGCGCGATCTGCGCGATCCGCGGCTGGGCTTTGTGACCGTGACGGGCGCGGAGATCTCCCGCGACCTGCGCTACGCGAAGGTCTATGTGAGCGTGCTGGGCGATGAGGAGGCGCGGAATCAGAGCTTAAAGGCGCTGAACCATGCCGTGGGGATGCTGCGGGGCGAGTTTGCCCGCCGGGCGCACCTGCGGATCGCCCCGGAGATCACCTTTCTCTTCGATTCGGGCATCGAACGGGGCCAGCGGATCTTTGAGCTGCTCCACTCGGTGGAGGGAGACCTGAAACCCCGTGAGGAGGGGGCGGTCTCCGCCGTGAAGGCCGACGAACCCGGCGAGGGACGATGAGGAAGCAGTTCAAAAAAGCGGTGCAGGCGATCTGTGAAGCCGAGCGTATCGTTCTGGCGGGGCATGTCAACCCCGACGGCGATACGCTTGGCTGTATCCTGGCGCTGACACATGCCTTCCGGGCGCTGGGCAAGGAGGCGATCCCGCTCTCCACGGATGGGGTGCCGGACATCTATCGTTGGCTGCCCGGCGCGGAGTGGGTGCAGACCGGCACGGAGCACCGTGATTTCGACCTGGCAATCGTCTGTGACGCCGGGACGATGGTACGCGTGGGGCGCAGTGTTGTGCCGGTCATGGAATCCGCGCCGGTGCTGATGGACATCGACCACCATGTGGCGGACGGCCCCTTCGGGCAGATCCGCATTCTGGACCCGGGCGCGGCGGCCACGGCGGAGTTGGTCTGGCAATTGATCCGCACGCTGTCGGCGGCGACGCGCCGTGACCTGGCGAACCGAGAGATCGCCGACTGCCTGATGACCGGCCTGATTACGGATACCGGCTCATTCCGCTATATGAACGTGACGCCGCTCACCTTTGCGCTGGCGGCCCGCCTGCAACGGCTGGGGGCCTCCCCCGCGCCCATCTCCGAACTGGTCTTCGAGAACCGCTCCTATGCCAGCATCAAGTTACTGGGCCGTGCGCTCGATTCCGTGCAGCTTTCGGAGAACAGGCGCGTCGCCTGGGGTCACGTCACCGCCCACGATTTCGAGCAGTTCCAGGCGACGGACGCCGACACCGAGGGCATCGTCAACCACATCCGGGCCATCAAGGGCGTGCAGGTGGGCATCCTCTTCCGCGAAGTTCCGGGCATGAAGGTGCGGATCAGCCTGCGGGCCAGGGAGGGCGCGGACGTAAACAAAGTCGCCAATGTCTTCGGCGGCGGCGGGCATAAGCTCGCGGCAGGCTGCTCCCTGGAACCTCCCCTCGATGCTGTCGAAAAGACGGTCGTCTCCGAAACCCTCCGCCAACTCCTCTCCTGACATCCCGTGTATCCGCATCGGTTGGATACGATATTCTACTCCCACTCCATGTCTCTCTCCAGCAGCGCATAGAGCTTCTCGTTCCAGGGACGATAGAACTCCTGCAACTTCACCCGCGTCTCCGGCTCGAACGGAGGCGGCTTGATCGGGTTCTGGTTCACAATCGGGTGGATTTCCGGTTTCACAGGGGGAATGCCCAGAAATTGATGGATGTCGCACATGGTGGAGGGAATATCCTGGAAGAAGTCCTCGGCCCGCAGGATAAAGACATTCTCTCGCCCGAAGTGCTCGATCCACAACTCCACCGATTTGACATAGGTGCCTGCCTGAAGGAGCGGCATCCCGCAATACGAAAAGAACGGCGTCGAAGGGAATAAATCGAGTGCCTTATCCACATAAGCGGCGAATGTGGCATAGTAGGGACGTTGGGCCAGTCGCTTCCCACCCAGGAACAGATCCCACTTATAATGAGAGTAGGCGCGATCCACCGGGTTCCGCAACATCAAGATGACCTTCCCATCCGGTCGCGCCGCATGGTAGTTTTCGATAAGTGTCAAACTGTTGAACAACGGAAGAAAGTAGCCGCTGAGCGCCTTTCCCTGCTCCTTCTCGACCTGCTCCTTCTCCCGTACTGTGGGATAGTAGGGGCGCCATTCCGCAGGATTGAGCGACTGGATCTCCTTGCTCAAGGGCGGAAGAATGCAGGGATGCTGCAACAGATAGGTACAGAGTTCGCTGGTGCCGCTCTTGACCGTACCCTGACAGACAAAGTCAGGCAGGACGCGCTCCCCTCCGAAAGTGCGTCGCAGCCAGAGCCGCCACTTGGGCGGTCCGCCGCCGTAGTAGGGCAGAAATTGAAACTTCAAGCGTGCAAGCCTGGATTGGATACGATCCGACAGGGTTCTGCGCCCCTCATAACTCGCGATGCGCTGTTGTATCGTCAAATCATAGGTTTCGGTAAAGCGTCTCCAATCATTTCTGTTTCGTGCCATTATCTCCCTCATGGTTTCCGTGGGTCCGTCTATCCATGTATTGGTTATTTTCCATCCCTGTAGGGGTAATTTTCCATCTGATTTGATTCAGTGTGCCCTGAATTGTTGCATATATCGGTTCTTGGGGTATCAAGGGGCCATCAAAACTAGTATACCTGCTTGCTGAACGGTTATGGAGCAAACGCGCAGACCGAATTCCTGCGGTCTCCCGGATCACTTCTTAATCAGCCAGATCTCCGTAAGCCGCGACTGGACCCGCCAGTTGAGGTTCGGCTCGTAGGTAGGATCGAAGGTGACGGTGAGGGCGCCGTCCCGGTAGAGGCCGCGTGGGACAGGGAACTCTTTGATCTCGCCGACCTTCCTGCCGTCGAGGGTCGGCGCGAGCCGGACGCCGTTGACGCGGAGGAAGCAGTCGCCGCAGCCGGTCGTTCGGACCACATAGTCGGCCTGGGGATCGAGCGCGGTGTACTTCAGCGCCGTGGGCCAGCCCTCGTCGCTGAACCAGGACTGCCGTGCCCGCGCCAGGGGATCGTTGCCGACCCAGAACATAAAGCCGGGCAGCGCCATGTTATCCACGTCCAGGAGCGGCCCGGCGACCTTCTCATTCCGGATCTCGTGCGGTGACTTCGCGATGTTCCCGATGTCGTCGTAGAAGCTGCCGGGGCCGGGGTTCTCCCACTTTGCCAGCGTCTCCAGCCGCGCGACCCGGCTGCCCTCATCGCTCATCTTACGCACCTTTGCCAGTTCATCCTCCAGCCACCAGCGATTGTTGAGCGGGTAGTTCAGAAAGTCGAGGACCGCGCCGCGCTCCGAGCCGCTGGCGTGGTACTTCTCCACGCTGGTCTGCAGGCCGATGGATTTGTACAGATCGTCGCAGAGCTGGGTGATCCGGGAAGCAAGCTCCTGCCGGACCGGAGCGGTCTCGGCGCGCTGGAGGATCTCCAGGGCCTGCGTGATGGCCTTCTCGACGCCGAGGTCGTGGGCAGCGAGCAGCCTGGCATTGGCCTCATCCTCCAGGCGGGATTCGTAGAGGAGGCGCTGGCGCGTGTACGTGTCGTAGTAGGCGCGGAGCAGGCAGAGCTGCCAGCGCCAATTGGTTTTTAGGCGCGCATCCCGTCCCTCCAGTTCGTGCCAGAAGGCGAACGTCACATCCACCCCGCCGTTGGTCGCCAGGGCGCCGTCCCAGTTGCGCTCCAGAGCGAAGATCCCGGAGGCCGCCGCATCGGCGACTTCCGACCCGAAGTACACCCGGCTGTACTCCGTCAGGACCGTGTTGAGGTCTGCGGATCGGTCCCACGCCAGCGCGCTCCACACGATCTTGTTGACGTCGTCGTGAATGCCGTCCGAGTAGCTGATGAAGCCGTTGGTGTAAGCGGCGGTGTCCTGCACGATGCGGGCAAAGAAGAGCGGGCGCGGATTGACGCACTCGCGGCCCAGGGTGAAGGCGTAGGCGGGGTCCCACCATGGCACAGGAAACTGGCAGCGCACGCTGTGGGTGATGTCGGGATAGTCGCGCAGGGCATAGGGTCGGGGCAGCCGGGCGCGCACGTCCGCAAGGGGCGGGCTGGATGGCCCCGCCACCAACCCACCCAGCCAGGAGGGCCGCTCCCGCTCGATCCAGCGGTAGACATAGTCCTGCTGCGCGGGACTGTAGCCTTGCAGCGACAGCCACACTTTCGCCTTGGGATGGTAGTGCGCCAGGAGCTTCGCCAGATCCGCCAGGTAGGGAATGACCAGCTCCGCCGGATTGTCACCGGGATCGCCGCCCGGCACAAAGACGCCGGTCAGGGTGGGGCAATCGCGGAAGAGGCCCTCATGCTCCTGGAGCGCCTTGCTCCGGAGCTTGGCATCCTTGAGGTCGAAGTCCGCAGGAACCCAGACCCAGTAGTCCAATCCATAGCGTTCGCAACTGCGGCTGAGGAGCACGTTCATCTGGCTGCGGGGGAAGCTGTTCACTGTGGGGCGTGTGTCCTGAAAGGGAATGCCCTCGATGCTGTTGACGCCGAAGAACGTCAACTCGCGGATGTACTGATCGAACTGCTCGGGGGACCATGCGTCGTAGGAGTTCGCCGTCGCGCGGTAGCCCAGTTGGTGGCCGCGGATCGGGAGGTCGGGAGCCGAGGTGAGGTTCAGCGGGGCGACCAGTCGCACGCTCCCCTTGCGACATGCCAGATTGCGTAGGAGGCGTCCGACCCCGTACAGCGTGCCGCGTGGGTCCGCGCCCACGACCCAGACCACCGGGCGACCGGGGCGTGCGGTGTTGGTGGCGATGCCATACCCCTCGGGATGGGTGGTACGCAGCCCCGCGGGAACGGGTACGCCCTGAAGTTCGGCGTCCTGGCCGAAGAGGATGGCGATGGCTCCGCCGGCCTCTGTCGGCCAGCGTGTTGCGATATGCAACGGCGCCCCGGTGCGTTTCTGCACCTCCTCCGCCAGCACGGTCACGGCGGTTCGCTCTACCGCCGACGCGGCGGTGGGGTTGCGCATGACCAGCGTCGCATGGGTGAGATCCACGGAGTCGTCGGCGCGGACCGGGGCAGGTCCGATCAAGGTGAAGAGTGCGGTGATGATGCAGGTCAGAAATAGGATGCGGCGCGTCTCGCGTCTATACATGCCAACCCTCCGGATAGGAATATCAGAGCAGACAATTCGCGATTGCCCGGTTTTCTCCCTCCTTAATGTGTGACTGGCGCGATTGCCTCTTCTGTTCGCCCTAAAAGCGGAAATTTGGGGTTTCGCTGAGATATGTAAACGCTCTCCCTCAGCCCAATGAACCATTGCAGCAATTTCTTCGTCATGTGACCTTGGAGAATTGGGATGCCTGGCAGTCTCAATCCCAAAAGAACGTTCCAAGGAGGCTGACTGTGCGTATCCTGGTAATGACAATTGTGCTTCTATTTTCTACCCACGTACTGGCGTGCGCGGATACGCCCACTCCGACGGAGCGGCGCTGGACCGTGGAGGGGGTGGAGCGGCAGGCCCTGGTATATGCCCCCGCAACGGCGACCACCACAAAGACGCCCGTAATCTTCGCCTTTCATGGGCACGGGGGCACGATGCGGTATGCGGCGCAAAAGTTCGGATACCACCGCTTATGGCCGGAGGCGATGGTGGTCTACATGCAGGGCCTACCCACTCCCGGCGCTCTCACGGACCCGCAGGGCAGAAGAAACGGCTGGCAGAAGACGGCAGGAGACCAGAAGGATCGCGACCTGAAGTTCTTTGATGCCGTTCTGGCCTCGCTGAAAAAAGAGTACCAGGTGGATGCAAAACGCATCTTCGCGACAGGGCACTCCAATGGCGGAGCCTTCACCTACCTGCTCTGGGCCGAGCGGGGGGACACCTTCGCGGCGGTCGCGCCCGCCGCTGCCGCTGTCGGTTGGAGCCTGTCGCGCCTGAAACCGAAGCCCGCCCTGCATGTCGCCGGAGAGAACGATGAACTGGTCCGGTTCCCCATGCAGCAACGCACGATGGACGCCATTCGGAAGCTGAACGGCTGCGATCCCACCGGCAAGCCCTGGGCGAAGGCGGGGACGCTGGTCGGAACTTTATATCCCTCCAAGAGCGGCGCCCCCTTCGTCTCGGTGATCTATCCCGGCACGCACGCCTTCCCGGAAGAAGCGCCCGTGCTTATCGTGCGCTTCTTCAAGGAGCAGGCCCACTAAAGATAGTTCTCATGGCGTGATAGAGCGTTATGGCAGTGTCTCCGGTTCTCCGGATAGGGAGGCGATCTTTCCCTCCTTCGTCAGGACAACGATATAGAAGATCGGCATGTCACGATAGTCGGCGCGATAGAAGAGGGTATGGCGTGCCCCGTCGGATTTGCCGCCGAGGAGAGCCAGTGTTTTCAGAGGGCCGATGCTGGCGTAGAAGCCCTTCGATGCCTGGGTCGCCACCCGGACGGCGGGGCCGTAGTCCGGTGTGTAGAGCGTGACGTCCGGCTTGCCCTCCGCGACCCGGAGCAGTTCCCCCTTCAGTATCTCCGTCCACTTCGGGTCCGGGTCGGGCTGCGGCTTCTGGGCGGCCCACGACAGGCCCGGTACGTAGAGCGTCGAGATGGCCTTCGCGATGGAGGTGGCATCTCCCCCCGCCAGTTGCTCCAGGTTCGTCAGCACGATCACAGTCAGATGGTCGCCGGGGACGCGCCAGAAGGCGGTTCCGGTCGAGCCTCCGTGCTGGATGATGCGGTGGCCGAAGAAATCGCTCAGGAACCACCCGAAACCGTAGGAGTATGCCCCCTGGAAACGGACCTCGCTGCCATCCGCCAGCCTTGCAGGCGTCCACATCTGCTCCAGCGTGGCCCGCTTGACCAGTCGGTCGGTATCGAGGGCGGCATCGAATTTCGCCATGTCGAGGACGTTGGAGACGATGCCGAAATGCGAGACCAGCCCATAGTCGGTCCTGCGGTTATTGTGGTAGAGTGTGCCCTTGTCCAGCGTATAGCCGGAGGCCAGGTTTGGAATGATCTCGAATTGGCTGATGGTCGTGGTCGCGGTCATGCCCAGCGGCTGGAAGATACGCTCCTTCAGGAACTGACGGTAGGTCTTTCCGGTCACTTTCTCGATAATCATTCCCAACAGAAAGAAGCCCTGATCGCTATACTGCCAATGCTCGCCCGGCTTAAAGTCCAGGGACTGGCTGCGTGCGCTCTGGTACATCTGATCCGTGGTGAAATTGAGCAGCCATTCGGCGGGAGTGCGGCCCTCAAACCGGTCCTTCAGGCCCGCAGTGTGAGTCAGCAGGTGGCGTACCGTAATCGCGCTCCATGCCTCCGGCGTATCGGGCAGGTAGCGGCTGATCTTCTCGTCTAATCCGATCTTGCCCTCCTCGACCAGCATCAGGATGGCGGTCGCGGTAAAGGTCTTGGTGATGGAAGCCAGCAGGTAGACCGTCTCCGGCTTGGCGGGGACCTGGTAATCGACGTTGGCCACCCCGTAGGCCGTCGCTTTGACGACCTTCCCGTCGCGAACGACAGCCAGGGAGATACCGGGAATGTGGGTGGCCTCCATGACCTGCCGGATGAACCGGTCTACCTTCTCGCCGGCGGGATCCGCAGACTTTCCCTCCTGCGATCCGGTTGCGGCGCCGGCCCTCTGCTCCTTCTTCCCGTCCGCCACTCCCGTGTGTCCCCTCTTCTCTCCTGGCTTGCCCTCTGGCGCCGTCTGGGCGCGGCTGCAAACCGCGAGACCAAAAACAAGCGCCGCTCCCCATAGGGCTATGTTCCCGTACCGACAAAGCATCGTCTTATCTCTCCTTCTCGTCCTCCGCGTTCCTGTGCCTCCCGGCATCCTCTTCCGGCGTAGCCTCCGGCAGGTCCCTGCTCTCCGGAATAAAAGCGACCCCAAGCGTGCGCAGCCTCCGGCCTGCGGACGGCGCCATCTGCCTGGCATCCCACCTGGCGACAAAGTCCAGCAGGTCCAACCGCAGTTGGCGGGCCTCGGCGTCGTTTAGTTGCAGGGCCGCCTGAAAATAAGTCATCCCTTCCTCTGTCGTGTCGTAGGCTTCCTGCTGTAGATAGTAGTTCATCCGGCTCGACAATGTACCGAGAAAGATGGCAAAAAAGCGAGCGTGCTCTTCGGCGGGGATCCGGGCGAACTCCTCACGGCTGAAGTGGGCGGCTCCCTCGCGCAGCGTATAGACCTTCTCCACGATCCCATGGATGCTCCGCTCCTCGACCACGGCAAGAATACCTCCCTCCGCCAGCCGCTTGATCTGGCGATAGAGCGTGGCCTGCGGCACATCCGGCAGGCGGCCGGCGATCTGCTGCGAGGTGAGCGCCCGCCCCTGAACCACCTCCAGGACCCGCAGGCGCACCGGATGGATGATCAACTCCGCCTTACTCAAAGGCTCCTTCTCTGGCATACGCTTCTCCTGACGTTATCACTTATGATAACGTTATATCATACGAGAACGATGCGGCGAAGGTTTCCACTTTTTCGAGCGCCCGGCGCATGGTATACTGTGGGACTACGCAAAGAGCAGGAGCGCAAGGATGGAGCGAGGAATTTCTTCGAGGGAATATGGAGTGCCTGTTGGGATTGTAGAGGCGGATCTCAGCCGGGCGGAGCATCAACAGGCGGTCGTTGCGATGATAGACGCCTACTCCCAGGACCCGATGGGAGATGGCAAGCCGCTGTCGGAGGAGGTCCGGGCCGCGCTGATCCCCGGACTGCAGCAGCATCCCACGACGCTGATCTTCCTCGCCTATCAGGGAGACGAGCCCATCGGCATCGCGGCCTGCTTTCGTGGTTTTTCGACCTTCGCCGCCAGGCCGCTCATCAATATTCATGACCTGTCGGTGCTGCCCACGCATCGCGGGCAGGGCGTCGGGCGACTCCTCCTGGAGGCGGTGGCCCAAAAAGCGCGGGAGTTGGGGTGTTGCAAGCTGACGCTGGAGGTTCTGGAGAACAATCTCCCCGCGCGTCGGCTCTATGAAGGTGTTGGGTTTGCCCAGGCAGCCTATCAGGAAGCAAACGGGGGAGCGCTCTTCTACTCCCGCCCGTTATAGCATTCCAATGTAAGATAGGTTATACGTCCGCAGGATTTTTTGGCTCTTACTTCTGTGAGATCCTTTTGAACTCTCCAGGAGGCAAGCTATGCGAAAAGTGATCTTTGGAGGGGCCAACAGCCTCGACAACTACTTCGCCCGATCCGATGAATCGGTGGATTGGATCCGCTGGGATGATGAGGTGGCGGCCCTCATCGCGGAGAACTGGAAGTCCTTCGACACCATGCTGATGGGCCGGAAAACCTATGAATTCGCGCTCAAGAGCGGCAGATCCGGCTCCTGGGGGCTGAAGACCTATGTCTTCTCGCGCACGCTGCAGGCCGATCCCAACGCTGATGTAGAGATCATCTCCGACAATGCCGTCGCATTCGTACGTGACCTAAAAACCCAGGAGGGCAAAGACATCTGCCTCATGGGCGGCGGAGAGCTGGCGAAATGCTTCTTCGATGCCGACCTGATTGACGAGATCGGCTTCAATATTCATCCTGTGCTGCTGGGTTCAGGCATTCCGTTGTTCCATGCCATAAACCGGCAGATAGACCTGGAACTGTTGGAGTGCAGGCCCTTTAAGAACGGCTGCGTCCTGGTGAAGTATCGTGTCCACCATTGAGGCGCTACTCCATGTCGAGGTAGTCTATTTCCGGGCGGGGCACATTGGTCCAGTGGCCGTCGGGATCCGTGCCCCGGCAGAGGACGCTGTTCTTGGTCCAGCCCTCGTCCAGGGAGCGGACATCCGTCGCCACATAACGCACGGTGAGGCCGCAACGCCGACGGTTGGAGCGGTTCGGGTCGGAGCCATGCACCAGCATGTCCGCGTGCAGGGAGATCTCGCCCGCCTTCAACTCGAACGGCACTGGCAGTCCATAGCTCTCGATCCCCTTGATCTTCTGCGGCAAGACGCTGTTCTCATCGGCCCCGCTCATATCGAACTCCAGGTGGCCCAGCGTGTGCGTGCCGGGAATGACCTGCATACAGCCGTTTTCCAGATCGGCATCATCCACCGCCAGCCAGAGCGTCACTGTGTGCGCGGGCGTGAAGGGCCAGTAGGAGGCATCCTGATGCCAGGAGACCGGCTTCCCATCCCCCGGCAGTTTGCAGAAATACTGCGTTCCCCAGGCGACGATGTTAGGGCCGATCAGGTCCTCAACATAATCCAGGATGATCGGGTTGGTGACGATATCCCACACGGGCTGGCAGAAGCGCGTGAGCCGTCGGAGGGAGTAACTGTCTCCCCCGTCCTGTAGCTGCTTAAAAAGCAGGCGGTCGAAGTAGTCGCGATGCTCCGCGATCTCCGCCTCGCCGAAAATCCGTAGCCCCTTCACATAGCCGTTCTCGTTATAGAAGCGGATCTGCTCCTGCGATAGTCGGCGCGGTTGGGCGGTCTGGGCCGGATGGAACGTCAGGTCGCGTTCGGTATGGGACCACGTCTGTGTGTCATCGAAAACTCTCTGGGCCAGGTTGACCATGATGCCGTTCCTCTCTTGCTATCCCACTTCCGCCGTGGTTTTCACCGGCCTCTCGACCATCTCGAACTGAATCCCATGATCGCCGGGATAGGGAGCGCGATGGTTGTTTTCGCCCATCCAGATCTCCAGAGGAATCCCCTCGGGAAAGGCGGCGCAAGCGCGGGCCTCATGTCTGTTCCAGTGTTTGCAAAAGAGACAGACTTCGCTGAAACCGGGAATTTCGTGGTCTCGATCAATGACAAAATCCATTAGGGCTTACTCCTCGACCATAGTATAGCGTAGTCCGAGTAGATTTGCAACCCGTTTCCATACCGTATGGAAACGTCGTGCAGATGCTTCTAACGGAGTGATCACGCCGTACAGCGCCTGGTCGGCCAATTCGTTTTTCACCTGTGCATCCGTCATGTGGTAGATCGGCCAGAGAGTGCTATGCCAGTACTGCTCATTCCACCCGTCCTCAGAAGGGCGCATGGAGAAGCGGAAGCGTGGCGTCACTACCCGTATCTCCGCCAGTTCCGCCCTGCAGACCAGATGAATGTCATGAGGCGAGAAAGAGTTCCCGCCATGACGCGGGTCTTCCGGGGTATACTTCCAGCCGCCCGGATGATTGTGCGTAAAGATCACTCCGGAAGCGTCCCGGAGCCTGCGGATCTCTTCTTCCGTAAAGGCAATCTCCGCTTCCTCGCCCACTTTCTCCAAAACAACCTTGCTGGTTTCGTCTACGGCAAACGCGGCCTCAAAACGACTGGAGCGCAGTTCCGTCTCCCTCTCATAAATAACCTTGTATACAGACACGCTCTCTCCTCACCAAAGTAAGGTTGCCTGTCTATTTCGCGCTGTGTGCTGGAATTCCTTCCTCCCCCTCACCCCCCCGCCCCTCTCCCGCGTCCGCTCGTTCCTCGCTGGGGAGAGGGGAGCCCTGTATTCTCATAGCATGTCGAAAATCGCAAGGCTTTAATATCCCATTGGATGGGCAGGAACCAAGCCAGGGAGCGGCGAATACAAGAAAAAGCCGTTCCCAGCGTACAATTAGAAACACGGAACGAAATTGTTTCTAGGCATCCTGACCTTAACCAACATTTGCTAAACCCACCAGTCCGGCTTCCTGTCTCCCTTCTCCCCAGCGAGGAACGAGCGGAAAGGGGAGAGGGGCGGGGGAGTGAGGGGGAAACCCAATGCCCGAAATCCCACCCGGAATGACACTTCGGGACACGCTCCGCGGCCACACAAACGTAATAGTATGCGCGGACTGGTCTCCCAATGGCCGTACGCTCGCCACTGGCTCCAGCGACCTAACCGTCCGTCTCTGGGATGTGCAGACGGGCCAGACGCTCCGAACGCTCAAAGGACATTCCGGCGAGGTCGGCAGTGTGGCGTTTGCTCCCAATGGACGCACGCTCGCCACTGGATCCAATGATCATACCGTCCAACTCTGGGATGTGCAGACGGGCCAGACGCTCCGAACGCTCGAAGGACATTCCGGTTCGGTCTACAGTGTGGCGTTTGCTCCCAATGGACGCACGCTCGCCACTGGATCCAACGACAGGACCGTCCGGCTCTGGAATATGCAGACCGGTCAGGAACTCCAAACGCTCGAAGGACATTCTGGTACGGTCTATGGCGTGGGGTTTGCTCCTGAGGGACACACGCTCGCCACAGGCTCCCACGACAGGACCGTCCGGCTCTGGAGATTGGACGCGGCAGGGCATGACCAGTTACTCGAAGGCCATACAGAAGGGCTGACCGAAGTCAGTTTCTCCCCGGGCGGACGCCTGTTAATCTCACTCGGAATAGATGCTCTACGATTCTGGCGCGCGGATGATGGGCGACCGCTGGTAAGACTCGACGGGCCATTTCTGTCTACGACTAACCTTCCACTTGTGTTTCACCCGTCCGCACAGCTGTTGGCAACGCCTGGTGAAGAGGGAAACACTGTCCGCATATGGCGGCTAGATATGGACGCGTTACTCGGAGCAGAGACGAAGGCAAAGGCAGCGCGGTACACCAATGCGAAGGTTGTCTTGGTGGGCGAAACCAGTGCGGGCAAGACTTGCCTGGGACGCGCGCTCATGGGAGAATCGTTTCAGCCACAGGAATCCACACACGGGATGACGGTCTGGACATTCCAAAACGAGACCGTTGCCGACCCCGACGGCGGCGAGACCACGCGCGAGACGATGCTCTGGGACCTGGCGGGGCAGACCGACTATCAGGTGGTGCATCAACTTTTTCTGGACGAAACGGCGCTTGGCATTGTCCTCTTCGATCCGAAACACCCGGACGAGCCATTCGCAGGCGTGGGCCATTGGGCAAAGGCGCTGCGGAAGGTCGCCGGGGCGGACTGCCCCCATATCCTTGTGGCCGGGCGTGTGGATCGCGCCGGACCGGCGGTGACCACCCGCGACATCGAGGCGTATCGGGCGCAGCATGGTTTCTCCGCCTACATTCCCACGAGCGCCAAGCGGGGCAAGGGAATCGAGGAGTTGAAGCAGGCTATTGCCCGCGCCATTCCCTGGGATAGGCTGCCTTGCACCTCCTCGCCCCAACTCTGGCAGGACATCCGGGAATATCTGCTCCAACGGCGGGCGGGCGAGGATCCCCTCTCTCGTCGTGGCGACCTCCGCGAGGCGTTCCAGAAGGCGCAGCCTGACGCGGTGTTTACAGAAGCGGAGTTCGATACGGTTTTGGGCCATGCACAGGCGCAGGGATTGGTCTGGCGGCTCTCCTTCGGCGACTTTGTTCTCATGCGCCCCGAGATGCTCAACAACTACGCCTCGGCCATTGTGCGCGCCGCCCGCAAACACAAACATGGCCTGGGCTGCGTCAGGGAACAAGATGTGCTGCAGGCCCTGATGGATTTTGAGGATATGAAGCGCATCGAGAATGCAGAGACGGAGCGGGTTCTGCTGAATGCGGTGGTCGAACTGCTCCTCACACGTGAGATCGCCTTACGGGAGGGCGAGTTGCTGGTCTTCCCCTCCAAGTTCAACCGCCAGCACCCGGACTATCCTGCTCCGCCCCGTCGCGAGGTCGTCTATGAGTTCGGCGGCCCTGCAGAGATAATCTACTCTACGCTTGTCGTGCGGTTGGCCTACAGCGGCGCGTTCGATGTGAAAGACCTCTACAAAAACGCGGCGGAGTTTAAGAGCGCGGCGGATGGCCTATGCGGTTTTGTGCTGGAGAGCAGCGAGGGCGCGGGCAAAATCTCGCTCTTCTTCGGCGAGCAGACTTCTGTGGGTGACCGCGTGCTGTTCGTGCGGTTTATCCACGAACATCTGCAAGTCCGCGCCCTGCCCGAAACATTCCATCGTGAGCGCGTCTATCGGTGTGGTAATCCCAAGTGCGGTGAAGAGGTTCAGGATCGGCGGGCGGTACAGCGTCGCCTGGAAGAGGGCAAGGACTTTATCATCTGTTCGTATTGCGATGCGAGGATACCGCTGCGCGATCTTTTGGAAGAGAAGTTCGGCGATCCGGCTCTGTTGCGTGCCGTCCGCCAATTGGAGGCAAAGGCGGAGGAGACGCGCGACCGGGAGGTGAGCAAGACGGTCGTCGGAGCCAAGACGGAAATCGGGGAGTACGACGTCTTTCTGTGCCACAACTCCCAGGACAAACCGGCGGTCAAAGCGATTGGCGAGGCGTTGAAGGATCGCGGCATTCGTCCCTGGCTGGACGAGTGGGACCTGCGCCCCGGTCTGCCCTGGCAGCGTGCACTGGAGGAGCAGATCGAGAACGTGAAGGCGGCGGCGGTCTTTGTCGGCCCGTCGGGGTTCGGCCCATGGCAGGAGGTAGAGCAGGAAGCCTTCCTGCGGGAGTTCGTCAGCCGCAAGTGTCCGGTCATTCCGGTCATTCTGTCGGACGTGACGAAGCCCCCCAGGCTGCCGGTATTCCTGCGCGGCAATATGTGGGTGGACTTCCGCAAGCAGGCTCCCGACCCGCTGGATCAGCTCATCTTTGGCATTACCGGCGAGCGCCCGAGACGACTTGATAGATCTCCTCGATGAGAAAAACGACGAAAAAGAGGAGTGAGGAACCGGAAGGGCGAATAGTTGTGGAAAATCCGTGAGAAGGTAACCATGACCCCTCTTGCCCAACCCGGTCCCATGACCGAAGAAGAGCGCTTTCTGTTCGATGTCGCCGGCTATCTGGTCATTCCGGACGCGCTGACGCCCGCCGAAGTGGAGACATGCCTGGCAGCCGCAAAGCGTATCCATGCGCCCTACCCGCCCGACGAGTGGCGGCAGATCGGAGCCGCCTACGAACAGGAGCCGGCGTTCGAGCCGCTGATTGACCACCCCTCCGTCTTTCCCAAGGTGCGTGCCCTGATGGGCGACTACTTTATCCTCCAGAGCAGTTGGTGTACCCTCTCACCTCCCGGCTTTCCCGGCGGCGGGTGGCACCAGGATGGCTCCGGCCCCTACGAGTTCCGCAGGCTGGCCCTGCCCACGCCCCTGGTGCAGTTGCGGATCGGCTTCTTCCTCACCGACCAGTCGGAGCCGGATATGGGCAACATGGTGATGATCCCCGGCAGCCACAACTGCGCACTCCGCCCGCCCAAGAGCCTGGAGGGGGACAACATGCCGCTGCGTGAGATCATCTGCGGCAAGTCGGGCACGGCCCTGATGTTCCATCAGGGGGTCTTCCACTGCGGCACACGCAACTGCCGGGACTATCCCCGCTTTATCCAGCATGTGGTCTTTGCGCCTCCCTGGCTGATCCCCTCGGACCGCATGCAGAACGATCCCGCCTTTATGGAGCGGACCACGCCCCTCCGCCGCGCCCTGCTGGGCGACTGGAAGCGCCCGGAAGAGCCGTTCGGGGGGGGCTATGCCCGTCCTCCCTTTGAAGATTGAGAGAATAAGGGATTCATGCTTACCGTTTCTAACAACATTCCAACCGAGAGTCCCCCCTCTCCCATTTATGGGGGAGGGGCCGGGGGTGGGGGCATGATACAGGAGCGTCCCGCCATCGCGGGCGGTGAGAAGGCGAAACAGACGCCGTATGGCAGCGCCCGCCGTTATGGCGACGAAGAGTTGAACCAACTGCGCGAGGCGCTGGAGCAAGAGACGCTCTTCTACGCGCAGGGGCATAAGGTTTCGCAGTTGGAGGCGGAGTTCGCCGCAAAGCAGGGCGTGCGGTTCGCCGTGGCGTGCAGCAGCGGGACCGCCGCGCTGCATGCCGCCTGCATCGCGCTAGGCATCTCGCCCGGCGATGAGGTGATCGTCGCGCCCATCACCGACATGGGCACGCTGGCTCCGGTACTGTATCAGGGGGCGATCCCCGTCTTTGCCGATCTCACGCCGCACGGTTATACGCTCGATCCCGCCTCGGTGGAGGCGCGAATTACCGAGAAGACACGCGCTGTGATAGCCGTGCATCTCGGGGGCAATGCCTGCGACCTGTCCGCCCTGCCTGCGCTCTGCGACCGGCATAACCTGCTCCTGATCGAGGACTGCGCGCAGGCATTCGGCTGCGCCTATCGGGGCAGGCCCATCGGATCGTTCGGCAGGGTGGGCTGCTTCAGCTACAATGAGTTCAAACACATCTCATGCGGCGACGGCGGCCTGGTGATTACGGACGACCCCGACCTGGCCCACCGGCTGCGCCTCGCCACCGACAAGTGCTACGACCGGCGGCCCGACGCCCCGGTCCGACAGCCCACTTTCCTGGCGAACAACTATCGCATGACGGAACTCCAGGGCGCGGTCGCGCTGGCGCAACTGCGCAAGCTGGACGACATCGTCGCCCGTCGCCGGCAGTGGTGCAATCTGCTGACCGCTCGCCTGGCCGGAACGCCCGGCATCACGCTGCCCGAACCCACCGCAGGCTGCGCCCCCTCCTGGTGGTTCTATCTGCTGCGCGTCGTGCCCGAGGTACTAAATGCAGACGCCGATACGCTGGTGAGAGCGCTCCAGGCGGAGGGAATTCGCGGCGGGGCGCACTATATCGGCATGCCGGTCTACAAGTACCCCGTCTTTACGGAGCACAGCGCCTTCGCACGCGGCGGCCACGCCTACGAGGCGCGGAACTATACCCAGGAAGCCTGCCCGACCGCCGAGGCCATTCTGGAGACCTGTGTGATGCTGCCCGTCAACGAAGCCTTCACCGCAATCGATGCGGAGGAGGTCGCACGGGGCGTGCGGCGCGTCGCCGCATGGTTCGCCGCCGGGAACGGGACCGGAAACGCATGAAAATACCCTGCCCTATTGAGGAGGAGAAGAATGGGCATTGCCCTGCCATCTAAGGAAGTTACTCTCACGCCCCTCGCACTGCGCCCGCGCCCGCCGCTTGGCCTGGGCGCGGCGCTGATCGGCGAAGAGGAGGAGGCGCTGGTGCTGGACGTCTTGCGCCGGAAGGAGCCATTCCGCTACTATAGCTTCGAGCGGAGAGAGCCCCCGCCGATGGCCGCGACCCTGGAGCGGGAGTTCGCGGCGCGGGTAGGGAGACGCTTCGCCCTGGCCGTGACGAGCGGCACGGCGGCGCTGGAGTGCGCGCTGGGGGCGCTGGGCATCGGCCCTGGCAATGAGGTGATCGTGACGGCCTGGAGTTGGATCTCCTGCTTCACCGCCATCGTGCGGCTGGGCGCGCGGCCGGTGCTGGCGGAGATTGACGACAGTTTCAGCATCGCCGAGGGGGAGATCACACGCCTGCGTACCGAGCGCACCAAGGCGGTCCTGATCGTCCACTATCAGGGTGTCGCCGCCGACATGACCACCCTGCTGGCGGAGGCAAGGGAGGCGAACATCGCTGTGCTGGAGGACTGCGCTCAGACCCCGGCGGCCACCTACTGCGGTCGCCCGGTCGGATCTATGGGGGCCATTGGGACCTATAGCCTGCAGTACAGCAAGAGCGCCACCTGTGGGGAGGGCGGCCTGATCGTAACGGACGATCCACTGCTCTACGAACGGGCTGTGCGTATGAGCGATGTGGGCCAGGTGCGCCCGTACCATCTCGACATGCTGGGCGGAGAGACCCAGGTCCCTTCCTTCTCTGGAGATAACTACCGCATCACCGAACTGCAGGCCGCCGTCGCGCTGGCGCAGATACGCAAACTGGATATGCTGGTGGCGCACTGCCGCGCCCTCCAGGCGCGTATCCTGGCCCATATCTCCGACCTGCCCGGCCTGACGCTGCGGCACATTCCCGACCCCAGGGGCGACCAGGGCTTCGAGATCTACTTCCGCCTCCCCACGCCCGAACTGGCCGGAGCATTTGCGGTTCAACTGGACGCCCTCAATGTCTACTGCCGGAAGATCACCAGCGGCTACTGCCAGTATGCCCGCACCTACTGCCAGAACGGTCAAGCGCACCACCCTGCCGCCTCGCCCTTCACCTCCTTTGCGGAGTGGCCCGCCCCCGGCTACCGTGCGGAGGACTTCCCACGGACCGAGGCGCTGGTCAAGCACTATGTGTCCCTATCTCTGGGCGCGCGCTTCACCCTGGAGGATGCGGAGTATATCGGCCAAGCCGTGCGCTATGTCCATGCCGTACTGATGGGAGACTGAACATTGAGTGGGAAGTGTATGAGTGAGGATCCCATCGCGGGGCGGCTGGCGTGTAGGATGCAGCGCGTTTCGGCATCGGCGATCATGGAGTTGTTGAAGGCGACGGCAAAGGGGAGCTATATCTCCTTTGCGAGCGGCTTGCCGGATCCGGCCCTGTTCCCCAGTGCAGCGCTGGCGGAGGTTGCGGAGGAGGTGCTGGCTCAGGATGGGAAGACCGCGCTGCAGTACGGCCCGGCGGAGGGGTATCCGCCCCTGCGAGACCTGGTCGCCGAGCAGTTGCGCAGGCGGGGATTGGCGGCGGCGACCCCCGAGCATGTGCTGATTACCAGCGGATCGCAGCAAGCCCTGGACCTGGCGGCGCGCGCCTTTCTGGAGCCGGGAGCGCCGATGATGCTGGAGACACCCACCTACCTGGCG
>DATGIG010000663.1:0-3988 GCA_035295825.1 Chthonomonadaceae bacterium | reverse complement strand
AACTGCGTCGAGCGTCTGAAAGACCGGGTCAACAGCCGCTCCTTCTGGGAAGCGGTGGAAAGCACGCACCCGATCACGATCGAAAATGATACCCTGGTGGTCGGCCTGGACACGATGGACATAAATCGCGCCAGCCATATCCAGCACTCTGCCCATGCCCACACGGTCCAGCAGGTTCTCGAAGAGGTGTTCCATCAGCCGCTCGAGCTGCGCCTGATCGAAGGCACGACGCTGGCGGATTGGGAAGCGACCAAGGAGCGCGAGGCCCGCATGGCAGAGATGCGCGA
The DNA here is from genome assembly GCA_035295825.1 of Chthonomonadaceae bacterium. Taxonomy (GTDB): domain Bacteria; phylum Armatimonadota; class Chthonomonadetes; order Chthonomonadales; family Chthonomonadaceae; genus DATGIG01. Next base: position 3,701 of record DATGIG010000663.1, on the reverse strand, counting down.
GGCTTCCCAGATGCGCCCGGGGACGGCCGCCCGGCCGCAGGCGCCTGCCGGCTATACCGACCCGTGGGAGGCGCTGGCCGAGCAGGTCACCCGCCTCTACAGCCAGGTCCCCAACCGCGCCCTGCCCCAAAACAAGGCGCGCTACGCCAACGAGGCGCTCTACACGCTCGTCGAAGCGATGGACACCCTCTATCCCGACGATCCCGACGATATCGCGGAGCGGGGGCTGGCCCGCGTGCTGGAGCGGATCGCCGGCAATTCCGAAATCCCGGCTCCCATGCTCGCCTTCGAGCTGGAGCGCCTGCGCGCCTGGCGCAAAAGCGCCGAGTAGACCGCCCCACCAGACGCAGACCGCTCGTTCGGCGCAGGGCTTCGTCCCTGCGCCTTTTATTATAGGCCCTTTTCCCCTTAAAATTACATGCCGACCGGTCCCCATTCCGTGCAATTTACCCCTTTACCCCGCTGATGACCATCCCCTGCATGAGCGCGCGCTGGCTGAAGAAATATATCAGGAGCACCGGCAGCAGCATCAGAGCGGCGGCGGCCATCAGGACCGGCATGTCCGGGGTCGCCTGCGCGCTCTGGAACTTCTCCAGCGCCAGCGAGAGCGTGCGCTTGGAGTCCGAATTGAGATAGATCAGCGGGCCCAAAAAATCGTTCCAGGCGCCGAAGTAGGTGTAGACCGCCACCGTCACCGTCACCGGCCGGGCCATCGGCAGCAGGATCTCCCAGAAGATCCGGAGCGGGCCGGCGCCGTCCATCTTCGCCGCCTCGTCCATCTCGATCGGGATGCCCAGGAAATACTGGCGGTAGAGGAACGCGAAGAAGGCGCTGCCGAACCAGGCCGGCACGATCAGCGGCAGGAAGGTGTCTATCCAGCCGAGCCGGCGAAAGATCATAAACGTCGGGATAATGCCGATCTGGCCGGGCAGCATCATGGTCGCCAGCATCACGATAAAGAGCGTGTTCCGGCCTGCGAAGCGCAGCCGCGCGAACCCCCAGCCGACCAGCGCACTGGAGAGGGCCTGCCCGATGACCGACAGGCCGGCGATGACCAGGGTGTTCAGCAGGAAGCGCAGGAAGTCGTCGTCACTGTCGCCCTGCTTGCGCGTCAGGATCCGGCGATAGTTGCCCCACTGCGGCTCGAGCCGCCGGACGGTCGTGATGGCGGTAGAGGGCACGAGGGCCGCGCGCCCGTCCAGCGTCTTGATCTTGGTCTGCCCGCCCCGTTCGGCCATGAGGACGCTCACCTCCTCCCGCCGTCCATTCCGGGTGAGATAGTGATGCGCATTGACCGGCAGCCAGCGCGGCGGGTACTCGGCGGCGAGGTCGCGCGGCTTAAGAGAGGTGGAGAGCATCCACAGAAACGGAATCAGGATGGGGATCGCGCCTGCAGCTAGGACCAGCGTAAGCAAAGCCGGCTTGAGCCGGCGTTTCCAGCGCACCCTCAATTCTCCTTTCTCCTGCGCATCGCGCCTGATAGTGAGCCGGTTACGAACGACGCTGATAGGAAAAAATCCACCTTGACATATCGTGATCGCTTATATATAATGGGCAAAAAGCTGCCGGACGCTCTTGCCAGGCCCGATAGCGAAGAGACGCTGCGGATTGCCTGAAAAGATAGATAAGGAAATCCAGGACGATGGTTCCGAAAGCGTATTCGGTCGGCATTGAGATTCATCCTCCCTTGCCGCACAATCTCAGCTCTCTTCTTGCGGAGGCGGCCTGCGCTTGCGCCAGGCGGTTCAGGATTACCGGCGAAGCGAGAGAGGATTTTGAAATCGAATTAGAAGAGCATATCCTGTGCCATCCCGAACGAATAGCGGCCTGGCAGAAAACGGGGTATTCCAGAGCCTGGGCGCATGCCTGCACCAGGCGTTTCGCTATAGATTTCTTGCGCCGCCGGAATCAAACACGAAGTAACGAAGTCAAAAGGTCTGAATTACCGGAGAAGGTCGCTCAAAACCTTGCCCGTCTGTATCCCACTGATATCTCCGAGCCGGAGGCCGAGCTTGTCCGCGACGAACTTCGAGAAAAGGTCATAAAGGCACTGGGCAAACTATCAGATCGCCAACAACAACTCCTGATAGGCCACCATGTGCTCGGACAGACGATCCAGGAGTTGTCTAGAGCTCAGGGCCGAACAAAAGACGCTACCAAACAGGTGCTTGCAGCCGCCGGAAGGCATTTCAAACTTAACCTGGAACGTCTGGGAGTCAATATACAAGAGGCGGGAGAATACCTGGCGATCACTACCAATTCGCATTCAGAAATTACCCCCCTCCTCATTTTGACGTAGAACGTCATGCTATGACAATGATAAATAGCTATTTGATAGTGAACCGGTCGAAAAAATTACCCCTTACCTTTTGCCTGGTTCTATCGTTATAGGCTGTGAACGTCACACATCTCAAAGGAGGAGAACAATGGAAATGCTTCAACGGTTCATAGGCGCTATGTCTTCCATAGGGCGACGCGCCATCTGCTTTAGCATCCTGATCAGCGCCTGCCTGCTCATGCCGACGCTCTGCCGGGCACAATCCTGGTCCGCTGGAGATTGGACGGTCTGGAAATACAATATTCAGAGCAAAACAGGATCGGGAGGTTATGGCGATTCCGTAGGAACCACTGGAAGCGTAAGCGCCAGTGCCAACGACGGCAGCAGTACGGCAACCATTGACATTACGTTCCGACAGATTTGGACATGGTCCGGCGGCGGCATCCCCACTACGCTAACTCTCGTGCCTAATTGCACGGAATCGGGCAGCAGTGACTTCAGCACAAGAGTCGACAGTACAGCAAACGAAACATCTGGTGAGGGTACTGGATGGTTAGTTACCTTGACCAACGCCCCCAACTGCGTCAACTACGACCAAACAACAAACGGCTCCAGCTTCAACGCTCCCATCGTCAATAAAACCTCCACCGTGTACCTGGAAGCCGAGGCGGACGTGAAGACTTCCACCTGCAGCCATCTGGATAGCCTGAGACTTCCTTTCATTCCACATGGCGCCTCGCATCTTGTGCTGGCTGTCTTCGGCCGTCGAGCTGGCGTTGCAAGCGCCAATACAACCGTCTGGTTCACCAAGCAGTAGCGGGTAAGGAGGAAGGACGATGCGATCATCTCTTTATGCCAATGCTACTCTATGGCTGGCTATCATGCTATTCTGCCTTCCGGCTGGCTGTTTAGCCCAAAATAAGCCAGCCACTCCATCACTATGGGAGCGACCGATTTCCTTACAAACAGATGGGCAGAGCTTTCTGGAATGCTTGAAAGCCCTGCAAGCCCGTGCTCCTGTCAACTTCCTGGCCGATGGCGCGCCCGTGCGAGCCTTCGCCGCCTTCTCGTCGCATGGCGATCTCAGCGATGCCATAGATAGTCTTGCCGATAGCTTCGATTACACGTGGAAGCCGGGTCCTGGTAGCATGGTTCTGCTGATCAAGCGTTTCCGTGACCCCTTTGAGACTCCGCAGACCCACCTGTCCGAGTTGCGCGCTGTAGCCACGGATTTGCTTTCGATCCTCCACTCCTTCAATGTAGACCCGGTGCAGGATCAATGGGACGGAGTGCTGCTGGCCTTTGCCAACTCTCTTACACCGCAACAGACACAGTCACTCAAAAGTGGCAGCATTCTTCGCGGTTGGGACTTGCAGCCTCAGCAGTTTGCTCTTCTCAACCATGCCATTCTCTGCAATATGCT
>DATGIG010000662.1:0-15255 GCA_035295825.1 Chthonomonadaceae bacterium | reverse complement strand
TGAGAAGGTTTAGAATAAGTGGCTTAGGATTTGCGTAGAATCCCTTATGAATGACAGACAACCCTATTCCACTGACTTAACCGACGCCCAATGGGCGATCCTGGAGCCCTTCTTTCCCAAAGTAGATCGGCCCGATAAACGCAACGGAAGACCCCGAGAGTATCCCTATCGCGAGATCCTCAACGGCATCTTCTTCATCAATCGCGCCGGATGTGCCTGGGCGCTGATGCCCCATGACCTGCCTCCCTGGCTCAGTTGCTATGGCTACTTCAACCGATGGAGCCGCAACGGCTTCTGGGAGAAGATCCATGCGGCTCTGCGAGAAGCCGACCGAGAACAGCTCGGACGCCAACCCACTCCTTCTGCCGCCGTTATGGACAGCCAGTCTGTCAAAACGACGGAAAAAGGGGGCGCTCTGGCGAGGACGACATCGGTTATGACGGGCACAAAAAGGTCAAAGGACGCAAGCGCCACCTGCTGGTAGACACCGATGGACGGGTTCTGAAGGTGTTTGTCTCGGCAGCCGATCAGAATGACCGAGAGGGAGCCAAGCACCTGTTGACGGATTGTAAAGGCGACTATCCGCGTCTTGAGAAGATCTGGGCGGACGGTCAGTACACAGGTTGGTTGATCGATTGGGCCAGCGAGACGCTGGGCATTGGCATCGAGATTGTGTTGCGCTCCGACGACCTGAGCGGTTTTGCAGTGTTGCCACGTCGTTGGGTAGTGGAGCGGACGTTCGCCTGGTTAGGCCGGTACAAGCGTCTGGCGAAGGACTATGAGTTGAACCCGGTCCATAGTGAGAGCATGATCTATGTGGCTATGACCCAGATGTTGCTCAGGAGGCTCGCTCCATGACTTTTTCTAAACCCTCTTATATTACTGCTCCAGAAAACACGCTTGGTGTCATCGGCCTCCTTCAAGAAGACCTAGGCAGGAACTGGCTTGATTTCATGGTTAGACCGTTCGATCGTAATGGCGAAATGTTTGGTCTAAAGCCTTCTGGTTTTCGGCTTTTTATTCCCACCTCTTGGATAGGCGAAGGAGATGATCGTTTGAAATGGCTGTCAATTGATTGGAAAGAACAGGTAGAACCGACGGCATTTGAGAATGGATGGACGCTACTGCAAGCTGGTACTTGTATCGATCCAGCAGTGAACTATGAGGATCTTGCGTCAAGCCAATCCCTTTTCACCGAAACAAGCAGAGGACACCTTAACAATGGATTGGCAGAATGGAATTTTGATACACCAATCTCTGGATATAATGATGACCGATGGAAAACGGCCCTGTCCCTTATCTGGGCAGAACTCATGTCATTACCGTATATTCCTTACTCTATACAGGAACGCAGAAGCGTGCTTGCTCAAGCATATAACGTACTTCGTCCTTATATAAATTTGTGGGAGGCGAATTGATGTCTCGTTAAGAAGTCAGGACGGGATAACAGATAAAGCCAAGTCCCTCCCCTGAAACTCCAGAGCGCCATCATCAGGCGGATCAACCCTATGGTATAATGCCGACATAGAACCGAGGGCAAGGGGGCGGAGTTGAGAAAGAGACGTACACGTAGCCATATTATCGCTGACCTGAGCGCAAATCATGTGGAACGTCAAGCATTGCTCTGCGGTTATTCCGTAGAGCGCATCCTTCATGACTATGGCGTTGATCTGGTTCTCTATACGTATACGGAAGAGGGAGAGGTTGAGGCGGAGACGATCAAAATCCAGTTGAAGGCGACCGATAACCTTCCTGTTCTCAAGGATGGAGAGACCATCGCCTTTCCGGTCGAGCGAGCCGATCTGGAATACTGGTTGGGAGAGTGGCTGCCTGTTATCCTGATTGTTTTCGATGCGCAAGAAGAGGTCGCCTATTGGGTCTATGTCCAGGCATATTTTCAGAATATCGCCCGTTTTAATCTGGCTCTGGTCGGGGAAACAACGACCATCCATCTCAATAAATCTGATCTGGTAGATCCCAGTGCGATGCGCCTGTTTGCCCGCTATAAGGCCAGCATTATACGTCAGCGCCCGGAGGTTATTCATTATGATGTCTAATACACTCACATCCGAACAGATGGAAACACTCCTTCTGTCGTTGGGGTATAAGCTCTATCCCTCAAAAGGGCCTCAGCGCGTTTTCGAGAACCGGGAGTTCGATGCCATTCAGCTTCTACCGCCTGCGGGTAAGGAACCCTATGCGCGACTTGAGCATCTGATGACGTTGCGAAAAGTCTCTGTCGAGAAGGGGATCGTGGACGAGGAGACATTTGAGGCGTTGTTGGAGAAGGCGCGTCAACGACAGCCAGAACCTACTGCCAGCCCGACTGCCGCCTGAAATGCTGCCTCTGATTTCCCTCAATAGCCCCTCTGAATGCTGGTGTGAGGTTGCCGGGTTGGGTCGCTAAGGCGCGATTCTCGCTCCGCTCTTTTGGCTTCCATTGCCTCGTAGAGGCGGTTCAATCGCTCATACTCTGCTTTGAGTTCCAACATCTTTTGTCTGGCTTGCTTCAACTCTTCGACGCTGCCAGGAAGCTTCTCCTCCGCATCCAGTTGCGCGCAACCTGCGTCATAGATCGCTTGCTCATCGGGCGTCAATATTTCGCCGAGCGCGTGCTTAATATGGAGGGGCCACCATTGTTTATGGGTTGTTTCGTCCATTGTTGCCTCCGAAATAAAGGGGGTCTGCATTCATTATACTCCAAGTGTCGCTATCGGAACGGAAAAGCGGAACGGCTCTTCGGTAAGGAGAGGGTTTACTCCTGTCGCCGGTGGTCTACCTATTCAAAGTTGCCGGGATTTAGGTACAATTGCACCATGAGACTCTTGACTATGCTGAAAAGCAAGATCCATCGCGCTACCGTGACCGAAGCGGACGTCAACTATATAGGCAGCATCACCATTGATCGTGATCTGATCGATCGCACGGGGCTTTTGCTCGGCGAACTCGTCCATGTCTGGAATGTGGACAATGGGGAGCGGTTCGAGACCTATGTCCTCGAAGGGGAGCGGCATAGCGGCGTCATCGTCGTCAACGGGGCGGCGGCGCATCGGGTCAAGGTCGGGCATCGGGTGATTATCACCGCCTTCTGCCTGACCGACGAACCCGTCCAGGCGAAAGCCATCCTGGTGGATGAACAGAACCGTTACGTTCGCGATCTTTAGGAGAGAACGTATTGATCTATGCGATAGGCGACATACACGGCCAGGTGACGATGCTGCGGGCGCTGCTGGATAAGCTCAAGGCCCTTCCCCTTACGGACGAGGACACGCTGATCTTCATCGGCGACTATGTGGATCGGGGCGAGGACTCGAAAGCCGTGATCGAGACGTTGATCGCCCTCAAGGGGGAGCGGCCCGATACGGTCTTCCTGCGCGGCAACCACGAACAGCTTATGCTCGACGCCCGCGACAGCGATCCGCCCCGAATGGGCAGCGTGCCCGGCGCGTTCATCTTCTCCGACCCGACGCTCCTCTGGTTTCAGAACGGCGGCGAAGAGACGCTCTTTCCCTATACGGACGACCTGAGCGACGAACAGTACCTGCGCTGGTGGGAGGCGATCCCGGAAGCGCACTGGAAGTTCCTCAAGGAGACGCGCCTGGAGTACAGCGCGGGCCGCTATCTGTTCGTCCATGCCGGGCTGCTGCCGCAGGGCAAGATGTGGGAAGGGCAGACACGCGGCTTCGACCCGCGCCTCTGGATCCGCGAGCCGTTTCTCTCCAGCCGGGACGATTTCGGCGGGCGCATCGTGGTCTTCGGGCATACGCCCCAGATGAGCGGCAAGCCGCTGCTCCAGCGCAATAAGATCGGGATCGACACCGCCGCAGTCTTTCGTGGGGCGCTCACGGCTGCCGTCCTCGACCCGTCAGCCACCGGCCGCCGCGCTCCTATGCCCTTTTTCCATCAGGTGCCGTACATGGTCGCCAAGCCCTGATGATAACGCGTGAGTAGAAAGCAGACAAACCCATGCTCTATGCGATAGGCGACATACACGGCCAGGTGACGATGCTGCGGGCGCTGCTGGACAAGCTTCGATCTGTGCCCCTGGAAGACGAGGACACGCTGGTCTTCATCGGCGACTATGTGGATCGGGGCGAGGACTCGAAAGCCGTGATCGAGACGTTGATCGCCCTCAAGGGGGAGCGGCCCGATACGGTCTTCCTGCGAGGCAACCACGAACAGCTCATGCTCAATGCGCGCTTCGGGCCGCCTCCGCAGCCCGCGCCGCGAGAGGGCTTTATCCTGCACTCCGAACTGACCCTCAACTGGCTGCAGAACGGCGGCGCCGATACGCTGCTCTCCTACGGCGTCCAGGATTTTCTGCGCTGGTGGGAGGCGATCCCGGAAGCGCACTGGCAATTTATGCAGGAGACCCTGTTCGAGTACGTTACGCCGCGCTACCATTTTGTCCATGCCGGGCTGCTGCCGCCGGGCGAGACCTGGGAGGGAACGGGATGGGATCTGGATCCGCGCCTCTGGATCCGTGAGCCCTTTCTCTCCAGCGAGGCGGATTTTGACGGGCGGATCGTCGTTTTTGGGCACACCCCCATGCGTGACGGGAACCCGCTCGTTCTGCCGAACAAGATCGGCATCGATACGGGCGCGACATTCGGCGGGCTGCTCTCCTGTGTCGCCTTCTCCCCGGTCGAGACCGAACCGGCGCTTCTCTATCAGATCGCATACGCCGTCGCGTAGCGCTTCCCATAGCAGGCCCCTCCCCTGTCGGATGGTTCCCACATTCGGGGCAAGAGCACGCGAGCAGATCCTTTACATACTCGTTGTCACAGCGAGGCTCTTTTCGTGTCAGACAGAACAGCATCATCCATGCTACAGATAACAGGAGACGATTATCATGCTCAAAGCCAAACTCGCCGTCGTGCTAACGACGGCCAGTCTTACGCTTTACGGTTCCCTGGTCTTGACCTCGGGCTTTCCACAGGCCTCTTCCGGCCAGAAGAAGCCTCCCGCATCCACCGGCAAGCCGAGCGCCGATACCCTCGCATTAGGGAAGAAGGTATACGACAAGAACGGCTGCACCGGCTGCCACAGCATTGCGGGCAAAGGCGGAAACGCCGGGCCGGACCTGACCCATACCGGCGATCCTGCGACCCATACGGCGCAGTGGCTCTCCGATCAGGTCGCCAATCCCAAGGGGCACAACCCCAACTCCTCCATGCCTCCGTTTGCACAGACGATCAAAGGGCAGGAGTTGACGGCGATCGGGGCCTATCTCGCCAGCCTGAAAACGGCGGCAACGCCGACGCCGAGCGGCTCGATGACCGGATACAAGCCCGATGCCGCCGTTGTGGATAAGATCGTCAAGCTGGGCGGAAGTATCGGCCCGCTGGCCCAGAATGACGACCACCTGGAGGTCAATTTCCACCTGGCGGGCGCTGCCATTACCGATTCCTCGCTCACCGTGCTCAGCAGCCTCAAGAATGTGGTGCATCTGGACCTGGGGCAGACGGGGGTCACGGATGCGGGCCTGAATTACGTCAAGGGGATGAAAGGGCTTACCGAACTCCATCTGGAGGGCACCAAGATCACGGACGCGGGTCTGGCTTCGCTGCAGGATCTGCACGCGCTCACTTACCTCAACCTCTACGGCACCAATGTCACCGATGCAGGCCTGGACCATCTCAGCCACCTTACCAACCTGCGCCACCTCTATGTCTGGCAGACGAAGGTCACACAGGCCGGAGCGGACAAGCTGAAGAAGGAGCTCCCGCAAGTGGACATCAATATGGGCTGGGAGGCTGCGCCGAAAAAATAGTACTCCCTAACCTCCGGGTTGTTGCCATCGAGGCAAGGAAGTAGGCAAGAATGTTTGGAACGCAACCCTCTTCAGAGGAACGAAAACCGGTGTCATCCGGCGAGGCCGCTCTGGCGCGGACGCTGATTGTCGCCATGCTCCTCATGCTCCTCCTGGGAATAGGGATGGGGTGGTTTATCAGCCGGAAGGCCCATTCGGGGGACCTGACGCAAGATACCGGGCCGGTTGTGTTGGCCATACAGCAGATCGGCCAACTGCATAGCGCCTCCTTCACCATGAAGGACGCGATCCGCCAGGAGACAGTGCAGGAGCCGCAGGATTGGGCGCAGGGCCTTCCAGGGGCTACCGAGGTAATCCACTGGGCCACACACAATCAGGCGGTCGTGGTGGCGGAAGGCAGTGTGGAGGCTGGGCTGGATCTGAGGCAGATTACGGGCAAAGATGTGACGCAGGTGAGGCGTCCGGATGGGAGAGTGCAACTCCGCGTTCACCTGCCTCCCATAGTTGTGTATCCGCCCACCATCCATCTCCAGGTCGAGTCCAATGAAGCCGGATGGTTCTGGCGCGATGAGAATATCGTTCCCAAGGCGCAAAAGGAGGCCGAACGACGCTTTGTAGAGGCTGCAGAGAAGGAGCATATTCGCGAGAGGGCGCAAAGCGCCGCGATCTCGACCCTGCAACAGACGCTGGCGGCGTGGGGGCAGAAGGACATCGAATTCTTTTTTTGACCTACATTTCGCCTGAACAGAGGGGGAAGGAGTAGGCTGTCGAAACAGGAAAGACATCCATGCAACCATCCATGAGGCGTTTGGTGTGCTTGCTCTTCGTGGGGCCGGTTTGCGCGCTCCTTATCACCGCAGGCTGTACCCGGAACACGAAGCCTCCCGCCCCTCCGCCGACGGACGTAGCGCCACCGGTGGCACAACTTCCGGCAAACGACTTTGTGGGGAGTGAAGCGTGCAATCCCTGCCATGCGGAGGAATGGCGCAAGCATCGGGAGAGCCGCCATGCCCACACGTTCCGGCCGATGATGGTCTCCGCCCTGGGTAAGAGCGCTCCGCCGGAGGGCCTGCTGCAAGGCACGAACAGCGCGCTAGGCGTCGTCGGTGACCATTATGTGCTGGTCAGACCTCAGACCGGCCAGCAGCGGCCTCTGGATTATGCGCTCGGTTCCGGAAAGCAGGGCATGACTTACATTGCCATCGTGCAGGATACCGCCGTGTTTGAGATGCGCGTGAGCTTTACTCCACGTACACGACAGTGGTACCCAACCCCCGGACAGGAGCAGTATGAGAACTTCCCCAATGTGGTCGGGAAAACGCACCTAAAGACGGAGGCGAGGCAGTGCCTGCTGTGTCATACGGTCACCGTTGCGGACAATGACCTCCATCCTGAACCGCGCTTTATGGGGGTAGGGTGTGAGTCGTGCCATGGCGCTGGGAGCGCGCACATTGCGGCGGCGAAGGCAGGCCGCATGAACGACCTCAAGATGGAGCATCTCGCGACGGCGGGGGGAAAACGCCTCAATGCGCTCTGCGGCGTGTGCCATCAGACCCCGGAAAATGTGGCCCAAATGCCGCAAAATCAGCGCCTCACCCAGCGGTTCATGCCCTATGGCCTGGCGCAGAGCCGCTGTTTTCAGCAGAGTGGAGACCGCCTCACCTGTGTCACCTGCCATGATCCGCACACCGATGCCGGCACGGATCGCCGGGTCTACGAAAAAACCTGTCTGCAATGCCATTCCGGTTCGCACGCTCCGGCTGTGACGGATAAGGGCGTGGCATCCACGGCAAGCGTACCGGGAAAGGTCTGCCCGATCAATCCGCGTGAGGGATGCGTGGGCTGCCATATGCCGAAGCGTAAAGTTTTCGCCGGGAACGCGATCCCCATTGCGATGGCCGATCACTGGATCAAGGTCAACAAATAGGCCAATCGAATTCTTTTTTGAGCCTGGATTACCGATGGATGCGAATGAAGTGGTCCGCCATGAAAGTAGGCAGACTGGTATTGGGTATGGCCTGCTGGGAAGGCATGTGGCAGCCAATGCATTGAGATTTTGGATTCACCGGACAGGGCTTGCCTACGACTGCGGGCTGCGTGAGAGGCTTGGTGACAGTGGAATGGCAGTTCAGGCACACGGCTTCATAGGTTTTCAGATTGGTGCTGGCGTCTGCATGAGGATTATGGCAAGTGATGCAGGAGAGCGTGTCGTTGCTCTGCTGATAGCACTGGCTCTGCATTAAACCGAAGGCTTGAAAGCGATTGGTGGCGTTACGCATCCTTTTGGCAGCCTCTGAATCTCCTATCGTGCCATGACAGTTGCCGCAGAGAGCATTCAGGCGCGACGCCGGCCGTTGGGCCAGGTTCTCCATTGCGATGCTGTTCGTGTCGCCTTTACGCATCGCCGCAACATGTGCGCTGCCAGGCCCGTGGCAGGATTCACAGCCGACACCGAAAAAGGATGTCTCCACCTTGAGAGAATCGGGAGCGATCGTGACGGCATGACAGAGCAGGCATTTTTGCCCGTCCGCTGGAGGATGCACTTTTCCCACCACATCCGGAGTGAGATTCTCCTGGCCGGGCGTAATATACCACTGCTTCTGAGCAGGAAAGTAGCTTAAACGGACTTCCACCAGTTTACCCCCAGGAACAGGAAACGCGTATGTCATGCCGGTTTTGCCCGAGCCAAGCGCGTATCGCAGCGGGGCGACTTCATCGGATTGACTGGGAGAGGCGATAGCATACTGCCCGTCTTGCAAGGATATCACGAAATCCGTTCCAGGGATCTTTCCCTGAGGAGGCGCCAGATTACCCAGGCCCTGCGGCGACGCCAGATGTAATGTCTGTGCATGACGACTATGGCTCTGTTGATGGAACTCTTCCTGATGACAGGACATACAGGCGGCATTACCGACAAAGGTGGGGGCAGGTGTGACCGGTGGGGGGACGGGGGTATCCGCGTGATGCAAACAGGAAGTTAAAAGTACCATGCAAAGGGTTGCTGCCAGCAATAGGCACAGAGTCCAACGCGAAGAGATAGGACGCATGCTTAGACCTCATGAACTTCCTGAAAACGCTATTCGGGTTGTGAAGCGCCTTCACGCAGCGTCACGACCCGGTCGGTAGCGACATCGTGGTAGGTATCGGTCTGACCGCACGGCCAGTGCACTTTTAGGGTCACGGGGCTGGAGTAGCTGCCCAGGCCGAAATGCACACGCCGGTCTGAAGCGGACATATAAGATCCATCCGTCGCGCAGTGCCGCAGCAGTTTGCGGTCTCCTGCTTCCACGGTCACCAATGCGCCAAGGCCATCCCGATTGCTCTTTGTGCCCACCAGGCGGCAGAGCAGCCAGTGGTTCGCACTCGGGGATTCATTATGGAGCAGCAGGGGAGCGCCCTCGCTATCCACCATCAAGACGTCCATCTTGCCATCATTATCGAAGTCGCCAATCGCCAGCCCTCTGCCCACAATCTGCCTGGAAAACGCCGATCCCGCCTGCTGCGTCACATCCTCAAACCGCTTCCCATTCAGATTATGGAGTACCAGGCTCTGTTGCCGGTAGGTCAGGGACCTGTCCACATCGGCGATATTATCCTGGACATGGCCGTCGGCGAAGATGAGGTCCAGCCAGCCGTCGTTGTCCGCATCGAGGAACTTCACGCCGAATGCGATATAGGGCATCGATCTCTCGGCTATCCCCAGCACACGCGAGCACTCCGTGAACAGGGCTCCGTCTTCGTTTCGATATATGCATTTCGCCTCATGAGCGAACGTCGCCACCACCAGATCGAGCTTCCCATCGTTATTATAGTCGCCCCAATCGAGACCCATCCCGCCGTGCGGATGGCCGTCGGCATCCAGGCTGGTGCCGGAGGTAGCGCCGACGTTGGTAAAAGCCCTCCCCTTATTATCGAGCAGATCGCCAGGCATCTCGTCATTGGCGATGGCGATGCTCTGCTTTCCCGAGCCGTTATAGTCGGCACAGGCAATGCCGAGAGATTTTCCGGACAGGGCGTGCAACTTACGCAATCCATACGCTTCCGTTTCATCGCGAAAAGTTCCCCCGCCCAGATTGTGGTAGTAGACAGCGAACTCCGGCTTATAGTCTTTCGGGCCGCAGGAGCCGAGGACGCCGCCGAAGTTGCACATCTGGGGCTGGACGTTCGGACCGAACACCACATAGTTGCAGATCACCAGATCCAGTTTCCCGTCGCCATCCACGTCCACAAAGGCGGCGGAGGTGCCCCACGGTTGGGGCGCGATCTTCGCGGCGGATGTCACATTTCGGAAGATGCGCCCCGGCGCAGTCGCGGTACTTCCGGAGGGGGATGCTTCATTATGCAGGAGGATGCCGCCGCGATAGGCCGTAATATAGATATCTTCATAGCCATCGTTGTCGTAATCGCCCACGGCGCACCCCAAAAAGTCTCCCGTGAGGGTATCCAGTCCCGTTTGGTGCGTGACGTCGGTAAAGTGACCATGGCCATCGCCCCGGAACAGCGCCAGTTTGGGGCCGACGAGCAGGATGTCGAGATTGCCGTCGTTATCGTAGTCCAGAAAGGCGCAGCCGTTGCCGATGGTCTGCAGGATATTGAGCGGGCGCTTGCCGGGAATGCTCCACTGATAGCGAAGCCCTGCCGGCTCCGTTACCTCTGTAAAGCGGAAAGGGGAGGGGGCCGCAGTTTTTTCAGCAGGGGTCGTAGGATCGGCAGTAGTCGGATTGGAAGCGGCGTGAAATCCACAGCCTTCCAGTGCGATACCCAGCAGAACGATCAGGCAGGACATAAGGCACGGGATCGGGATGATTCTCATAGTTCCTATCGTCAGGGGGTTTTGGAACCGGGTCGTTCCGGAAGTGGAATCGTATTATTAGTCGCCTGCTGTACAGTTCTCAGGGCATTGACTACTTTGGAGCCATGCTTTTCCAGCGCATCGGCTTCCTGCGTGAAGATCTGGGCTTTCTCCATTTCGCCTCCACTGGCGTACTCGGCAGCAAGCTCTCGGTAGAGTTTCACGTTGCCCGGTTGTCGCTGTATCTGCTCTTCCAGCATATTGATATGATTGACATACTGGGTCAGATCGGTCAGACTGGCTTCGACGACAGCGGCGTCTTTGCTTCTGCCGACCTGCTTAAAGGCGCGGACGAGCGCCGTGGTGGTTGCGACATCGCGAGGATCGGCTTTCAGGGCGGACTCCAGCAGAGGGACCGCCTCTGCGGCACGGTCCTCCTGAAGCAGCAGCCGGCCCAATTGAGAGGCAGAGGAGTAACCTGCCGGTTCCAGCTTGAGGGCGGTGCGCAATTCCGCTTCCGCCTCCTGGAGCCGCTCCGGAGTGGGGTTGACGCTGATCAGCGTCGCGGCGAGCATGAAGTGGGTTCTGGCTGCATCCGGTACGGCGACGAGCCGTTTGCGCAAAATGGCCTCGGCATCGGCGGCGCGATAGTTGACGCGCAGGGCATCGGAGTAGTCATCATAGAAGTCGGTGCGGTCGGGCGCAAGCTTCGCGGCGGTTTCAAATCCTGTCAGCGCCCTGCCCAGGTTGAGGCGCTGGTTCATATAGGCCCTGCCCAATCCGATCCAGGCATCGGCGGAATTTGGATCCTGCTTGACCGCCTTTTCGTAGACTTCGATCCCAATGGCGATTAGCTTTTTATCCACAGCCACCCGGCCCATCCCCATCAGTGCGGGCTGCCAGTCCGGATGGGCCTTCAGACAGGCGATGTACTCTAACCCCGCCTTCCCGACCGCGCCGCCCTGATAGAGCGCATCCGCCAGCGCCAGGCGCGCTCTAAGCGCGTCGGGGGCGCGTGCGAGTAGGCGCTGAAGCACAAGGACCGCCTCGCCATCCCGACGATTACGCACCAGCGCCTCGCCCCACAGTGTCTGCACCTGCGTATCGTCCGGGCGCTCTTTCGCCCACTGTTCGCGTGTGGCGAAGCCACTCTCCTCCGGATGCTTGTGCCCGTACCAGACGCTGAGGCCATTCAGGCAACTGCCCGCAGCGTAGTGATCGAGGATAGGTTCAAGTCCCTGCGGATAGATGGCTTGTGCCAGTTCTGCGGGTGCGGCAGTGCCAGGCAGCTTGCGGCAGTGGTCAATCGCATTCTGCATGGCAGGCGCCAGGGACGGGGTGCGCTCTCCGTATTTAAGGATGGACCAGGACTGGGTCCGATCTCCGGCAGCGGCGGCAGCGGCAGCCCATGTGAGCCAGAGTACGTCGTTACTCTCCCCCGCCCCCGCCGCGCGCTCAAAGAAGGGCACTGCAGCGGCATACTGATTGGCCTGACAGAGCCGTACGCCTAAGAGGGCGAGGAGGCGGCCATTGTAGGGATCGCGCTGCGCCCTCTTTTCAAGGTCGGGTAGATAGGCTTCCCTGAGTTGCGTCTCGCTCCAGGCTCCCTGTCCGATCCGAATGGCGATAAGCAAGCCCGCCAACACAAACAGCAGCGCTACCAACCCCAGACGGGAGCGCTGCTTGCGTGGTGGGGTGAGGAGAGGAGAGGGCTCCGCCGCTTTCAGAGCCTGCGTGCCGTTATCCGGGGCTGATGATTTCCGTTTTGCCTTCATAAAATGCTTATTACGTTGCAGCTCGTCTTATTCCTTCGCACCCGCGCCCCGTAATAGATCGGCGCACTTGGCGAGGGGGTGGGTATTCATGCGGGTTGCCTCGTTCAGCGCGGATTTGCCCTGTTCATTACGGACATTCACATCTGCATGGTGTGCGATCAGCAGTTGCACGGCGTCCGCACTCCCATTCCGCGCCGCATACAGCAGGGCCGTGTTGCCACTCTTATCCTTGCTGTTTACATCGGCTCCCTTGTCAATCAGCAGTTGAAGCAGATGGGGGTCTCCATTGATGGCTGCCGCCATGAGCGGCGTCGCCGCGACTTTCAGATGGTCTTCCGTTTCTGAGGGGGTCTGGGTGTTGACATTCGCACCCGCTTCCAGCAACAGTCGGACCTTCTTGAGCCTGGCATTCTCACTGCCGCTGATGTCTAAGGGCCCCGACACCGTTTTATGGTGCATGATCGCGGCGATCAGCGCCGTCGTGCCATCCTGGCTGATGACATTCGGGTCGGCATGGCGGCTCAAAAGGAGTTTGACCAGTGCATCGTCGTTCGCCCCTCCCTGTCCCCCTAACACGCGATCATTGTCACCGGCAGCATGGATGAGCGCGGTCCTGCCGAGCTTGTCTTTCACATTGACATCCGCGCCCTTCTCCAGCAGCATTTTCGCGACCTGCTCATTGGCGGCATGCATCAGCGGCGTCGTACCGTCCGGCGCAGCGGCGTTGACGTCCGTCCCCCCGGCAAGGAGTTGCTTGGTCGCATCGGCATCGCCCTTCTGCACGGCCTGTATCAGGGGGGAGAAGGATCCGCTGCTCGTATTGTGTGGCGCTATATCGGGCGGCCTTGTGCCTGCGGGCGTAGCGCCCTGTGGCGGAGCAGCAGTAGAACCAGGCCCGGTCTGGCTACAACCGGCCGCCAGGAGGATGCCGAGAACGGCGAGCGGGATCAACACTGTCGAGCTGATAGGGTAGTGTGAAGATCGTATCATAAAGATGGCCCTTGATGTAAGTACGGATCTGTTGCAGGAGAGATCATTTCATATTTTGGTTTCTGTGAGGCGCATGGCGGACAAGAAGGGCGTACTCTCTCGTCCGCTCAACACGTGGTGTTTTTGGGACTAACGCAGTTTGCAAGGGATTACTGTCCGCCGGAGGATGGCGCGTTTCCACCTTGCGCACCCAGTGCCTGCTGAACCTGCGGTCCCTGGGGCGTATTCTGCATCTGCTGCTGTACCCTTTGGCGCTCTTCCGGTGAAAGGCGTTGCATCTGATTGATGACGCTTGCCGGAACTTGGGGTGGGGTGTTGGGCGGCGGGCCTGCGTCTGCCGCCGGTTTGCTGCAGCCCGCGAATCCTATCGCCAGCGTACAGAGGAGCGCCCATGCGCCGCGCGACGCAATTCGATTTGCCATGCTCTTTTACTCTCCACTGCCTTGACAGAGATGATGAGCAGTGCATATCCCTATGCACTGCTCGAATGATACCCTATCCGCTTACGGGCTGACGATGTTGCTGGGCTTGGTGCGCTTGAACACGTAGAAGTCGTTCTGGCGAACCTGCGCCCAGGTCTGCGACTTGGCATGTCCGTCGGCATACACGTAGTTGCCCCGGTTCATGTGTCCCTTCATCGGACGGTCGGGCGAGCCACCGGTCGCCTCGTAGTTGCCACGGCAGCCACCGGGATCCGGACCGGCATAGTCGTCGCCGCTGCCCGGTACGGGCGGGAAGTTGCGGCCGGCCAGCTTGTAGGTGTCGCAGTTGGTGAACAGGTCGCCCCATGCACTACCGTAGAAGGCATCTCCAAGACCACCGGCATTATTTGGCGCCCAGGACTCGGTGATCGAGAGGGTCTCGGCGGGGGCGTCGAAACTGGCGATATTGTAGCCGCTGCCCCAGGCGCTCATACCGGTATTGGGATCCGGCCACGTGCCGGCGGTGTCGCCCTGGACGGTATCGATATTGCCGATATAACCATAGGAGCGATGCAGCTTGCCGGTGTTGGTCGAAGGATCGTAGTCCTGACCGTCCCAGAAGGCGTTGCCGTTGATGGTGCGCGGCAGACCATCGCTGGGGCACTGGAAGATCTGCTTGTTTTTGATGTAGGGGTTGATCTGGTTCTCGTAGGCGATGACGTTGAGGCCGCCCCCATTGATGGGTGGGATGGATGCGAACGCCGCAGGCATGATTTCATCATAATCCTGCGTGTACATGATCAGCCCAAGACCGATCTGCTTGGTGTTGGAGAGGCAGGAGGTCTGCCGGGCCTTCTCACGGGCTTGCGCGAAGACGGGGAACAGGATGGCTGCCAGAATGGCAATGATGGCGATAACGACGAGCAACTCGATCAGTGTAAAACCCGTTTTTCCGGTTCTCATGTTCTTTCTCCCTTGGAGAGTGGATATACAGACCCCACATCGAGTCTGCCGCGTTGGGGGTCTACGGAACGCGGCTTACGATGCGCCGCTGCCCGATAAAATCCTGATGGCTAGGATCGGATCGAGCGATAGAGAGCACATCGTACAGGAGGCTGCCTACATATGAGCTCACTCGATAGGTGCGAGATGCAGGCATATCCCAGGCCGACTGAATAATGGCCTCGGTTCGATTCCAGGGTTGGCCTGGAACACACGGATACTCAGGTTCGCCTTAAGGCAGAAGCGTTACGGAAATGGAGGATTGAGCCTGTAGCGAGGATGACAGAACAAGCATCAGGCAGGGGCAAGGCAGCGTTTGGCGCGACCTCAGGTGGGGTTGTTGACCCCTAAACGGCAACCTTGCCACATTCCTCTATTTCTCTTGATGAGACTGGGGCTTGTCTCGCAACGGTCGCGAACAAGATCACGCAAGCGATACCCATCCATCACGCGTGGAAATACGGGATGCTGTACGGTAGCCCGAGGGCCCACACGAGCTAC
>DATGIG010000661.1:0-3270 GCA_035295825.1 Chthonomonadaceae bacterium | reverse complement strand
ATCAGCAAGCCCGCTTCCATGCCTTCCTGCGCCATCTGAAGGCTCGCTATCCGGACCTGGAGACCGTCGCCGCCCGGCTGGACGCCTTCCTTGCCGAGCACGTGGAGGGGCTGTAGAGCATGGCACGGGTCAAGCGGTTTCTCGATACGGACGTGCTCACCGCCGCGAAGGAGCGCATCCGCCATATCTTTGATACCCACGACACGATTGCCGTTTGCTTCTCCGGCGGCAAGGATAGCCTGGCGACCCTGCACTTGACCAAAGAGGTTGCTGAAGAGGCCGGCGCCCTTCCCTTGAATGTCGTCTTCCGGGACGAGGAGCTTATCCCCGATCCGGTCATCGAGTTCGTGAACAGCTACCGCCTGCTCCCATGGGTGAAGATGCTCTACTTCGCCGTGCCGCTGGCCTCGACCAAGTTCATCCTGGGCCGAGCCGTGGAGTACATCCAGTGGGACCCTAACAGAAAGCACCTGCGGCCGATCCCGGAGCACGCCATCACCCTGCCGGAGGGCGATAAGCGCATCTTCGATCAGTACAGCATGGACGCTTTCATAGCAAGCTGGTACAAGGGCAAGATCGCCTTCCTGACCGGCATCCGGGCCGCTGAGAGCCTCATGCGCTACCGGGCAAGCGTCAACAAGCTGAACGAAAGCTACATCAATGCCAGCGGCACGCCTAACGTCAGCCTCTGCAAGCCCCTCTATGACTGGCAGGAGAACGACGTGTTCCGCTTCTTCTATGAGAGAGGCATCCGCTACTGCCCCCTCTACGATGCTCAACACCTGGCCGGCGCCAGCCTCAGAGTGTCCACGCCGCTGCACGCGGAGAGCGCCAAGCACCTGCACCGGCTGCCAGCCATCGCCCCGATCTTCTACGATCAGGTGATGCAGCTTTTCCCGGAGATGCAGGTTCAGGCAAGATACTGGCAGGAGCTAGACAAAGACGCCCTCAAAGAGCGATACGGGCAGAGCTATGACGGCGTGCGAGCTTACATCCTGGAGCACATCCAGGACGAAAGCCAGCAGAGGAAGGCGCTTACTCATTTCGAGAAAGTGCTGATCCGCGCCAGGAACAGGCCGGAGGGGTATCCGCCTGCCTATGTCTTGACCTGGATCATGACCGGCGCCTTCAAGAGAGAACTGCTTCCCCTCCGAAGCAAGGGAGCGTAGTTATGATAAAGGAAGATCCCATTAACTGTATCGAGTGGCGAGACGTGGACAGCCTGAACGCCAACGCCTGGAACCCGAACATGGTCATGAACCCGGAATTGAAGCTTTTGGAGATCAGCCTGCTTTCGACCGGCTGGGTGCAGCCCATCTTGATTACTCCGGACGGCACGATCATTGACGGCTTTCATCGCTGGATGCTGAGCCGGGAGAGCAAGGTCCTCCGGCAACGCTACGGCGGCAAGGTGCCCTGCGCCATCTTGGAGGTATCGCCAGCCGAGGCTAAGATGCTGACGGTGCGAATGAACCGGGCGAAGGGATGCCATGGGGCGGTAAGGATGAGCGAGCTCGTGAAGAGCCTGATTGACGAGCACGGCTGCAGTCCGGCAGAGGTCGCCAGGGAGATTGGGGCGACCAGGGACGAGGTGGATCTGCTGTACCAGGACAGCATCTTCAAGGCCAGGAACATCGAGCATTACCGCTACAGCCGAGCCTGGGTTCCAGCGGAGGAGGCCCGAAAGTGAGCCCGATCCAGGAATGTGAATACAGCCAGGTAGCCCGCTTTCGGAGTGCCGCCGCGAAGGAGCGCGTCTGCCTCAAGCCTACGGCCAATACCCGCTGGTTCCGTTATGGCGAGGAGGGCTGCGCCGGCTTGCTCACCCTGAACAACGGCGCTGCCCGCATCAAGGGCGTTTTCGTGGACCAGTCCCGTCGGCGCGAGGGCATCGGGACGGCCATCACCGAGTTCTTGATCCAGACCGCACAGGAGGCTGGCTGCAAGAGCCTGGAAGCCTATGCCTGGAACCCGGCCTGGTATCAAGAGCGCGGCTTTACGGCCGTCGGCAAGAACGCGGCGGGCGCTGTGCGGATGCGTAAGGAGTTAGCAAGATGAAGAGCTACAACGGGTTTAGCCCGGCTCAACGTACCCGCGCCCTGGCCTGGCTCAAAAAGGAGTATGAAGCAGGACGGCGTCAGCCGCCGACCGTATGTCAGGCGTGCGGGCAGACAGAGGGCATCATTGAGGCACACAGCGAGGACTACAGCGAGCCATACGGGGACCACATCGGCGCCTATAGCTTCTGCTATACCTGCCACATGATGCTCCATTGCCGCTTCAGGAACCCGCAAGCCTGGGAGCGGTACAAGGAGGCGATCCGGCGGGGAGTGCGGTATCGGCCGGTCTACCGGAGGGACTTCAACGCCATCGTGCCGTTCTTGAACGGGCAGGAGGTGGAGCATAGCTGCCATCAAGCGCAAGGGTGTTGCCTGTTGGATGATATAGTATCTGGTGCTTGCCGGAGAGGAGGCTGAGGTGGTCAGCAAGGTGCTGGGGGAGGCGCCGGCCGAGACGCTTTTGGCGCTATGCAAGAGGCAGCAGGATGCGGCATGAATAATCTGACAAGCCGCTGGAGTGCTTCAGCCTCTGCATCTCCGAGCCGAGGTCGATAGAGCCCTGTTGTCTGACGATGGTGATACGTTTGCACCGCTGATGGGAGCAGGAATCCTCGGCGGACCAGCGAAGTTTGGCGTAGGCGATCGACCTGCTGCGCCTTTAAGAGTTTGGAAAGAGCCGGGCGCAATAATAACTGGAGCCGTGAATGAACGCAAAGGCTTTGGGAGAGATCAGACCATGCTGGCGGAACCCTGGCGGATCACACTGATAGGCGGACTGCGCGCCGAACGCGGCGGTACCACCATCACCCGCTTCAAATACCAGAAGGTGGGCGGGCTGCTGGCCTATCTCGCCTACCATCTGCCGCAGGTCCACTCCCGCGAGGTCCTGATCGACCTGTTCTGGCCTGAGAGCGCTCCGGAAGCCGGACGCAACAACCTCTCCGTGGCGCTCTCCTCCCTGCGCAACCAGTTCGAGCCGCCGGGCACCCCCGCGCATGCCGTCCTGCGCGCCGACCGCTTCTCCTTGAGCCTCAACCCGCAGGCCGTCACCACCGATGTCGCCGACTTCGAGGCGGCCATCAAGGGCGCCGGCAGAGCCGGCAGCGGCGCCGAGCGCGTCCAGTCCCTCGAACGCGCCGTAGACCTCTACCGCGGCCGCCTGCTGCCCGGCATGTACGAGGAGTGGATCGTACCCGAGGAGACGCGCCTG
>DATGIG010000660.1:0-5418 GCA_035295825.1 Chthonomonadaceae bacterium | reverse complement strand
GACGGCAAGGTTTGGCACCTCGATGTCGGCTCGTCGCATCCTGGGGCTGGATTAGGTCCCAAGGGTTGGGCTGTTCGCCCATTAAAGCGGTACGCGAGCTGGGTTCAGAACGTCGTGAGACAGTTCGGTCCCTATCCGCGGTGGGCGTTGAGGTTTTGAGGGGGGCTGACCCTAGTACGAGAGGACCGGGTTGGACGGACCGCTGGTGTACCAGTTGTGCCGCCAGGCGCATCCGCTGGGTAGCTACGTCCGGAAGCGATAAGCGCTGAAAGCATCTAAGCGCGAAGCGCGCCCCAAGATGAGAACCTCCACAACTTCAAGTTGGTAAGGTCCCCGGTAGACGACCGGGTAGATAGGCGCAGGGTGGACGCGTGGCGACACGTGGAGCCGATGCGTACTAAACGACCGAGGACTTTAGACTTCTTCCACTTCACTCGCTTTCTCTCCGGCCTGCCGGGCTTCGAGAACCCCTTGAAAAAGGGAACAGGCCAGGCAGACAGAGAGAGGCGGGCCGGAAGAAGGCTGGCGCAATGGCTCGAAAGCAACGGAGAGGCTTTGCGAAAAGCCTGACGTTTGCAAAACGAGCGCGCTGCGATCCCACTTCATCCCCTCTTCTCTTCCGATTTTCAAAGCGCAGCCTTGCCACAGAGGGCAGGGCTGCTCTTCCCCAGGTTCCTGGGGAACCACCTTGAACGGGAGCCGCCGGTCTCAAATCGGCGCTTCCACGCTTTCTGGTGGCCATAGCGATGGTGTACCACCCGTTCCCATCCCGAACACGGTCGTGAAACCCATCAGCGCCGACGATACTCGCGGGGCAACCTGCCGGGAAAATAGGTCGCCGCCAGATACCTTTTGCGCAACGCGCCCGCTTCGTCAAAGAGGCGGGCGCGCTGCGCTTTGGCGCCATTCACCGGCCTGAACGGGTATAATGACTCCAGCCGCGCCGTCTTAGCGGGCCCCAGGAGTTCGCTGCCGCATGAAGCGCATCATTGTCATTCCCACCTACAACGAAGTCCAGAACCTTCCTGTCCTTGTCCCGCAAATCGCCGCCGCCGTTCCGGACGCGCACCTGCTTCTTATGGACGACAATTCGCCGGACGGTACCGCGGAGGCCGCCGAGAGACTGTTCGCTTCCCGGCCGGAATACGCCGGTTATCAGGTCGTGCGCCGTACCGGGCCGCGCGGACTGGGAAGGGCCTACCGGGATGGCTTTCAGCGCGCGCTGAACGCCGGCTACGACCGGATCGTCCAGATGGACGCCGATCTCTCCCACGATCCGGCCTATCTGCCGGCGCTGCTCGATGCCAGCCAGCGGGCGGATCTGGTCATCGGCTCTCGCTACTGTTCCGGCGGCGGCGTGCGCAACTGGCCGGCGCATCGTCTCTGGCTCTCTAAATTCGCGGTCTGGTATGTGCGGCAGGTGGCACGGATCCCGATTCTGGACTCCACGGCGGGCTATCGCTGCTGGACCCGCCGCGCCCTGGAAGCCGTGCAGTTGGAAACGCTCTCCTCGGAAGGCTACTCTTTCCAGGTCGAGATGTGCCACCGGGCACTGCTGGCCGGCATGCGCATCGAGGAAGTCCCCATCATCTTCACGGACCGGCAGTTCGGCCGATCCAAAATCTCCCGCAAGGTGCTGCTCGAATCGTTCCTGCTGCCCTGGCGCCTGCGCCGGCGGCCCTGGCAGCCTGTCGAGTCCAGAGTGGGGAACATGAAGAACATTGAGGAAAGACATGAACCGGATTTACAACTTTAGCGCCGGGCCGGCCGTGCTGCCTCTGGCAGTCCTGGAAGAGGCCAGCCGGGGCATCCTGGAAATCAACGGATCGGGGATGTCCATTCTGGAGGTCAGCCACCGGGGCAAGGACTACGAGGCGATCCATGCGGATACCCGGCAGCGCCTATTGCGCGTGCTCGGCCTTTCGGAGGAGGAATACGTCGCCCTCTTTCTCGGCGGGGGCGCCAGCCTGCAGTTTGCGATGCTGCCCATGAACTTCCTGTCGTCTGGGCAGACCGCCGACTACGTGCATACCGGCGAGTGGGCGAAAAAGGCCATTCAGGAGGCGCAGCGTTTCGGCAATGTCCATGTCGCCGCCAGTTCGGAAGACGCGAAGTTCTCCTACATCCCCCGGCAGCTCGCGTTGACGCCTGGCGCGCAGTATGTCCATATCACCACCAACAACACGATCGAGGGGACGGAGTGGGCTTCCCTGCCGGATACCGGCGGCGCGCCGCTGGTGGCCGACGCCTCTTCCGACATCCTGGCCCGCGCGCTGGACTATTCGCGCTTCGACCTGCTCTATGCCGGCGCGCAGAAGAACGCCGGGCCGGCAGGGGTCACCCTCGTCATCGTCCGCAAAGCGTTCCTGGAGCGCGCCAGCGACGACGTGCCAGTCATCCTCTCCTATAAGAAGCACGCTAAATCGGACTCGCTCTACAACACGCCGCCGGTCTTCGCCATCTACGTGGTGGGGCTGGTGCTGCAATGGATCGAGAAAGAGGGGGGGCTAAGGGCCATCGAGGCGCGCAACCGGGAGAAAGCAGCACTGGTCTATGCGGCCCTCGACGCCCATCCCGACGTCTACGATCCGGCCGTCACCGACAATGCGGACCGCTCCCTGATGAACGTCACCTTCCGGCTCAAGAACCCCGATTTGGACAAAGCTTTCCTGGAAGGCGCGAAAGAGCGCGACATGGACGGCCTCAAAGGCCATCGCTCCGTCGGCGGCTTCCGCGCCTCCATCTACAACGCCTTCCCGGTCGAGGGCTGCCAGGCCCTTGCCGACTACCTTACCGCTTTCGCCGCCGATCTGCGTTGACAATGGCAGCTACAAGCGTACAGGGCCGGCGGCGCATGCCGCCGGCCCTGTACGTTTTTCCATCTCGTTCCGCCAGGAAGAGACGATGGGGCGGAGATGGACGATTGCAACGCATAAACTGACTTTTTCAGGCAAGAGAGAGCAGGTTTTCGCCGGTGATATGATCGGTCACGAGTACATTGATGAGCCCGCTTCGGATCGCAACGCGAAGGGGTTCGACCCGATTCGGCGTGCCTGCCAGGACGGCCATGCTGATTTTGCCTTCCTGGACCAGGTTTTGAAGGATAGGAATGTCCAGCCCAATGGGGTGAATGCCTTCGACGGGCTTACCGGTCTCATCAAAGAAATGCCCACCCACTTCGCCCACAGCGCCGTCTTTCATCATTTTTTCAACATCATCCTTCGTAAACAGCCCGCGTTTGACAAGGGTGGAGTTACTGGGATCAGGACGGCCGACGGAGGTGACGGTCAGGGTAACCTCCGGCATCATCGTCAGGATATCTTTGATCAGTGGGATTTCCATCAGCTCCGCTTTCTGCCTCTCATCGCGCATAAAGGCCGGCGCGGGCAGCCAGTACGCATTGTCCTTGCATTCGAACGCTCTGGCGGCCTCCTGAACGAGCAGGTTACTGTCGTACAGATAATTGAAAGGTTTTGCTGAAATGGCTCCGATCATCGGGACGATTCGAAGATCAGGCAGAGGATGGTCGGGCCGCAAGTGAGAAATGACACTATGCAGGGTGTAGCCCCAGGATAGACAGAGGGTAGAATGCTTGCCTGCTGACGGCGGCTCTTTCTTGTTTGTGCTGCGCGCAGGAACTGCCGAAGCTTTGCTCAATTCCGATACAATGGCTTGTGCGGCGCACTGAGCGGCGGATTGGATAATCGCCCCGCGAAGGTCTCGCACCTCGGTCTCGTTAGCCTTATCTTCGTAGGACTTATCGAACAACTCCTCACGTCCCGGCACCAGATAGACGGCGACGAGGTTGGGATAAGCGCGCCGCAGCTTCTCTTCTAACTCCATCAGCTTGAGGTTACGCGGCGCTCGGGTCACAATGACCTGGATCATCTCCTCGTCTTCCGCTTCGCTCAAAAGTCTCTGAATTTCCGATCTGGAAATCCGGTAAATCGGGGAGGATAGCAAAGTCGCGACATCCTCCTGGTTCAGGCGGACTTTATCTTCAGGCTTCCATTCTGTGTGGCAACAAGGACAACAGGTACCCAAACTCTCCCGGATGGGGATGCGCTCTTTACAGCGGGGACATCGATCATGGTTAACTTTTCGCTCCTCGTAATAAAGCCTGGCTGCCTGAAACATGCGCTCCAGACGTTCCGGCGTGTACCGATTGCGCGAGCGCGTCTCCGACGTTCGCCCGTTCACGGCGACCCCATCAGATCCCTTGTTTGTAAAAGGTTCCATGTTTCCTTCTCGGTATTCAGGTTATATCTCAGGGCACCCGGAGGCGCCGGTGAGTCCAGCAGAAAGCTACAAAGAGCGAGATTTCCGGCCTTGATTTCGGGCAAAGTCCACATAATCATAACTAAATGCGCAATATGGTGAGAAGGATCGGACAACAAAGCCCTACAGCAGGCAATAGCTCGCTATGAAGGAGTATAGTTGCTCATATCTGGATTTACAGGATACCTCATTTCTATCGTGTGCGCAAGGCATCCGAAAAAATTTAAAAAGGTTTAAAAGGCCCTTGACAGGCCGGGGCCCTTTTGTTATAATGAGACACTGATTTTGTATTTGTCGAATTTTGGTGATAGCTGGGAATTTCTGCTCGTTAATCTGATATAGGCGATTACATTGATAATGAACAGATTTGCGGTGTGATATGATTCTGGCATGAACGTATTATGACACAGATTTGAGAGAGTGGGTACGAGTTTTTTGCTATAAATGCAATCTAATGGCGTTTGTCTGACATGGGAGCGAAGGTGGTGTGGAGGGTGGGCGCTATAAGCATCGGTGTTTGCAGATAATCGGGCAGGTCTGGGAGTAGCCATCGGCGAGGAGGCCAGGAGAGCATGGCGAACCTGTGGGTCGAGCAGGATGGGAAATGGGGCGTTCTGCCGCTGGAGGCCGAGCGCTATGTGATAACCGGCGAACGGCAGCGGCCCGTGGCCGCCGCGGGCGGGCAGGGTCCGGTCTGCGGCGCGCTTCTGCCGGTCGCGGCCTCCGGCACGGAGTGGGCGCTTCTATGCCCGCCGGGCGCCTGCCGCGTCAACGGCGAGCCGGTATCTCTGGGCATTCGGGCGCTGCGTGATAGGGATGAGATCGGCCTGGCGGGCGGAATCCGGCTTTTCTTTTCTTCGGAAAGCCTGGCGCGTGTCGCGCCCTTCGCCGGCGCGGACCAGGCTATCTTCTGCCCGCGCTGCTGTCTTGAGATCGCCCCCGGTGTGCCTGCGGTGGTCTGTCCCGGCTGCGGCACCACCTTCCATCAGGACGAGGCGGCCGGGCTGCCTTGCTTCACGTACGGGGTATGCACGATCTGCGGCCTGCCCGGCGCTCTCGATTCGGGTTTTCGCTGGATTCCACAGGAGCTTTGAGGAGGCGACATGAATGGCAGTGTAGCCATTATCGGCTGTGGGAACA
>DATGIG010000659.1:0-3074 GCA_035295825.1 Chthonomonadaceae bacterium | reverse complement strand
GGCTTCTGCAAACTTGCCCTGTTTGTAGAGAGCGCTACCCAGGAAATCCCAATAGGGGGCCTCGTCCGGCGCCAGCCGGACCGCCTCGCGGTAGGCAGCCTCGGCTTCGACCTCCTTCCCCTGCCAGAACAGCGCATGTCCCATATTGGAGAAATAGGCGGGACACGATGGCTCCAGGCGAATAGCCTCCCGATACTCCGCCTCCGCTTCTGCGTATTTGCCCTGCAAACGGAGCGCATCCCCCAGATTGTAGTGGTATGCGGCCAGGCTTTCCTCCAACCGGGCCGCCTCGCGATACTGCTCCTCGGCCCCGGCATATTGGCCCTGCTGGTAGAGAGCCGCGCCCAGGTTGTTTCTTGATTCTGCATGGTCCGGCGAGAGACGGACCGCCTCGTGATACTGCTCTTCGGCTTCAGGATAGCGGCCCTGGTAATAGAAGAGATCTCCTAAACTGGTTCGATGCCCCGTGTGGTCTGGAGCCAGCCGGACCGCCTCGCGATAAGCGGACTCTGCCTCCTGAGCTTTCCCTTGCCGGTTAAGGGCGTCCCCCAGTTCCGAAAAATAGTCCGCGTCGCTGGCGTCCAGCCGGATCGCCTCGCGATATTGCGCCTCCGCGCCGGCATCGTCCCCAAGCGCATAGAGCGAAAGTCCCAGATTGTAATAATAGACAGCGCGGGCAGGGTTCAAGCGAATGGCTTCGCGATATTGCTCCATCGCCTCCTCGCGTTTTCCCAGCGAGTCCAGAACCAGACCGAGACCATTTCTATAGCTTGCGTTGCCGGCATCCAGCCGGACCGCCTGCTGGTATTGCGCCTCCGCTTCCGGATATTTCCCTTGCTGGCGCAAGACATATCCGAGCTGACTCCGATAAGCTGCATTGCTGCCCTCCAGCCGCACAGCCTCCTGATAGAGATCCTCCGCTTCGGCATATCTTCCCTGGTCGCTGAGGGCTTTTGCAGAGGTGGTCAACTCGCTAACAGTCTTGTCGGCATCTATCATCGAATCTTTCCCTTTCCTCGGAGGCATCGCCTGCTGGAGGGTCGAGCAGGCGTGGCTCTGGAGGACTCATGACTTTGCTTTCCCCTTAGTTTTCGGAATCGAAACTCGAGTGTCCTTCAAGAACCGGCAGGCTTGCGGGGGCATATCCGGTATATTGCTCAGCCTGTGCTTGTAAGGTTACGTGGCACAACACACCTCGGATAAATTCGCCCTGGCTCGCAAATACATTACCGAAGAAGATAGGAGACCCAGGAATGCCGGCTTGTGCCACCGTCGAAGCCTTACCCATTTTTGAGAAGATACAGACAACCTACAACGAGCGCGCAGCGCGCTATTCCGTTTTTTGGCCCGTGACCGTTGGAAACGTATCGTATGGCGGCATCTACGGGCAGATCGTCAACATCAGCGTAAGCGGAGTGTTATTTCTTTCCCCGTGGCCCCATGAGATGGGGGAGCGGGTCCTGCTCTGCACCGACAACAACTCCCTGCCGCGCCTTCGCCTGGTGGTGGAAGTCACGCGGGAACAGGAATGCCTGCCCGGATGGTACGCTTACGGGGCTCGGATCGTCGAGATTTCGGATACCGAGCGAAACCGGCTGCGGTATGTGCTCCAGACCCTGCAGGGTCAGCAGTTCGACCAGGCGTGGTCGGGGGAGCAGCCGGAAGGCATGAACTCCAGCCCGATCCAGAAGCCGGAAACGCCCCGGCGTCGCTCGCGGCTTCGCATCCGCATGTCCGCCGGTCCGTTGGCCCGGCGAAAACAGATCACGCAGTACCGGCCTTCCCGGCGCAAGAAACTGGGCGCCGCGCTGGCCGGCCTGGTGGGTATCGGTCTGATGGCCTTCCTGGCGCCTGCGTATCTCCCTCACGAGCCGGCCTTGCAGGTCCTGGCTGCCGGAGAGAATTCCCGGTCCAGCCTGCTCACCGCCTCCCACGTCTTGCATGGGCATACCGCCCTGAGGACGACCGAGGCGCGGCCACCTCACATGATGGAGCTGTAAAACAAGGCCGGACCGGGAGAAGTTCCCGGTCCGGTTTTTTATGGCAAAGTGACCCGCTCAAATAGATCGATAGAATCCCCTGTGAAATAACCGGCGATAGTGAGCGCAACAATGTCGCCCGCATCCCCTGCCGAGGCGGGATAGGTCAGATCCGTGACCAGAGTGGCTCCCGCCGCCAGGTTGCCCAGCGCCATCGGCAGCGCGCTCGTCGTTCCAGCGGATCCCAGTATCGAGCGCGTGATGGTCAGGTTCTCCGCCGTCCGATAGCCGCTATTGGTGATATGCAACAGGGCGGTATACTCGCCGCCGGAGTTGTAGCTCATCGCGACATTCCACTGAAGCGAAGTAACCAGGACCGTAAAGAGCTTATCCGCCGAGGTGCCGGCGGAAGGCGTATGCACGCGGATGGCGGCTCTCCCTGGATTGGCGACGAGCCCGGTAGGCACGGTCGCTCTCAACTCCGTGGTGGACACATACGCGGTGCTAAGCGTCGTGGTCCGGCTGCCGACCGTCCAGAGGACGGTAGAGTCAGTCTGGAAGCCGCTGCCCGAGACGGTGAGCGTAAAGGCCGGAGATCCCGCGTCTATGCTATGGGGGGTGAGGCGGGAAATCGTGGGAGCCGCGATGGGCTTTGCCGGCAAAGCCCGGCTGGCAGAGACCGAAGTGACGCACGCCAGCACGCCGAAAGCCGCCAGGCGCGACCACGATACCATCCAGGACGTTCTGTTGAGGGCAATCAAAATGACGATCTCCTTCGGGTAGTTTGCCGGGAATGTCATGGAGTAGGAGAGTGATCCCGACGGGCAGCCTCTCGCCTGCCCGGAAGGAGTGACTACGTGGCAGGAAGATACCGGAGTCAGACGGTGTGGCCGCAGCCTCTGTTCCCGCAAGGCGGTGGAGCGAGAAACATTTCCGTCGCGGTGCGGTGCGCAAGTGAAGTTAAACGCCAAGGATGTAGGTGTTTCCGGGGAGGCGGCGGACCAGGCCGTTGAGTTCAAGGAAGGTCATCTCGATGCCCGCCTGCGTGGAGGTCAGGCCGGCCTCCTGGGCGAGCATATCAATGTGACGCGGGGT
>DATGIG010000658.1:0-7384 GCA_035295825.1 Chthonomonadaceae bacterium | reverse complement strand
CGGCTGAGGAAACGCAGCCAGGCATAGCCGCGCTCCTGATAAGGGCGCAGCGTCCCGGCGAACCCCGGCGGCGCAGGCAGCGGCTCAAAGCCCGACTCGCCCTGCATCTGCGCCAGCAGGTCCCCGATCCAGCCGCCGGCTTTCACCTCCTCGATGGGCAGCCCGCCCGGTCCTGGCTCGGCTCCCAGGGTCATCCGGATCACATCGCGGACCGTCGCCTGCTGGCCCTGGTTGCGTTTCCAGAACGTCAGGGCGGCCTCGATCTCTTTCGCATCCAATTGCACCCTGTCCGCGCAGGCGCACCAGGGAGGTTTTCTGCTGCGCTAGCATCTCCAACTCCGAGCGGGTCAGCGTCTCGCCGCCCAGCGCCACCTCCCAGTCGAACTCGGCGATCGTCGCCAGCGACAGGCCCGCCTTCGCCTGCATCTTCGGCGCTTTGCCGCTGGCGCGGGCCGTCAGGCGCTGTTTGGTGCCTTTGCGGGTCCACCAGGCCGGCAACTGCACCACAAAGCCCGCCTGCTCCAGCAGCCAGGCTTTCTCCAGCAGGAACTCTTGCGCGCCGATCGTGTCGAGTTCGTACCCGTCCGGGGTCGTGGACTTCAACGTGGCCTCGATCTGCGGGCAGATTTTGGCGGCCTGCCCCAGCGCGGCGAGCAGGAACTCGCGCGCCACGAAACCGTCCCGGCGCAGCAGGGCCGCAGAGCGCCCCTTGGCATTCCATGCTTGTTCCGCCGCAACCAACAGGCTCGGGTCTTCGACCGATTGCAGCAGCAGGCGCACGAACCAGTCGCCCTCCACGTCGCCGTCGTCCCCTTCCTCGCCCTGCAGGACCGGCTCTTCGAGGCGGAAGCAGAGCCGGAAAGGCGCGGCGATGGAGAGCGTGAGCGGACGCCACCATTCCCGCACCTGCCGGGCAAAGGCCGCCAGCTCCCGCGCCTCTCCCTGCATCCGGCCATCGGGCGCGCGCAGCGCATAGAGCCATTGATCGTGCAGGCTATCGAAGGCAGTGGATTTGGGCTTACGGGCGCGCCGTACGGGGTAAACCGAAGAGTCGAAGCTGGAGGCGCTTTCCGCCGCATGGCGGGCCAGCGTGTCGCAGACCTGAGAGACAAAGTTGGTGAGAAGGCTTACTGCCGGGAGGTCCGGCGGCGCTTCGGCGGAAGAAGAGAGCGCACGGCAGGCGCCCGGTAGGGCGCGGGCCAGTTTCGCCGGCATCTCGGCATCGGCGCCGGCAAAGACCGGCTTCCAGCAAGCCCGAAAGCCGTCCGCCGTCTCCTCGACCGCAGGCAGAAACTGCTGCCGGGCGACCAGCGCGCCTGTCCACCGCAGGGCTGTCGCCCAGGCCAGCAGCGTCGGACCGATGAGCACGCCGGGTCCCAGCATATCGCGCCCGATGCAGGCGCAGAGCAGCGTGACCGTCTCGTCCCAGGAAAGCGCAAGCCCGGTCACAGCCCAGGGAGCCAGCGCGCAGGGCGCCGGGCGGTCCGGCATCGCTCTGAGGATCGGGCTGGAGGCCAGTGGCTCTCCCCCTTCCGACGGCAGCCATGAGACTACCGTTCGCGGCTGCACCGCTTCCGGCTTGCTCCCGGTCATTCCGCCCGGAACACTTTCAGAAAGAGCGCGCCGAAGCGCCTCTTCGCTGGCGCCCCAGGGATGCGGCGGCGCGACCGTCTGACGCGGACGCCCCCGGCCTCGTTTGATCCCCGCCACAGCCGCCTCGGAAGTCTCGCCCCAGAGAACGAACTGGCCGTCTATCAGCCCGCCATGTAGAATCAGCATCTTACCCGCGCCCTTCACGACAATTCACAAATGAAGTATACACTACCTTCCGGCAGGGTGAAGGGAAACGGTCCATAAGACGAGCCTCCGAATTCAACCGGAGGCTCGTGGTATTGGCGATGATTGCAGCAGAGATGGCTACAACGGCGCGCCTGTAATCTCACTTTGGTACGATCGTGAATGCAGTTCCTCCGCCGTACGCGCCGCCCCCACCCGCAGTGCCGTAGAGCAGACCATTGTAGGATGTCAGACCAGCGGCAGCCTCACCGGTAGTCGAGTTCAGTTGCTGCAGCACAGTGAAATCATCACCGTTGGGCCAGAGGCTGAAGATGCACCCGTAACCCGATACGCCCCCTGAACTTGTGACGCCGAATAGCTTGTTGTGGTACACGAGCAGTTGTTGGCCCGGCTGCCCACCATCGATACCACCGGTAAACTCGTGCAGGACGGTGAATCCAGTACCGTCTAACTTCCAGAGTGTGCCCAGATCTGATGCGCCACCAAATTGCGCCTGACCGTAGAGTGTCCCGTTGTCGAGCGTGACGACATCTCTAGGGTGGGCGCCATCGTTGCCATCAAATTCATGCAAAACGGCGAAGCCAGACCCGTCAAGGTTCATTCTGTAGATCACGCCATCGTTGTTGGCGCCACCGACCAATGTCGGCCCGACAAGCAATGGATGCGAGGAGTGAGAAGGTGGGACGAGTAGCGGAGGGTCGAAGAGATTGGCCCCATCTGTCCCGTCAAACTCATGCAGAACGGTGAAGCCTGAACCGTCAATGTTGATCCGAAAGAGCGAACCATCGCCATTTGCGCCGCCGAATTGAAGTGCCCCGTAGATCACGCCATGCAGGATACCGGCAACCCATACCGTTGAGGACGCAGGGGCATTGTATAAAACCGTTTAATGCCTCCTATCCGGTATCGGGTCCGGTAACAGGCGAAAGATGACGCCAGTGTTGTTCGCGCCCCCGCGCCCGCTGGTACCATAGATCCAGCCACCATAGTAGACGAGACTACCCTCAGAATTTCCGTTCTCACCATCCGGGCCGCTGAAACTGTGTAGAACGTTGACGTTGCCGAACGCGTCCATAGCGTAGACAGAGCCCAGCCCATTGGTACCCCCATAGTAGGTGGTTCCATAGAAGGTAGATCCTACTCGTGTCAGAGTGTTATTACCCGCGCCGAAACCGTCACTGCCGGAGCCGAAGTTGTGGATCACAGTAAACTGAGCCAGGGCTGCTGCCTGGATGAGCAGACTTGACAGGGCTAAGCCTGCTACACTGATGATACTCTTGAGTGGACTACGCATCTTCCTGATCCTCCTTATAGATCGGGGTGTGCCGCTCCCGATCGGAGCGACGCGCACATTGGAGTGTCTTGCAGGTACTGATGACAAGTATTCGGAATTACCAAAGATAGATGTGTGATGCAGCCGAAATGGATTGTGACGATTTTGTGATGATTCGGGGATAGCACGGCCGGCGTGGTATGCTGAAAATAATCCGGCAGGGACCGCTTTTGAGGAGACGGCGATGCTGCATATCAGTCTATTCGGGCCGTTCGATGCCCGGCTCAACGAGTCGCCCTTACTGAAGCTCCATCTGTATGGAGGAACCAGCCTGCTCGCCTTTCTCGCGCTCCACCATGATCGTTCTTTGAATGTGGATTGGGTAGCAGACATTCTCTGGCCGCGCGGCGAGAACCCTGCCGCCAGCCTGAGAAAAAGCGTGGAAATCCTGCGCCGTGAACTGGGAGAGGAAGCGAGCTGCCTGGAAACCGGTCACAAAACGCTCCTTCTTCACCTGAAGGATGCCTCTACAGACCTGATCGCCTTCGACGCGCTGATCGAAAAAGGCGACGTCGACTCGCTCAAGAAAGCCATCCTGCTCTATAAAGGGCCGCTGTTGCTGGGATGGGAATATGGTTGGGTACTTGCCGATCGGGATAAGAGAGAGGAGCGTTACCTGCAAGCGCTTCAGACATTGGCGGATCGCGCGGCAGCCGCGCAGGATCATCTGACGACGGCACGCTATCTGCGCCGTGCCGTCATTGCCCGGCCGACCCAGGAATCGAACTGGTGCGGCCTGATGCAAGCGCTGGTGAAAAGCGCCGAACGCCTGGAGGCTATGGAGATCTACCGCCGCTACCGGGACTACCTCTATCGCCGGGGCAAGTTGGAGCCGCCGGCCGCCATGAAAGAGCTGTATGCATATCTTCAGCGAGAACCTCAGCCGGTAGCAACAGAACGCCGCTCGGACTTTCTGGTCTATGAGCCGGTGGGAGGCGCCGTTCCGTTGAACTCGCGCTTCTATATCGCCCGTGCGGCCGACGCCGTCTTCCAGGCGGCGCGCGCGCGCAGGGACAGCACGATCCTGATCAAAGGGTCTCGACAGACGGGCAAGTCCTCTCTTCTGGCACGTGGGCTAGACCTTGCACGCCGGGAGGGAGCACGAGTAGCTTTCACCGATTTCCGCAGATTCAGCGCGGCGGAGATGGAAACCCTCGATAGCTTCTACCTGGCGCTCGCCCGCTCCCTGGCCGATCAACTGGACCTGGACGTAGCTCCAGATGCGGTCTGGAACCCGCAGCGCGCCGCCACGGATAGCTTCGAACGCTATGTGAAGCGGGAGGTCCTGGTCAAGAGCGCGGCACCCCTGGTATGGGGTTTGGAAGAAGTGGACCGGCTGTTCCCATGCGCCTATAAGGATGATGTGTTCGGGCTGTTCCGCGCCTGGCACAATGCGCGCTCCTTCGAGCCGGACGGCCCCTGGGAACGGCTGACGCTGATCCTGGCGTATGCCACCGAAGCCTATAAGCTGGTCTCCAACCTGAATCAATCGCCCTTCAACGTCGGAACGCAAATCGCGCTCAACGACTTTTCGCCGGAACAAGTGGCGGATTTGAATGCCCGGTATGAAAGACCGCTGCGGGATGAGGCGGAGTTGGCGCGGTTTATCGCCCTGGTCAGCGGGCATCCCTTTCTGGTGCGGCAGGGTCTGCATGAGATGAAAACTCGGCAACTGGACATTGCCGCGCTGGAGGCCCAGGCAGATCAGGTCGGAGGCATCTACGGCAATCATCTGGACCGCCTTCTAGTCTCTCTTTCCCAGGATGCGCAGCACGTCAGCGTCGTTCGAGAGGTCTTGCGCCAGGAGCACTGTTCGGACGCCGATAGCTTCTATCGCCTGCGGAGCGCCGGCATTCTCGCCGGCGCATCGGAGCAAGAGGCGCGACTCCGCTGCCAGGTCTACCAGACGTTTTTAGCGAGGCGCCTATTATGACAGCAGCATCTTCCGGCTTCTATATTTCCGGCGGCACGCTGCCGGTCACGGCTCCCTCCTACGTGGAACGGCGGGCCGACTACGACCTCTTCGATAGCCTGCAGCAGGGCGAATTCTGCTATGTCCTTACCTCGCGGCAGATGGGCAAATCTTCACTAATGATGCGTACCGGCGTTCACCTGCGCGAAGCAGGCTTAGGCGTAGTCACGCTCGATTTGACGGCCCTGGGGCGCAACCTGACGATGGAGCAGTGGTATCGGAGCCTGTGCAGCCGTATCGGCGAGCCCTTGAACCTGGAGGAGGAGATCGAAGCGTTCTGGGAAGAACACGCGCATCTCAGTCCTCTGCAGCGCTGGACAGAAGCTCTGCGTCACGTGGTCCTGGAACAGTTTGTAGAGCGCGTGGTGATCTTCATTGACGAAATAGATTTTGTTCGCAATCTAACATTCGATACGGATGAGTTCTTCGCCGCCATCCGTGCCTGCTACAATCGCCGCGCGGAAGACCCTGCCTTCCACCGATTGACCTTCTGCTTGCTGGGTGTCGCCCTCCCTTCCGAATTGATCCGCAATGCACAGATGACACCGTTCAATATCGGACGGCGTATCTCCTTAAACGACTTTTCAAGTCAGGAAGCCTCTGTGCTGGCCGAAAGGCTGCATTCGGATAAGAAGGTCGCGTCGCGACTGCTGGAGCGGATCCTATACTGGACAGGGGGCCATCCCTACCTGACTCAGAAGCTTTGCCAGGCCGTTGCGCAGGAGAACAGTCCGGCCTCCGACACGCCGGGCGTGACAACGGACAATAGAGTAGATCGCCTTTGTGCGGAACTGTTCCTCTCCAACACCGTGCGGGTTGGAGAGAGCAATCTAATGTTTGTCGCCAACAGCATCCTCAACAGCGGGCAGGATGTAGCCAGCCTTCTGGACCTCTACCGCAGGATCTGGAGTGGCAAGCGTGTAGTAGATGACGAAGCCAGCCTGCTGGTTAGCGTTCTCAAACTCTCGGGAGTAATCCGGGCAGAAGGAGGTTTTCTGCAGGTCCGCAATCGCATCTACGAGCGTGTGTTCGATCGGAGGTGGATCCAGGACAATATGCCCGGCGCGGAGTTACGACGCCAACGTGCTGCCTATTTCCTTGGCCTTCTGCGCGCCATCTCTGTTTCCCTGGTCCTGCTCACTTGCATAGGAAGCCTGGCCGTTGTCGCTTTCTTTCAGTATGAACGAGCAGAACTGGCGCTGGCTCAGAAGAACGGTATCCTCTATAGTGCAGATATGGTTACAGTAGATCAGGCATATAAGAATGGTGAATATGGACTCGTCAATCAAGCTCTGACAACGCATCTACCAAAGTCAGGTGTGAAAGATCTTCGAGGCTTCGAGTGGCGCTACTACTGGGGGCTCATGCACCAGGATGTACATACCATTGTTCACCCAGGAAACGGCATCGTCTTCTCGGTGGCGTTCTCTCCCAACGGCAATATCTTGGCATCTGCTAACGGCGATGGCACGATCAAATTATGGGATATTGCTACATGGCAAGAGGTGGCGACTCTCCACGGCCCTACCGCAGGAGTGTTTGCTCTCTCCTTCTCACCCAACGGCATATGGTTGGCAGCCGGTTGCTTGGACCATACTGTGCAAGTGTGGGATGTTACCACACAGCGCGTAATAAAGACTTTGCCGAGTGAAAGCGAGGTCTATTCCGTAGCGTTCTCACCGAAAGGCCGATGGCTGGCGTCGGGAGATAAAGCAGGCGAGTTAAATTTCTGGGATGTGACCACATGGCGCAATGTAGTCTTAGATGTCCCGCATAAACCTCAAATCTATGGATTAGCGTTTTCAAAGAACGGCAGATGGCTAGCCTCGTCAGGCTACGACAGAAATGTGAATCTCTGGGAAGTTCCCTCCTGGCGAAAAGTGGCCCCCCTGCACACCAAAGGTTCACTCTATTCATTAACCTTCTCTCCCAACAATCAGACACTAGCGGTGGGAAGATATGATGATGGCAGCGTAGAACTCTGGGATATCTCTTCAAAGCAGAGGATTGCCATCCTGCAAGGACATACAACAACAGTAAATGGAGTCGCTTTCTCCCCGGATGGTCGGTATCTGGCAACGGGCAGTTGGGATGGTACAATCCGTCTCTATGATGTCATCGCCCATCAACCGATTGGCAGGCTTATCAGCCATACCAATCGTGTTACTTCGGTTGCCTTCTCCCCCAATGGTTCATGGCTGGCCAGCGGAGGCAGCGACGAGATCAAGATCTGGGATCCCAGGCATCGAGAGGAGAATCCGCAACAACTAGCCGCTCTTCCT
>DATGIG010000657.1:0-6597 GCA_035295825.1 Chthonomonadaceae bacterium | reverse complement strand
TGTCGTAGAGGGTTTTGTCTTTGCCCAACGTGGAGGTGGTCTCGTTTTTGCCGACATCGGACTTGGGCGCGATCTTGCGCAGTTCGTTCACCTCGTCGCGCAGTTCGGCGGCGTACTCGAAATTGAGGGCGCGGGCGGCCTCCTTCATCTCCTTTTCGAGGCCGCGAATGACCTCCTCGATCTGATCCAGCGACATCGTGCCGGGGTCCTTCTTGAGGCGTGCCACGGAGTTCTCGGCGGAGTACTGGCCGCCCCGCTCACGCACGGCGTACTCGCCGTCCACGCTCCCGGCCTGGATCAAATCGCGGATGGCCTTGCGGACCGTCTGCGGCGTGATGCCGTGCGCCTCGTTGTAGGCGACCTGCTTCTCGCGGCGGCGGTTCGTCTCCTGGATGGCCCGATCCATGCTACCGGTGAGATTGTCGGCGTAGAGGATGACCTGCCCGCCGACATTGCGGGCGGCGCGGCCTATCGTCTGAATGAGGGAGGTCTCGGAGCGGAGGAAGCCCTCCTTATCGGCGTCCAGAATGGCGACCAGCGAGACTTCGGGCAGGTCGAGGCCCTCGCGCAGGAGGTTGATACCCACCAGGACGTCGTGGACCCCTAAGCGCAGGTTGCGCAGGATCTCCGTGCGCTCCAGCGTCTTGATGTCGCTATGCAGGTAGGTAACCTTGATCTTCAGGTCCTCCAGGTACTCGGTCAAGTCTTCGGCCATCTTCTTGGTGAGCGTGGTGACCAGGACGCGCTCCTCCCTCTCCACCCGCCGGCGGATCTCCTCGATCAGGTCGTCGATCTGCCCCTTGGTGGAGCGGACCACCACCTCGGGGTCTATCAGGCCGGTGGGCCGGATGATCTGCTCGACGATCTGCGCCGAGTGCTCCTTCTCGAAGGGGCCGGGTGTGGCGGAGACGAAGATAGCCTGCCCGATATGCTCCTCGAACTCGTGCCACTTGAGGGGGCGGTTGTCGGCGGCGGAGGGGAGCCGGAAGCCATACTGGATCAGGATGTCTTTGCGGGCCTTGTCGCCGTTGTACATACCGCGCACCTGTGGGAGGGTCTGGTGGCTCTCGTCCACGACCAATAGGAAGTCCTTCGGGAAGTAATCCAGGAGGGTGTGGGGCGCAGTGCCGGGGAGCCGCCCGTCCATAAAGCGCGAGTAGTTCTCGATGCCGGAGCAGTAGCCCAACTCCTTCATCATCTCGATGTCGAAGTGGGTGCGCTGCTCGATACGCTGGGCCTCGATCAGTTCGTCGCGGCGTTTGAAGTAGGCGATGCGCTCCGCCAACTCCTCCTCGATCTCGGTGATGGCGCGCTTGAGCCGGTCCTGCCCGGCCACGAAGTGGGAGGCGGGGAAGACCGTGATGCTGTCGCGGGCGCCGAGGACTTCGCCGGTAAGCGGATCGGCCAGGGTGATCTTCTCCACGTCGTCGCCGAAGAACTCGACCCGAATGAGGATCTCCTCGTCGGCGGGTTGGATTTCGAGGGTATCGCCGCGGACCCGGA
The DNA here is from genome assembly GCA_035295825.1 of Chthonomonadaceae bacterium. Classification (GTDB taxonomy): domain Bacteria; phylum Armatimonadota; class Chthonomonadetes; order Chthonomonadales; family Chthonomonadaceae; genus DATGIG01. Next base: position 5,094 of record DATGIG010000657.1, on the reverse strand, counting down.
ACGAGCCGCGCACCAGCTCCATGTTGTTGCGGGTGAACTGCATGTCGATCAGGCGGTGGAGGGCGTCTTCGCGGTCATACGGGTTGCCGCGCTGGAGCGAGAGGACGGTCCGCTGGTACTCTTCGGGCGAGCCGAGGCCGTAGATACAGGAGACGGAGGCGACCACAATGACGTCCCGCCGTTCCAGCACCGCCTGGGTGGCGGAGTGGCGCAGGCGATCTATCTCATCGTTGATCGAGCTGTCCTTCTCGATAAAGGTGTCGGTCTGGGGAATGTAGGCTTCGGGCTGGTAGTAATCGTAGTAGGAGACGAAGTACTCGACGGCGTTCTCCGGGAAGAAGTCGCGGAACTCGCCGCACAACTGCGCGGCCAGGGTCTTGTTGTGGGCAATGACCAGCGTGGGCCGCTGCACCTTCTGAATCACTTGAGCCGCCGCGTAGGTCTTTCCCGTTCCAGTCGCTCCTAATAAAGTCTGAAATCTCTTGCCATCGTTTAATCCCTGCACCAACTTTTCGATGGCCTGGGGCTGGTCGCCGCCCGGTGTGTAGTCCGAAATGAGTTTGAACTCGCCCACGCCGCACCTCCCTCTATGGTTCATATAATAGTAGACATAATAGTATACCATACGAACCTGGAGCGTAGGAGTTTCACGGCGAAATTATCTTGTTGAATACCTCACATCCAGACCCAAGCCCCTTATATTGCGCGATGGGCTAAAGCCCGTCGCTACGGGCCTTCGGCCAAATGTCCCCCTGCGGGGACATGTACCGGCCCAGAGTTTGTACATGTCGGCGAAGGCCGACATTTGGCCGAAGGCCCGTAGCGAGGGAGTTTACTCCCTTGTGAAAATCAGGCGGTCCGGTGCAAAATGTGGTCATACGAATCACCGGCAGAGCGCCCTATGGAGATTCTCTTTTCTCGGCAGGTACAACATAGAGCATGCCCCGATAGATGAAGCTTATTTGCTTGCCATCCGGGAGCCATTGAACATCCTCGAGTTGATCGCCAGAAGGGGTATTGGCTCGCGTATTTGCCGGTACGTGGCCAAGTTCATACAGCCCCTGTCCATCTTGCCTGCTCACCCACAGCCCTTCCGTGGCAATAGATCTTTCCTGAATGGAAGGAATGAGGCGATGAATCCAAGACATGAAGTGAATAGGCTTCTCATTACGGACATAATAGACGATCCTATTCTGGTCAGGAGATGCAAAGCTCTGCAAAAGGTTCCTGTTGTCCGGTAAAGTGAAGGCGTAGCTGTGGAGCGTCCGTTCCTCATCAACTGCTTCGTAATCCCGGCGTCTAATAATGATGTGAATTTGGGAACGATCGCTATCACTGGATTCAATGGAGGTCTCCGTTGGTGCGATTTCGTAATATCGTTTCAGGCTGCTTTTGGCCTGATAGGAGGAAGCGGGATAATTATGATCCTTCTTGGAATTCTCAATATCGTATACTTTCAGTTCGGTTATCTTCGGGTTCAGATTTCGTTCGCTACCCTCTTCCTTGTAGATGACAACATAATGCAAATTATCTAACCAAAAAGTCATATCAGGTTCGTCCATTTCCAGTTTTCGAAAATGGCTGCCATCCAACATAGCCACTACAGGTTCAAACCCTCCACGCCCTCCTGCAATATTATTAACCCAGTATATCCAGGTTCCATGGGGTTCAAACCCGAAGGGAGCATCCCAAAGTGGACTTCCGTACTTATTGATCAGATCGCTTAGTCCAGACAGGCGCATTCTTGAGCCAGTGTTCAGGTCGAAGAGATCGGCATGACCTTGCCATCCGCCGTAACCACCATCGAATCCTTCATGGTCGGTAGAAATAATGAGGAGGCGGTTGGATGATAACCAGTAACCGCTCTCTTTTGCTTCTTCCGAACTGTCCACAGTCCTATCCAGGTGGACTACCGGGCGTGCCTTATCCGTTAACTGACGCTCCTTGGGCAAAAACAGATAAAAACCTATGGCCAACAAGCCGCCGATTACTCCGATCCCTGCCAGCCATAATCCTTTTCGTTTGCCGGTCGTTCCCATTTGCTATCGCTTCCTCGAATCGCTCATGCGTGCGCTACCCGTTCATTCGCTTTCGTGTGTCGGATTCCCTCGTTGCAGCCCGGTCAATGGGAAAAAGTGCTATCATTCTCTCAGCGAAACGAAATGGGCGCACGGAAAGCATGAGAGGCCAGTTCATGAAGGTAGTGGTGACGGGTGCGACGGGAGTGATCGGGAAGCCGCTGTGCGGGTTGCTGCTGGAGGCAGGGCATCAGGTGGTGGTGTTCTCGCGCGATGCGGCGAAGGCGCAGGCGACGCTGGGCGCAAAGGTCGAGAGCGTGGCCTGGGGCGGGCAGGCGGGGTCGGAGTGGAGGGCGGCGTTTGGCAGCGCGGATACAGTGGTGCATCTGGCGGGCGAATCGGTAGGCGGGCAGCGCTGGAATGATGCCTTCAAGGAGAAGATCCGCCGTTCCCGTGTGGACACCACCCGTACGCTGGTGGAGGCGATGGCCCAATCGGAGCGCAAACCCGCTGCGTTTGTCTGCGCCTCCGCTGTGGGATTTTACGGCGACCGCAGGGATGAAACGCTGAACGAAGATTCGCCGCCCGGCAGCGACTTTCTGGGGCAGGTCTGCAAGGAGTGGGAGGCGGAGGCGCAAAAGGCCGAAGCGCTCGGGGTGCGGGTCGCGCGGATGCGGATCGGCATCGTGCTGGGCAAGGAGGGCGCGCTGGAGAAGATGCTCCACCCCCTGCCGCTGCCCCTCTCGCCCTGGAAGCTGGGCCTGGGAGGGCCGCTGGGCAGCGGCAAGCAGTGGATGCCCTGGGTCCATCTGGACGATACGGCGGGCCTCTTCTTCTGGGCCACAACGAACGACGCCGTCTCCGGCCCAATCAACGTCGCAGCGCCGGACCCCGTTACCAACGCGGAGTTCTCCCACGCCCTGGGCCGGGCGCTGCATCGGCCCTCCTTCGCCGCCGTGCCCGCATTCGCCCTGAAAGCCATGCTGGGCGAGTTTGCCGAAATCCTGCTGGGCGGGCAGCGCCTGCTCCCCTCCCGCGCCCTCGCCTTGGGGTACACTTTCCGGTATCCCGAACTGGATGCGGCCTTACAGTCGTTAGTGTAAATGTCTTCGACACGCTACCATGAGCGAGATCCCCCTCACAACCTATCAGCCGGAGGACCTGGAGGCCGTGGTCGCCTTACTGCGCCGGGCGCTGCCCGCCGAACCGATCACGACGCCTCGTTTCGCCCGGATCGTGCTGCTGGACCCGAATTTCGCCCCCTCCGGCACGTTCGTCGCCCGGCAGGGAGAGGAAGTCTGCGGGTTCCTGTTGGCCCTGGCGCGGCAGCGTCCGCTGGAAGACGCGCCTCTGGAGACGGATCGGGGCTGGATCACGCTGTTTGCCGTGGCGGAGGAGGCGCGGGGCCAGGGTATTGGCGGCGCGCTGCTGAATGCGGCAGAGGGCTGGCTGCGCCAACGGGGCCGCACAACGGTCTGGATCTCCCCCTATGCGCCGGGCTACTGGACGCCCGGAGTGGACGAGGCGGCCTACCCGGCAGGGCTGGCCTTCCTCCAGCGGCGTGGCTATGAAACGGTAACGCGCCCGCTCTCGATGGATGCCTCGCTGGTCGGGTGGCGTCCGCCGGAGTGGGCTGCCGAGCGCGAAGCGGCCCTGAAGCCGATGGGCGTGCGCTTCGAGCCGTTTACCCCGCCTCACATCGGGCCGCTGCTGGACTTTCTACGGCGCGAGTTCCCCGGCGACTGGCAGCGCCATGTCCGCGAAACGCTGCACGCTATTCTGGCGGGGCGGCGGCCTGCGGAGGAGCTGCTGCTGGCAATGGAGGGGGGAGCGGTGATCGGGTTTGCGCAGAGCGAAGGGGAGCGCTTCGGCCCATTCGGAGTGGGCGCAGGCGAACGGGGGCGCGGCGTGGGGGCGGTACTCCTCTTTCAGGCGCTGGATGGGATGCGCGCGCGCGGCCTGCACAACGCCTGGTTCCTCTGGACCAACGATGCGACTGCCGACCGCCTCTACCGCAGCGCAGGGTTTCGTGAGACCCGGCGTTACGCGGTGCTGCGCAAAGATCTGACCTCCTCGGTGTGAGGGCGAGCAGCGCATTTACCGGATAAGGTCAGAACCTTGACGGAAGCGTCGGATAGGAGATCACAATATCGGGAGGGTCCTGCCCCCGCGATAGGATGCTGCCGTCTCCATTGTCGTCGGCCAGATTGACGCCGACACTGTATAACAGAAAGCCCTGCTCCGTCCGCCGGTAGTGGAGCGGCTGGTGCGAAAACGGGTCGAGGGGAAGGGTCGGCGAGAGCGCTTCCAGACTCTCCGGAAAGTGTCCGGTTTTCAGGCGATAGGCAAAGAGCGCCAGTTGCGTGCGGCGCAAACGCTGGTGCGCCGTGATGACGATCAGCCGCTGCGCGGTATCCGAACAGTCGGGTTCCAAATAATAGTTCATCTCATACGTCGGCTTGAAGTGACGCCTCTGGCCGGCACTGTTCGCCTTCTCCTCTTCGGTGACCGCCCTCACCTCCCGAAACATCTCCATGGGGTCCCCCCCGGACGCATGGACATGCGCGAAGATGCGACGCCAAAATGAGAGACAGCGCGCCTCCCAGGCGTCCTGAACCTCTCCCCGTGTAACATGGGGCGGGTACGGAGGAGGATACCCGGAGAAGAGCACTTTTCGATCTTTTTGATGCAACAGCGCGATGGTCTGGAGGCGCATGAGACACTCCCCACGCAGCGCTTGCTCGAAGTCCATCGGCGTATCGAGAACATCTTCGATCGCATCGGCCCCGGCCAGCACTTCGGGCCGATGGCCGAACTGCTGCACCGTCCGAATCAGAGGTCTCTCCAGAATGGAATCCAGCGTGAAGCGGGTCGCCAGGGAGTAGATCCGGGGGTCCTGCCCCAGATGCCGGGTGATCTGTGCGGCGATGCGGAGGGAGTGGAGGGCTTGCAGAGGCTGTTTTGCATCGCATTGCAGGACGGCCTGCACCGCGAACAGGCGGACCAGCCCGCGCATATAGCCATAGTCGGGATACGGCTGATTGACGCCCTGCTGCCAATCGGGCTGAAAATCGCA
>DATGIG010000656.1:0-2950 GCA_035295825.1 Chthonomonadaceae bacterium | reverse complement strand
GCCTCACACGGGAGCGCGCGGTGGTGGAGCAGCATCTCCAGGCGGGCGCGAGAGGCGTAGTGCTCTATCCGGTGACGCGGCGGAACACGGAGCGGGAGTGCGACTACCTCACCCAACTGGCGCAGCGTGTGCCGGTGGTCGCGATGGACATCGTCTGTGAGGAGTGGCCCAGCTCCAACATCCTCTTCGACAACTATCGGCTGGGCCATGACATGACGCAGCAGTTGCTCCGCCATGGTCACCGCCATATCGCCTTTATGCACATCTCGCCGATGTCCCGGCACACCTCCATCCATGAGCGGCAGCGGGGTTGGATGGCCGCCCTGCAGGACGCACGCGTGCCGATCCCTGCCTCTTACCTGGGCTGGCCCGGCGCCCTGCACGATTGGGGCGCTACGCACTCCTACGCGGACGCCGATACGGAGGCGTTCGTCGAGAGCCTGCTCCGGCTGGACCCGCGCCCCGACGCCGTCATCGCCTGGACCGATATCGAGGCGGCGCATCTGACCCAGGCGCTGATCCATCTGGGCATCGCCGTACCGGAGGAGATACGGGTTACGGGGTTCGATTCGGAGCCGCTGGTTACCCGGCTCTTCCGGCCCCTGTTCCCGACGTCCCGGCCCGACTTTGTCCGCATGGGCGAACTGGCGGTCGAAGAGTTGACGCGGATGCTCAGCGACGATGCCGCCCGCCCGCGAACCTACTACTATCCTGTTCCTATCGTCTGGCGGGAGCCGCGCACCCATGCCGCTCCCCGCGAGACCGGGTCTTGAGCGCGTCCGGAGGTTATCGTCCGAAGACGATCCAGACCCCAATCCTTACCAGAACGCGTGTTCTCCACAGGAGGAGGTGAGTTCATTGAAGAACCAGGTCAATCCTATCGCTGCGGTGGTGGCGGTTGTCGTGATTGTCCTCATCGCCGGTTTCATTTATTGGCGCGGCACCATCCAGAGCCACGACGAGATCGCGAAGCCGCCCGGAATGCCCGCCGATGCCGCGGCAGAGTTCCAGAAACGGATGGGGTCGGCATCGGCCACAGGGCCCTCCAAGTCCAATGCCGCACCCGGTGGGACCATGGGAGGAGGGGGCTATATCATGCCTCCAGGCGCCGGAGGGCGTTAATCGCATCACCGTCACGTTACGCACTTCGGTGTCATGTCGCACACTTCAGTCACATCCTGTCTCAGACAACGAACCGTCCTAAGAAAGGTAGATTCGAATGAAGGAGAGAGCGTTTACGCTGATCGAATTGCTCGTAGTCATCGCTATCATCGCTATCCTTGCCGCCATCCTCTTCCCGGTTTTCGCACAGGCGCGTGAGCAGGCAAGAACGGCCTCCTGCCTCTCTAACGAGAAGCAGATCGGCCTTGCCATCCATATGTATGCCCAGGATTACGATGAGGCATTCCCCATGGGCACCTATGCCGGCCCGCGCAACTGGGAAGTCAATCTGGATGTGGATCCGTATCCGCCGTCCAGTCAGTGCCTGGATTCCTTCTCTCCCGGCCCCCTGGATTGGAAGGGCTTCGATCCGGGCGACGGCGGTCCCAAGTTCGTCGGCTGCGCATACGGCGGCGAATTCTACCGCACGATTATGAATGTGCAGCTTGGCCCCTACATCAAGAACAAGCAGATCTTCTACTGCCCATCCGACAAGTTCCGCAGCCCCAGCCCGGCCAATCTGCAGCATGGGCTGCAGTCTTATCACTGGTTCCCGAACTGGGTGTACAATGTCTGGTGCCCCGGCAGCTCTGCGGGTTTCCCCGGCCCCTTCCCCTGCGTGAAGTATGACGACGGCTACCGCGACCTCTGGGATGACAACCCGAGCGAGAAGTCGAACTGGGTGTCGGAGCGCATGCTGTTTGTAGAGCGCGGTGTGTTCGGTTGGGACGGCCCGGACGGTTACGACGGCACCGCACCGGATACGAACTACAATCACCCGCGCGGTTACAACGCTGTCTACTTCGATGGGCACGCCAAGATCGTGCTCTACCATCACAAGTGGAAGACGACCCCTGCCAGCGGATGGCCGCCGCAGGACGCTCCGCAGTAGGGGATATTCACGGCGTTGAAACGCCGTTCTGATATACAAAGTCCGCCTTCGCGGACTCAACCCCCCCTTCTCCCCTCTGCGGGAGAAGGGGAAGGGGATGAGGGGAACCCGCGCAGGCGGGTTTCGCGTTTCAGAACGGCGTTTCAACGCCATCCAGCAAGTTTTTGAAGCAAACATTTAGCCTCTTCGGGAGAACCCCACCCCATGAATGCTGCGGACAGACCGCCGGCCCCTAGCGCGTCCTCCCCTGACCAGAACGTGCAACCCGCTCCGCAAGCCCGTACCCGGATGGTGACGGCGCGCGCCGTCTTCACCGCGCTCCTGCTCATGCCGTTCAATACCTACTGGGTCGTCATGATGGAGGTCACGCGCTATGCGGGCCACCCGACGACCATCTCACTCTTCTTCAATGTCATCTTCCTGCTGGCGGTCCTGATCGGCCTGAACGCCATCGCGCGCCGTATCTCTCCGCGCCTCGCCATGGAGCCGGGAGAGCTGCTCACCGTCTACATCATGCTGGCTCTCTCCTCCGCCGTCGCCGGGCACGATATGATCGAGGTGCTGACGCCCATCCTGGCGCACGTGCATCGCTACGCCACGCCGGAGAACGCCTGGGCCTCCGAGATCCTGCCCTACGTGCCCAACTGGCTGACGGTCTCCGACAAGGGGGCGTTGGAAGAGTTCTATACCGGGACCGGCTCCCTCTATAGCCCCCACAACCTCTTCGCCTGGCTCGTCCCGGTGCTCTGGTGGTCGGCCTTCTTGACCGTGCTCGGCTTTATGATGCTCTGCATCAACACCCTCTTACGGCGACAGTGGACCGAGAGCGAGAAGCTGGCCTACCCGCTGGTCACCTTGCCGCTGGACATGGTGAACCCCCACACCCAGCTCTTCAAG
>DATGIG010000655.1:0-43041 GCA_035295825.1 Chthonomonadaceae bacterium | reverse complement strand
GGAAGATTGGCCAATCCTGCGTCGTCTCACCTCCGAAGAGAGAAGTTCTCTCTTTGCGGAGGTGGGGATGGCGTTTCAACGCCTGGAAGGCTCCGTTCAGGCGATCAATGTCGTCCGTGACGAACTCCATCTCGTAGCGGAGTTCAGTCCGGATCATGCCATTCAAGAGTATATGGATGCACTGGAAGCCGTTGCGGATCAGATGGCAGCAGGCCGGGAAGATTATCGGTGGGTCGGAGGCATCAACGTTTTCAGCATCAGCCCGACGAGCGTCGTGGATTCTGTGGTTAGAATAAGGGGCGCTTCATGAGGATGGGGATCTATCGGACAAGTGCCGGTTCTACAGGTGCTTTGGTTGAGGTTAGCTTTTCCTCCGCGCAAATCCGCATGAGCGCTAATTGTTCAAATCCATCCACAATTCCCAGATCATCGGGATGATCTTTGACCCACTGCTGCAAGGCTTGGGTGGCTTCTTCGATCTCCGGCAGTGTTGTCGCACCTAAAACTTGTGCAATCAGCAACCGTCTTTTCGGATCGTTGGCGTAGTTCATAGTAATCTTCCCTTCAATATCGGACTTGCGGCAGATAGAACTTCCACAGCTTTACGGCGATTGTCTCCAGTGCTACTGATAGCAGCTTGAACGCACAAGGTGTATCTATCTCGAATAGGCGTCTTCAGCAAGGTCAAATAGAATTCCTGATTCTCTCGCCCGAGTGCTTCGCGAACATCTTCCAGCGCTTTGATGTACGCGTTGAACAGATGATTCTCCTCAATCTGCATCATTGCAGCCTCGTTCGGCAGGACCTTCATTCGTGCAAGAACGATTGGACGAATGAGGCGTTGTAACTGTTCTACAGTCCCTTCTTCCCAACCTCGGTTAGCCTCAAAATCGGTCGAATTGTACCCGGCTGACAGAGCATGAAGGGCTTCATGAATGAGAGTACGCCAGCGAACATCTTCTTCTGCCAAATCTTCGGCCATAAAAATGGAACAGTGGAAAGGCTTCAACCCTTTAAATCCTGCGTCTCGAACCAATTCTACTGTGCCGTTCCAGCGCGAGGTTCGATTTGTTATCTCCTCCAAAATCGCAGTGATCTGCCGTAGTTCTTCGGTTATCCGCGCTCGAATATGATCCGCCATGCTTAATCATAACCGCAGTTTCGTTCTAGTCTCTGGTATATTATAACACACCTACGTCGTCGCCTCCCTCCGCGACAAATACGCCAGCGAGGAGAGTTAGCCCTGATGCGGCGGCAGATCGGCTTGACAATATGCGGTACTTACCCTTACAATGAGTTCAGGCGGAGAGTAGGAATGCTGCTGATTTTCGCCGTACATGATGAATACTCTGCTTGCCTGGACGCTCAGGCTGGCGGTTCGCTTTCCCGGTTGTGGTAAGAGAGTAGGAGGACGCACGATGCAATGTATCGAATGCGGATATGCGCTAATGGAGACGGACAAGGTCTGTCCGCGCTGCAACACCGAAGTTCCGACATCTCAGCGAGAGCATACCGTGCCTACGCCTTCTGCTGTGCCCGATTTCGATCTGACGCCGCAGCCCGCTCCTGGCACGGCGATGCCCTCCGGCAATGGTTACATGCCGCCTCCGAACGCCACCGCTCCCACGCCACCCTATTCCCAGCCGAACTCCTATATGCCGCCTCCTTACGGCGGTGGCTCGGGCTACGGCGTGCCTCCTCGGAGAGATTACGGTGCGCCGCCTTACTACACGCCAACCCCGGCGGCGCCCTCTTCGCGCAGCTCTTCGGCGGCCTGGGTTGTCGTGATCCTGAGTGTGCTCGGCCTGTTCTTCCTCTTCTTTATCGGCCTGGTCGCCCTGGTCATGTTCCGGGCCAGCGCGTCCAGGTCGGACGCCTATGCCGCACCGAGCAATCCTTCCAGCGTCACCTACCGTTCCGGGGATTCCCCGTCTACACTTCCCTCGCCCTCCGAAGAGAGTGCGCCTTCCAGCGCAGGAGAGCCCACAACAGCCGGCGGGACCGATTCGGGAGGCACTGCAAAAGGTGGGGATGACGAGAAGAGTAGTGCGCATATCACGGAGGGATTAGAGTTGGTGAAGGACGACGTTCAGGAGCGCGAGAATGTGAACTATATCGTCGGGGAGGTACACAATAATACCGACCACCCCATCAACCATGTGGTCGTACGTTACAAGCTCTGGGATGAGAAGGAGAAAGAGCTTGGGAGCATCTCCGATTCCACCGACTCTATCGGCCCCGGAGAGACCTGGCACTTCGAGGTCCGCATAGACAACGAAAACACCGACACCTACGATCTGGATAGCCTGGAAGGCGACTAACGGTATGGAGCGCATTGTCGGGATCATCGTCCACCCCACACGGTCGGAGGCGACAGCCTTCGCCACCGAGGTGATCGCCTGGCTGGGCAAACGGGGCATCGGGGTGCGTCTGGACAGCGACACCGCCTTCCGGCTGAACCAACCGCCCCTGGAGTATTCGCCGGAAGCCTGGGGGGCGGTCGAGTTCATCCTGACGCTCGGCGGCGATGGCACGATCCTGACGGCGGCGCGCCTGGCCTCCCCGGCGGGCACTCCCATCCTCGGCGTCCATATGGGCCGCTTCGGGTTTATCGCGGAGACGCATCCTAACACGCTCTTTCGGCATCTGGAACGAGTACTGAACGGGCAGATGCGGATCGAGGAGCGCATGATGGTGCGGGGCGAGGTCTGGCGCAAGGGGGAGCGCCTGATGGAGCGGATCGGGCTGAACGACGCCCTGGTCAAAAACCGCCATGCACAGATGCTGCAATTGAAGACTTCGCTGGGCGGCGCGCCGTTTGCCACCTACCCGGCGGACGGCGTGATCGTCGCTACCCCCACCGGCTCGACGGCCTACTCCCTCTCGGCGGGCGGGCCGCTGGTCGCCCCCACGGTGCGCGCCATGATCGTCACGCCCATCTGCCCCCACACCCTCAGCGCCCGGCCCATGGTCGTTCCGGATGACGAGATCATCGAGATCGAAGTGGAAGCCGAAGGAGAAGACGCCATCTTCGAGGTGGACGGCGCGGACGCCTTCCCCCTCCGCAGCGGCGACCGGGTCGTCATTCGCCGCGCCGACTACATGACCCGCCTCATCGTCCTCGACCACGCCACCTTCTACCGCAAAGTCCGCGACCGCTACCTCTACGGCGAACGCCTCAACGAATAGGGACGGCGTTGAAACGCCGTGGAATTCAGCCCAGCTTGGCCTCGACCACGGCGCAGATGTCGTGTACGACCGATTCCACCGTCGCCTGGTCCGTGCCCTGCGCCATCACGCGAATCAGCGGTTCCGTGCCGGAGGGGCGCACGGAGAGCCACTCGGGGCTGCCCAGCCGCGCCCGTCCGTCGGCGATGGCCTTCTGAATGTCCGGATCGTCGCGCCAGCCCTGGCGGGTGCGGACACGCACATTCTTGAGCAGTTGCGGGCAGGATTGCACCACCCCCGCCAGTTCGGAGAGCGACTTGCCCGTCTCATGCATCACGATCAGCACCTGCAGGGCCGTCACGAGGCCGTCGCCGGTCGGGGTGATATTGGGCAGCAGGATATGCCCGCTCTGCTCCCCGCCCACCGCCGCACCCAGCGTATCCATCCCCTCGGCCACATAGCGATCGCCCACATCGGTACGGTGCAGCCGGATCCCCTGAGCGCCCAGGGCTTGCTCCAGCCCCACATTGCTCATGATGGTGGCGACGACCACATCGCCGGGCAGTTGGCCCTCCGCCTTCAGGTGCAGGGCGATGATCGCCATCATCCGGTCGCCGTCCACGATATTGCCATGCTCATCCGCCAGCATCACCCGGTCGGCGTCCCCATCGAACGCCAGCCCGGCGTGCGCGCCCAGTTCCCGCACCTTCGCCGCCATCTCCTGGGGCTTGGTCGAGCCGCAGTGCACGTTGATATTGATGCCGTCCGGCTCGGTATGCAGCAGAGAGACCTCCGCGCCCAGATCCTGGAAGATCTCCGGCGCCAGCTCATAGGCCGCGCCGTTCGCGCAGTCCATCACCAGCCGCAGACCATGCAGGGGCAGGACCTCCGGCTCGCCGAACAGCGCCACCTGGCCGCCCACCGTCGCCATCACCCGCTCGATATAGTCCGTCACGGGCTCCCGGCTCTCCACGATGCGCCCGATATGGCCTCCGGTCGGTCGGGGCAGCGTCTCCAGCTCCTGCAGCAACGCCTCGATCTTATCCTCCTCGCTATCGGGCAGTTTCTTGCCGTTGCTGCCGAAGAACTTGATGCCGTTATCCTCGAAGGGATTATGCGATGCGGAGATGACGATGCCCGCCGCTGCGCCCCACGCCAGCACGATCTGCGCCACCGCCGGGGTCGGCACGACCCCGACATTGATCACATCCACGCCCATCGCGGCCAGCCCCGCCGCCAGCGCCGCCTCCAGCATATCGCCGGAGAGCCGGGTATCCCGCCCGATGATGACGAAAGGCCGCTCCTGTCCATCCTGCGCCGAGGGGAGCGCTCCGAAGAGCACCTCGACGCCTTTCGTCTGTCGTGTGGGCTCTGTCAACGGCGCTCCGCCATCGGCAGCTTTCTGCCTCCGGACTTCGGTCGCCCAGTAGCCCGCAGCCATTCCCAGATGCATCGCCATGGAGGCCGTCAGGCCGATGTTGGCGACGCCGCGCACGCCATCCGTTCCAAATAATCGTTCTTTGCTCATAGTGTTATGGGGGGACGGGCCGAAGCCCGTTCATTGCGCCACCTTTACCAGGGTCGGGCGCAGGACGCGGTCATGGATCAAGTAGCCGCGCTGAACCTCCTCGGCCACCGTATTGGGCGGGTAGTCGTCGGTCTCCATATGGCCGATGGCCTCATGGAAATTCGGGTCGAACTCCTTGCCCACCGCCTCAATCGGCGTCACACCGACCTTTTGCAGCGCCGCCTGCAACTGCTTGCGCGTTCCCGACACCCCACCGACCAGGGCATCGAAGTTGCGGGTCTGCTCCGCCGCCTGCAGGGCCCGATCAAAGTTGTCCATAATCGGCAACAGTGTCCGGATCAGTTCGCTGTTGGCGAACCGCTGCAGGTCTTTGAACTCATCCTCTTTGCGGCGGCGGAAGTTCTGGAACTCCGCCTGCGCGTAGAGCAGGCGCTTCTCCAGGTCTTCCACCTGGCCGCGCGCTTCGGACAGGTCCGCCTGCAGCGCCGTGATATAGTCTTCGGCTCCGGTATCTTTCGTGGCCCTGCCCCCGGTCCGGCCCGTAGCGCTCTCGGCGGCGGCTTTTGCCTCGCTCGTTTCGCCTTCGCCGGAAGGTGTGGAGGCATCCGGCAATGTCTCTTCCTCTGTATGCAAGATATTCGGTTCCTCATCGGTGGTGATTTCAATTTTTTTTCGCATCTTATATCAACTCCTTCGAGTTCCTCTGTTGAGAGATCCACAAACAGCGTAATTTCGGCGACCGCCGGAGAGCGGTCGCCGAAGTGGATTGTACCTGAAATTCCGTGTTCCGCGCACCCGGAGCGACACGCTTTGCTCGAATTGACGGGAACACGCCATCGCGTGTTCCGAACGCACGGGGAGTAACCAACCCATCAGGCCATGCTCAGGTTGGTGAGCACCTGCGATAGGCTGGACGCCATGAGATTGACGGCGGCGACGACCCGGTCGTAGTTCATCCGGGTAGGGCCGACCACGCCCAGATAGCCCGCCATCCGGTTGCCGATACGGTAAGAGGTCGTGATGACGCTGCACTCCTGCATCGGTTCGTAGGCATTCTCATGCCCGATGATGATGGCTATATCGCTGCCCAGGAGCGCCCTGCGCAACACCTGATAGAGCGCGTTGCGCTGCTCCAGGGCATGGAACAGGATCTCCAGACGCTGGACATCCTGGAACTCCGGCTGCCGCAGCAACTGGTTCGCCCCCTCCAGAAAGACGCGTCGTTCGGAGAGCGCCGCCGTCACCTGGGCGAGCGTCGTGACGACCTTTGCCAGCGTGGAGGCGTGCGCGGCCATGTTGTTGGGCGTCTCCAGCCCGCGCAGCCGCCGCCCGACCTCCTCCAGGTCGTGTCCGGCAATCTGCGCATTGAGATAGTTGGCGAGCGGGGCCAGGGCGCGGTCACCCGGCGCGGTCTCCAACTCGATCAGCCGATGTTCGACGTGACCGGTAGAGAGCAGCGCCACCAGCAGAATGTGGCGCGGGCTGGCTCCGGTGAGATAGATGCGCCGCAGCGTGGTCGCTTCGGTCAGCGGGTCGGTGGCGATAGACGCATAGGAGGTGAGGCCGGAGAGGATACGACAGGTCTGCAGTACCAGATCCGCGACCTCGCTCTGCGCCTTCTCATAGGCATCCTGGGCGCGCCGCGTGTCCTCCGGGGCGAGCGCCGCAGGCGGGTTCATCAGCTCATCGACATAGTAGCGATAGCCGCGATCCGTGGGGATCCGCCCGGCGGAGGTGTGCGGTTGCACCAGATAGCCCATCTCGGCCATCTCGGCCATCTCATTGCGGACCGTGGCGGATTTGCAACCGAGTTTATAAACTTCGATCAGACGCTCAGAACCGACGGGTTTGCTCGTCTGGACATAATCGTTGACAACAGCCTGTAAAATTCGGACTTTACGAACATCCAATGGCAGCATCTTGCCGTGCGCCTCCTGAAACCGGGGTCACTCACTGCTCTTGCCTGGTTTCCCCCAGAACACCGGAACGCCATATCGCAACGCGCCATTCTCCGTGAGGCTCCGCCTGATCTCGCGTCTGTGATACCTGGTCCCCCGAGATACTATTATAGCCGCGTCATCCTCGGTTGTCAAGTTTCGGAAATGTCTGCCCTGCGCTGCAGGGCGATTTCATTCCCCCTTGCGTCTCGCGAAAAAGATTGGTATGATAGAAAGTATGAAAGTATCCCAGTGGATCGCCCCTCAAGGTTTCTGGAGGCAGGGACGTCTCTTCCTCATCCTATCGCTGTTGGGCCTGACGGGCACAGCGCAGGCCCAGACCACGCCCCCGAAACCGCCGCCCCAGAGCGCGCCCCGCCCCACGCCGGCCCGCGACTTTCTGATCCTCCGCAACCAGACCGAACTCTGGCGGGGGAACTATCCGTTCCGCAATGTCGGGGCGAACCTGCCCGACCTCTTCGAGCGCTTTTTGCATAACGACGATGCCGCCGCCGTCGCCATGCTGTCCCACGCGCACGATGCAGGCGTTCGCCTGGCGCGCTGCTTCGGCGCGACCTGGGGGCCGGACGACTTCGGTCTCTTCGAAACCGACCGCGCCCGCTGGCTCAGCGCCTACGACCGGATGCTCGCCGCCGCCGACAATGCGGGCATCGGCGTCGTGCCCTCTCTGCTCTTCAATATCCGGATGCTGCCCGAATACGTGCGCCGCAAAACCGGTAAGAATGAAGACCTGGTAGACTATCTCACCCCCGGCTCGGCGTCCAATCAACTCGCCATCGGCTATGTGACCGCCATTGTCAACCGCTACAAGAACGACCCGCGCATCCTCTTCTGGGAGATCGGCAACGAGTACAACCTGGAGGCCGACCTCTCCGCCCAGTGGAAGGAGCGCCCCCGCAATCAGATCCCCACCTCCGACCAGATCCGCGCCTTCCTGGTCCAGATCGCTACCCTTATCAAGGCGCTGGACAAGAAGCATCTGGTCACCACCGGCAACGCCGATATGCGCCCCGGCGCCTGGCACCTCCGGCAGGCGATGCTGGCCCATCGCAACGATCCGGATCCCGCCAACTACCCGATGGATTGGACGCAGGACACCTTCGATGAGTACACCCAGATGCTCGATTTCTTTAATCCTGCTCCTTTTGACCTGATTAGCGTCCACCAGTACCCACCGGGGCAGGAAAAAGTGCGCTGGTTGAATGAAGATGACGATCATGCCCTGCGCTTACCCTGGACGCGTCTGGCCGCCGAGCGGCTGCCGTATACGGCCCGCTCCGAACACCCGCCGGGCAAACCGCTGTTCATCGGCGAATTCGGGCAGCCGCTCCCGGACCATCCTACCAACGCCGATGCCGCCTGGCTGCAGGACTATCTCCAGCGCCTTCGGCAGGGAACCGCGCCGATAGGGGCGATATGGGCATGGGAATTTGGGGAGAAAGAGACGAACGGAACGTCCTACTCCCTCTCGAAAACACGTACTCCCGAGGTTGTAGACCTCCTGTCCAATATCAACGCCGTGCTGCTGCGCAATAGCCTGTCTACCCGCTACAACGGACGTTAAAAAGAGCCCTCCAGCCGGGTACAGAACGTACCCGGCTGGAGGGCCTTCGGCCACCCAGGGTCCGGCCCTCTGCGCGTCCGCGCATTCACCCGCCTCACGGACGCGAAATGCAGTTTTCGCTAGAAAACTGCATGACCCTACCAGGAACATACTCCTTGCAGGAATTGACGGCAATGCTGTCGAATAGATCGCTAACTACGCTCAATCATCTACGTTTTGCGGTGCGTTTGTCCCGAGCGTGACAATCCCCGCTTCCCGCTCTAATTAGGAAAGGCTGGTTCGATGATTACTTCCCGACGTTTCATTCTGGGCGCCGGTGCGGCTTTAGGGCTCTGTGTCGCCCTGGCATATCCCGCTCGCGCGGATTCCAATGCGGACAAACTGTTTAACGACGACAAGTATGACCAGGCGAAAACCGCCTACAGCGCGGCGATCAAAGCCTCGCCCAAATTGGCAGCCCCTCGGATCGGCCTGATCCGCACCCTCTTCCGTCTGGATGATTGGTCTTCCGCCATCACGGAGGCCCGCGCGTTTGTTGCGGCCACTCCGCAAAGCGCGGACGCCCACGCCATGCTCTCGCTCGCCCTGATGCGCGGCGGGCAACCGGACGAAGCCCTCAAAGAGGCTGACGCCGCCCAGAAGCTCAATGCGAGCGGCTTCTGGTCGCTGCTGGCGCAGGGCCGCGCACTCTCCTGGAACTATAAGGACTCGGACGCGCGCGCCGACTTCAAAAAGGCGTCGGAGATGCAGCCCGAAATCGAAGAGTCCTACCTTTACTGGTTACACACCTATAGCGAATGGGAAGCGGCCGATGAGCACCCCATCATAGATGCCCTGCGTAAATTGGAAGAGAAGAAGCATCCGAAAAAAGCGCCGAAAGACAAAGAGGAGGCCGATAAACGCAAGGCGGACGAGACCAAGCGCAAAGAGAATGATGCAAAGCACCAGGCTTACGCGGAGTCGCTCGTCAAAGACGGCATCTTTCTTCCCAGCAAGCCCTATTCCGCCGAGCAGATCAAAGACGCGGACGAGGGGAAGATCCCGCCCATCTCCTTCAGCTTTCCCTTTGAACGCGGGGTCGGCGAAGGCGGTCGCGACGACATCATCATTCCGATGAGCGTCAACGGCAGTCGGCTGAAAATGCTGTTCGATACCGGCGCGGGCCATGCGTTCACCGTCAGCAACTTCGCTGCCCAACGCCTGAACCTGCCCACGCTGGCAAAGTCGCTTGTCGGCGGCGTCAGCGGCGTGGAGGAGACGCAGTTGCACAAGGCGGACACCCTGAAAATCGGCCCGGAGACCTGGCGCAACATCCCCGTGGAATCGCTGAAAAACCCCATCGGCGATGAGGATGGACTGATCGGCGGCGGCGTGTTCGAGAAATACGTGGTGACAGTAGATTTCAAGGAGAACACCATGACGCTGACACGCGGCAAAGAGGCGGTCGCCCCGGCCCCAATGACCGGCAACCGGGTGATTGATATCCCCTTCCGCTATGTCAAAGGGTATATCTTTGTGCGGATCAGCGTGGATAACCAGCCGATCTGGACGATGGTGGATACCGGCGCGCAGCGCTGGGGCGGCATCTCCCTGGAACTGGCGCGGAGACTGGCGAAGGGACGCGACCAGACCTCGACCATCGAACTGCATCTGCGCGGTCGACACGGCATCGGCGTTTCGGAGACCAGTTTCACGGCGATGCTGTTCCTCTTCCCGGTGGATATAGGCTGCCTCGTCGGAGACCGGACTCCCTACTTCGTCGAGATGCCCGACGTCATCGGAGAAGAGGGGCTGGATAAGATCAGTTCCGAGTTCGACTTCAATCTCGCGGGCCTGCTGGGCATTTCGTACTTCGGCGAACGCGCCCATCGGGTCAGCATCGACTACCCGCACCGGGTCATCAGCATGGAGTTACCCGAATAATGCATTGAACCACAGAGGCACAGAGACACAGAGGCGGCACAGAGAAAAACAGGAGATATTATCCATAGATTACAAATAACAGAAGAGAACAATGTAACCTATTCGTATTGAGGGAGCCATCGTTCCTCCTTCTGGCTTGTAATCTGTGGATAACTCTCATCTCTCTTCCCTCGTCTTTCTCTGTGTGATCTCTGTGTCTCTGTGCCTCTGTGGTTCAAATCATCTGCTTGAGGAGATTGCGATGAAGGATAAAGCTCTGACACGGCGTGAGGCGTTGGCGAGTGGTATCGCGGTAGGGGCGGGAACCCTGGCGGTGGGGATGGAAGCGCGGGCAGGCGCCGCCGAGCCGCCGAAAGCGGACGCGGAGAAGGTGCCCATGGTACCCCTGGGCAAGACGGGCATGAAGGTCTCCCGGCTGGCGTTCGGCGGCTCGTGGAACATCGATCCGGAGGTCATCGCGCTCGGTTTCGAGAAGGGGATCAACTACATCGATACGGCGGAGACGTATCGCGGCGGGCAGAGCGAGCGGAGCTTCGGCGAGATCCTGAAGACCATCGGCGCGACAGGGCATAGCGCGGCCCGCAAAAAGCTCTGGATCGTCTCCAAAACCCACGCGCACCGCCAGCTCGAAGCGAAGCTGGACGGCAGCCTGGAGCGAATGCAGCAGGACTATGTGGACTGCTTCTATATGCACCAGATCCAGGACCCGAAGCTGCCGACCGATCCCGAGATCAAGGCGATGGCGACCCGCATGAAGAAGGCGGGCAAGGCCCGCTTCTTCGGCTTCTCCTGCCACGACGCCCCTGTGGTCGAGTGCCTGAACGCAGCGGCGGACAGCGACTTCATCGATGTCATCATGTTCCGCTACGATTGCCACTATTATAAGCGCGACGATCTGATGAAAGCGATAGATCGCTGCTCTAAGAAGGGCATCGGCCTGGTCGCCATGAAGACGCAGGTCGGCGGTATGACCCTGCCGGACAAGTTCGACCCCTTCAAGCAGCGCGGCCTGAACCAGCACCAGGCGGCGATCAAAGCGGTCGCAGCGGATGAGCGCATCCACTCCGTCTGCTCCGAGATGACCACAGTGGACCATATCCAGCAGAACGCGGCGGCTATCGCCAGCAAACTCTCGGTCGCGGAGGCCGACGCGATCCGCGAGCATGCGCAGTTGGTCAGCCACCTCTGGTGCCGGGGCTGCGATTCCCTCTGCCGCGCGGCCAGCGGCTCAGGCGCGACCGTTGCGGTCGCCGACAGCCTCCGCTTCCTGATGTACCACGACCACTATGGCAAGCGCGAACACGCCCGCGAGCTCTTCGCTCAGCTCCCGGCGGAGCAGCGCGATCTAACGGCGATTGCGGAGGGCGATTGGGCGTCCGCAGAGCGGGCCTGCCCGTTCGAGGTGCCTCTGGCGAAACTGATGGCCCGTGTAAAGGAGCGACTGGCGTGAAGATCCTGATTATCGGCGGGACGGGACTGATCAGTACCGCCATTACGACCCAGTTGCTGGAGCGTGGGGACGACGTGACGCTCTATAACCGGGGCAAGAGCGAGGCGCGTATCCCCGACGGTGCGAAGTTCCTGAACGGCGACCGCCGGGAGTACGCGGCGTTCGAGGCGCAGATGGCGGAGGCAGGGCACTTCGACTGCGTCATGGACATGGTCGGGTTCCACCCGAACGATGCGGAGAGCGTCATCCGGGCGTTCAAGGGGCGCATCGGCCACTTTATCTTCTGCAGCACCGTCTGCGTCTATGGCGGTCCCGCCACCCGCTACCCCATTCGCGAGGATGAACCCCACACCCCGACCGGAGGTTATGGCGCGAACAAGAGCCAATGCGAGCGCCTGCTGCTGGAGGTGGGGGAGCGCGGCGACTTCCCGGCAACCATCATGCGCCCCTCGCAGACCTACGGCGAGGGCGGCACCATCGTTCACAGCATGGGCTGGCGCACGATGTATCTCGACCGCATCCGCAAGGGCAAGCCGATCATCGTGCATGGCGACGGCGAATGCCTCTGGGCGGCGTGCCATATTGACGATGTGGGGCGCGGCTTTGTCGGGGCGGCAGGCAATCCGAAGGCGTTCGGCAAATCGTACAACGTTACCGGCGAGGAGTGGATGACCTGGAACCGTTACCATGCGGGCGTCGCGGAGGCGCTGGGCTCCCCCACGCCGAAGATCATCCATATCCCCTGCGACCTGCTGGCGAAGGTCGCGCCCAAGCGCTTCGGGATCAGCATCGACATCTTCCAGTACCCCAGCGTCTTCGACAACTCGGCGGCGATGGCCGACCTGGGCTTCCGGTATACGATCCCCTGGGTGGAGGGCGTAAAGCGTACGGTCGCCTGGCTGGACGCGCGCGACAAGATCGAAAACAGCGACGACCACCCCTTCGAGGACAACCTGATTGCTGCCTGGGAGCGCCTCGGAAGCAATCTGGCGGAGGAGTTCCACGAAGAGAGCGCCTGAAAGCGCTTTACGGGGATCAATCCCCGTTCTGAAATACAAAACCCGCCTTCGCGGGTTCGGAATGCAGTCCGCGAAGGCGGACTTTGCGTTTCAGAGCGGCGTTTCAACGCCGTTCGAAAAGGGATCCGGAAAGTGACCGAAGCGAGCAAGCGGCTATTGGCAGCGGCGCAGCGGCTGGCGGATATCTATCGGGCGCAGTTGCCGGTGAAGGCGGCGCTGGTGACCGGATCGGTGGCGCAGGGCGTCAGCGACGATATCTCCGACGTGGATATGTGTCTCTACTATGAGGAGATGCCCTCCGCCGAGGCGATCCAGGCGGTGCGCGAATTGGCAGGCGGGGGCGAGAGGCTCCTATTCGCGGGCGATCCCGCAGAGGGCGCTTGTATCGAGATCTATCCGGTGGCGGGCGTCAAGCACGACTTCGCCCACTCGACTTTTCGCAAATGGGAGGAGAACATGGCGGAGGTGCTGGAGAAGCATCAGGCGGATTCTCCCATGCAGAAGGCGATTGCCGGCCTGCTGGACGGCCTGCCGCTCTACGGCGAGGAGATCATCGCACGCTGGAAGGCGAAGGCAGCGGACTATCCGGAGGCGCTCCAGATGGCGATGGTGCAGAAGCACCTCTTCTTCTACCCGCCCTGGGTTCCGGAGCGCATGGCGTTGGAGCGTGACGACCTGCTGTTTCTGTACGACATCTTCGTTCAGGCGGAGAAGAATATCCTGGGCATCCTGCTCGGCCTCAATCGCCTCTACCACTGGGGGGAATACAAGCGGATGGACACGTATCTCCAGCAGATGACGATTGCGCCGGCAGATCTCTCCGCCCGCCTGAAGCGCCTGCTCCGTGAGGAGCCACGCGCGGCGTTAGTAGATCTCGATAGGCTCATCGATGAGACCTTCGCGCTGGTCGAGACGCACCTGCCCCAGGTGGACATTACGGCGACTACGGCCCGCTACCGGCGTCCTTTCGGCGTCTAGCGCACCCCATACGACCCTGAAAAGGAATTCATCATGCTGTGTTCTTCCAGGCTTCCGGCGCATGGGCGTCGGCTTTTTTGTGTGCTGCTGGTCCTCTGCGGCCTGATGGTAACGGTGACCCTCCAGGCGCAAGAGGCGGAGAACCGCCCCATCCGCTTCCCGCTCTACCCCTCGCTCTCGGCGGACGGCAAGACGCTGGCATTCGCCTGGCAGGGCGATATCTGGACGGTTCCCGCGGAGGGAGGCCGGGCGCAGCGCTTCACCATCAACGAAGCCTACGACACCACGCCCCGCTGGTCGCCCGATGGCAAGTGGCTGGCGTTCACCTCGGACCGCTCGGGCAACGACGATGTCTGGATCATGCCCGCGTCCGGCGGGAAGCCGCGCCAGCTTACCTTCCACTCCGCACCGGACCGCGTCAGCGCCTGGACGCCCGACAGCAAGGAGATCCTGTTCACTTCCGCCCGCGAGACGACCCGCACGACCTGCATCTATGCGGTGAGCCTGGAGACGGGACGGACCCGCAAGATCGCGGAGGACCACGACCCCCTGAGCGGAGCGGAGGTTACGCCGGACGGTACGCAGGTCGCCTGCGTGTGCAGCGGCACCCTGCCGCGCAAGGTCTATCGGGGCAGCGCCAACTCCAAGCTGATGCTCTTCCCGATGCAGGGCGGGTCTGGGAAGTGGCTGGTCAAAGAGACCGACAACGCCCGCTGGGCCATGTTCGCGCCGGATGGCAAGACGTTTACCTACGTCAGCGACCGCGACGGAACCGCCAATCTCTGGCGCAGAGCCGTTCAGGGCGACAAGCCGACCCAACTCACCCACTTCAAAGCGGGCAATATCCTCTATCCTGCCCTGTCGAAGGACGGCGGCAAGGTCGTTTTTATGCACGACTTCGGCCTCTGGAGCGTCTCGACACGGGGGGGCGAGCCGAAGGAGTTGCGCATCTACGCCCCGACGGATGAGCGCACCAACCCCATCCGCCGCGAGACCTTCACGACCGGCGCGCAGGAGATCGCCCTCTCGCCCAACGGCAAGAACCTGGCCTTTGTGGTGCATGGCGAGATCTTTGTGGAGCCGGCTGCCGGCGCGCCCGCCGTGGACCCCGACCCGGAGGAGGAGCCCGCCACCCCGCCGAAGAAGCCCGCCAATGAGGCCCTCACCTTCCGCAATGTGGTGCGCCTGACCGACACGCCGCAGCGGGAGAGAGACATCGTCTGGTCGCCGGATGGCAAACAGATCGTCTTCGCTTCCGACCGGGGAGGCAACAACAATCTCTACATCCTGGACGTCAAGACGAAGGCGACGCGCCAATTGACGCAGAGCGCGACGACGGAGCACTCTCCGGCCTTCTCGCCGGACGGCAAACAGATCGCGTTTCTGCGCGGCTACGATGGCGCGGAGCTCTGCCTCGTCTCAGCGGCGGGCGGCGAGACGCGCGTTCTGGTGCATGACCCCGAAATCGGCGCTGCCTACTGGTCGCCGGACTCGCAGTGGATCGCCTATGCGCGCCTCAAAGCCCACTCCGGCGGACAGGCCAGCGACATCTTTGTGCTGAATGTGGCCTCGGGCAAAGCCACCAATATCACTCGCTATCCCGCCGTGAATGTTCGCCCGCTCTGGTCGCCGGATGGGCAGACGCTCTTCTTCCTCTCGGACCGCACCACCAATAACAACCTCTGGAGCGTGTCGCTCCTTCAGGAGAAGCCGAAATCGGGTGCGGACGATGCGGCGAAACCCGCCGAAACGACGAAAGCTGCCGATGGTGCAAAGCCCGCTGAGAAGAAGCCCGTCACGGTCAAGATAGACTTCGAGGACATCCACCAGCGCGCAAAACAGCTCACCACGCTGGAGGGGGTGGGGAACTATGCGGTCGCCCCCGATGGCAAGAGCGTCCTCTTTGTGGGGCGGGTCATGGGGCGCTCCGACCTCTGGCGTATCGCCCCTGCCGGGGGCGCGCCCGTGCGCCTCACGCAATCCGGGGAGGTGAACGGCGGCATCGAGATCGCGCCGGACAGCTCCCACGTCCTCTACCTTGCGAACGGCCTCATCCGCAGCCTGGCCCTCACCGGGCCGAGCGCGGAGCCGACCACCATTCCCTTCTCCGCCCGCATGGACGTGGACACCCGCGCCGAGATGCAGGAGCTCTTCGACGAGGCCTGGCGGACCATGCGCGACGCGTTCTACGATCCGAAAATGCATGGAGTGGACTGGAACCACATACGCGATCTCTATCGCCCCGTCGTGGAAGATCTTACTTACAAGCAGGACTTCGACCTCCTCTTCGAGCTGGCGATGGGCGAGCTGAACTGCTCCCACGTGGGCATCCGCAGCCCGCTCAGCAGCAGCGGCCCGGTCACGCCCTCCCTCGGCGTCGGCTATGACGACGCATACACCGGTCCCGGTGTCCGCATCACCTCCGTCATGCCGAAAGGCCCCGCCGATAGAGAGCGCAGCCGCCTCAAGGTCGGGGATATTCTCCTCAAGGTGGACGATCAGTCCATTGTCGGCAATGAGACCTTCTACCGGCTCCTCGACGATAAGGCGGGCAAGAACATGGACCTCCTTGTCAGCAGCGACGGGAAGGAAGCGGGAGCGCGCACCGTACATATCCGGCCCATTACCGTGGCCGCCTATCGCCAACTGGAGTACGACCGGATGGTGAAGGAGCGCGAGCAGATCACGGAGAAGCTCTCCAACGGCAGGATCGGCTACATCCACCTGAGCGCCATGGACCAGCCGAACCTGGAGAAGTTCAAGCGCCTCGTCTTCGGCGACTACAGCGACAAAGACGCCGTCATCATCGACGTGCGGGACAATGGCGGCGGCAGCACCGCGCCGCAGATCCTGGAAGTCCTGCAGAACCGGATCTCCGGCTATCGCACCATCCGGGACGACCCGAAGCGTACCACCTCGCCGCTCCTGGCCTGGACCAAGCCGACCCTCATGCTCACCAACGAGAACTCCTACAGCAACGCGGAGGTCCTGCCCTGGGGCTTCAAGGAGCTGGGACTCGGCAAGATCGTCGGCGTCGCGACCCATGGCGCGGTCATCGGGACCGGTGCCGCCACCCTAATGGATGGCACCCTGCTGCGCACCCCCAGCATCGGCGCCTATACGCTGAGCGGAAAGAACATGGAGAACCACGGCTGCGCACCCGATATCGAAGTGGAGAATACCCCCATAGACGTCTTCCAGCGCCACGACCGGCAACTGGAGCGGGGTATCGAGGAGCTGCTCAAACAACTCCCTCCCTCCAGCCCAAGCCGCTGAGGCCCCTCAGCCCAGGGCTCAGCCAATCCGCTATCCTAACGAGGGGCTTGAGCTTGCTTTAGCATATTGACTACTTCTGCATGACCGTTCTTTTTGGCAGACTCCAAAGCCGTCTGCTTGCTCCAATCGTTCCGAGTGTCAGGCCATGCACCATGAGAGAGAAGCAAGTGAACGATTTCCTGATGTCCCTCCGCTGCGGCTTGTTCGAGCGCAGGATTACCCTTAAAAGAAGCGTCGGGATCCGCACCCATTGCGAGGAGAGATCTCACCTTAACGACATCTCCCTCTTTAGCCGCGATTACCAGAGGCTCATCCAAAAGCATATACTTGCCCATCGAAATTGCCGCCAGCAGAGGCATGGTTACTATGAAAAGCGTGCCGGCATAACGGAACAGCTTCGGTGG
This sequence comes from Chthonomonadaceae bacterium, assembly GCA_035295825.1. GTDB lineage: Bacteria > Armatimonadota > Chthonomonadetes > Chthonomonadales > Chthonomonadaceae > DATGIG01. The sequence continues at coordinate 25,773 of DATGIG010000655.1, read as the reverse complement.
CTTTTGCTTACGGATATAGAGGAACCACGCGATTATCGCGACAGGCCAAAAGAGGATACCGAATAGGATTACAAGCACTTCCATCTACCAAACCTCCTTACATGCCTTCAGAAGAGAGGGGTAGCCTAGCTGTTTAATTGCCGTTGGATTGGGCCGTTTGCGTATCCAACCAGACGTTCAGTGCATCCACATTGGTGAGAGACAATAGCTCCAAGCCCAACTCTTCCAGCTGGGAGGTAGAGAGAGCAGTGATACGCGCTTTCATTGATTCGGCTAAGGTTCCAAGTTTTCGCTCCGCAAGACGCATGACGAGATTCCGCGCCTCTTTCTGCATTCCTTCTTCCATCCAACTCGTGACGATTTCCATCGCTTGCTCCTTCTCAGGCGAAACGAACTGTGCTACTGCCTGTGCGAAGAGTTGTTCTTCCACGCCTTCCAATCTCAGATACGTATCCACGAAACCGGAAATCAACTGGGTTCGCGCCTCATCCAGGTTCAATTTCACCAACAGGCGCAGACACTCTGCCTTCACCCTTGGCCTGTCCTGCCGAGCGATCTTCATCTTCGCCATCAACGCACTCGCCACAGGATTAAGCGTGTTAACGTAGTTGTGCCAGTCGTAGCGGTTGAGCTGAATGGCATCGAATGAGAATGTCAGAACCGTCCTGTTTGGAAAGACGACTTCGTACCGGTTAGGTTCCGGTCGCAACGGCCTGTCGAAAGAGAACAGCGCAATCGGATAGACCGGAAGATCAAATTTTTCGGAAAATCGGGCGAAGTAACGGAACATGCGCCTGGTAAAGCCACCTCGCGATTCCGACTGGTTCTCGCAATGCATCAGAAAGAAAGAGTCCTGATCCCGGAATTTTACCTTCGCCACGATGTCTGCCTCATGTTTGTCGCCGGTCGCGATGTCGGTGAACACCTCCTTATCCAGAAACGTGATACTGCTTCTGTCCACATAAGCGGCGACTTCTGGGAGGAACAATTCCAGGAACTCATAGAAGAACGTCGTCAACAACTCTTTGAACAGCTTGTCATGGTCTATCATGGCGTATGATGCCCCCAGGGCAAATCCGATTTGGTCCCAGATTTCTGTTCCTGACGACCATTTTCTTGTTTGGGAGATGATGCTACCGGGGTGCCGTGTTGGCGCGGAGGGCGGCGAAGCCGAGCGCCGGTATCTCCAGGTCGATTCCGCCTCCCTCCGACAGCTGCGCGACGCCGGGCTTCGGGACAATGACCTCCGGAGCCTCCCAGGTGTTGCACGCCTTCGGGTCGGTTCCGGTCAGGATGTCCACGCCGGTGATTTCGGTCACCCGCGCATCTTCCAGCCGGATGGCGAGTTGGGCGGCCTCCGTCTGGCTGCGGTTCACCACAAAGACGGCCAGCGCGCCCTCCGCCGTCATGCTGGCCGACACATCCAGCACCGGGACCTCCCCGCGCGCGCCGGCGGCGTAGGTGGGACCATCCAGCAGCGTTCGCAAGGACTTGCCCTGCGCATGCTCCGCCATCAGCGCAAAGGGATAGTAGGTGCTCTGCACCAGCAGACCCTCCTTCCGGGTCAGCAGAGGCGCGATGATATTGACGATCTGGGCGATACAGGCGATCTTCACCACATCCGCGCGGCGGATAAAGGCGTTCAGATACTGGGCGCAGACCAGGGCGTCCTCCAGGTTGTACACCTCTTCGATGAGATGGGGCGCTTCCGTCCACTTGCCATCCATCTCCCTGGCTTTGTACCAGACATTCCACTCATCGAAGGAGAGATAGACCCGCTTTTCCGCCCGCTTCAAGCCCCGCACATAGTCGAAGAGGCCGGCATAGTCCTCGATGATCCGCTCGACCTCGATCCCCTCCGCCAGAAACCAGGCCGTGTCGTTGCGATGGTTCTCGCTGTAGCGATGTGCGGAGACGTAGTGGACGTCGTTCCAGCAGTACTCCAGGGTGATGCGGTCGTAGGCGAGGTAGGTAGACATGCCGCGCCCGGAGGAGCCGCACGCCACCAATTCGATGGTCCCGTCCAGCCCCCGCATGATCTTGGCCGCCTGCTCCGCCCGGCGCGCATACTCCTCCGCCGGGACATGGCCCGCCTGCCAGGGACCATCCATCTCATTGCCCAGGCACCAGGTCTTGACGCCATACGGTTCCGGGTGCCCGTTGGCGGCGCGCTTGTCCGCCCAGTACGTCCCGGCAGGCATATTGCAGTACTCCAGCAGCGCGGCGGCTTCGGACGCGCCACGGGTGCCGAGGTTGATCGCCAGCATCGGCGTGGTCTCTACCTCCTTACACCAGGCCACAAACTCATCCGTGCCGAACTGGTTGGTCTCCACGCTCTTCCAGGCGTAGTCCGGCCTGCGGGGGCGGCTATCGCGCGGGCCGATGCCATCGGTCCAGTCGTAGGTGCTGACAAAGTTGCCGCCGGGGTAGCGCATCACGGGCATCCTTTGGCGGCGCAGCGCATCCATCACATCGCGCCGAAAGCCGTTGGCATCTGCAAGGGGGTTGCCCGGATCGTAGACGCCTTCATACACGGCGCGCCCCATGTGCTCCAAAAAGCCGCCGAAAATCCGGGGGTCTATCTCGCCGACATGGTGCTGTGTGTCCAAACGCAGGGTATTTTGCACGGTGCTCTCCATCTCAAGTTTTTAGGGGAGGATTGTAAGGCTGGCAGGACCAATCCGACGTTCACAAGGGAGTTTAGGGGATTAGGCCCTGTCGGAGCCGTCGGAAGCGGCCTGCTTCGCTTCCTCTGCTTCCTGCAGCGCCTTGCGCTCCGCGACCGCTCTCCGGATCTCGCGATTACGCCGTGCCTGCCGCGCCTCCGGGCTCATCAGGCGATTGATAATAAACCAACTGAGCCAGATCAGAAAGAGGAGGACCGGTATGGTGGCGTAATGGAGGATCTGATCGTAGAGATCGCGCGATAGAACGGGATTATTAGGATCGGGTATGGAATCGGGCGGCATGTTCTGATCTCTCCCGAATGCGCCTATGGATTCAGGCGGACCGTCGTAAGCGGACCGTCACGGTGGTTCCCACGCCCGGCGTGCTCTCGAACGCCAGCGTGCCGCCATGGGCCGCCACAATGCTCCGGCAGATCGAGAGGCCCAGCCCCGTGCCGCCTGTCGGTCGCGTTCGGGAGGCGTCTACCCGATAGAACCGCTCGCCCAGGTGGGGCAGGTGCTCCGGCGCGATGCCCGTCCCGGTATCCTGTACCGTGATGACCACATGCCCCGGATCGGCGTGGGCAGTGACGATGATCCGTCCGTCGGCGGCAGTATAGTGTACCGCATTGTCCAGCAAGTTGCGAAACAGCCGCACCAATTCCCCTTCGTTGCCCGTAACCGTGAGGTCCTCCGGCTCGATCTGCAGCGTGATGGGCGCGCCGCCCTCCTGCATGGCCTGCGTCCGGGCGCTCTCCAGCACCTCGCGTACCAGCAGCTCCATGGGGTCGCGCCCCATCTGCCCTTCGTCCGAGCGCGCCAGCAGGAGCAGGTCCTGCACCAGTTGCGACATCGTGCCCGCCGCCGCCTCGATTTCCTGGAAGGTGCCGCGCGACTTCTCATCCGTGGAGGCTCGGCTCAGGGCCAGGCCGGCGCGCCCCTTGATGATGGTGAGGGGCGTTTTCAGCTCGTGGGAGGCGTCCGCCGTGAACCGCTGCTGGAGCTGCAGGATCTGCTTCTGCTCCTGAAAGGCCCGGTCCAGCCGCCCCAGCAGCGCATTGAAGGTCTCCGCCAGCTCCGAAAACTCATCGCTGCCGCTGACCGGCAGCCGGCGCGAGAAGTCCTCCGCGCCGATGCGTCCCGCCGCGTGCGACATCCGTTGTACTCGCTTCAACACCCGATTGGTGAGCACGACCCCTACCCAGCCTGCACACAACAGGCCGATGGGGAGCAGCAGCAGCAGCGCCGTGTCCACTCCGGAGACGGCGCGATAGACATCCTTGAGCGGGTAGGCGTTCTGTGCCGCGCCCTTTCTGCCCTCGTGATCGAAGCCGGGCGCGGAGAAGACCCGCACCGGATCTTCGTCCACAAGGACATCCGTGTAGACCGATTCGCCCTTCAGCGCGCGCGTCAGGGCATCTGGATCGACGGCGGGGAGCGTATCGCCCTGCATCTCCGGTCTCCCCAGCGCGTAGAAGAATCGGGCGTGATAGGGGGTGCTCATGCCGGGAAAACGCGCCGGCCCACGCCCGCCCGGCGGAGGCGCCGGCCCTGGCCCAAAGTGCCTCTCTCCCTCCGGATGGTCGGGACCGAAGGGCTGGCGGTTGTCATCGAAGGGGGGCTGTGGAGAGGGAGGGGGTCCGCCGCCATCGAAGGGGCGCGGCGCAGGCGGAGGCGGACGCCGGAACATGTTGAGGCTGCGATCCAGCTCCCTATTCACCGATTGCGTCATAAAGGAGAGCGTAATGAAATGACAGAAAATGCCCAGGCCGCCCACCAACAGCGACAACGTCACCACATTCCAGAAGATCAACTGGGTACGCAGGGAGCCCACAGAGCGTCGCCAGTGGGCCGGAAGCCGCGCCAGGAGGGCGTGGAACACGGCGTTCACGTTGTCTCCCCCTCGGACACGCGCAGCGTATAGCCCACGCCGTGGACGGTATGGATCAGCTTGACCTTATGCTCTGCATCTATCTTCTTGCGCAGCATCCCGATATAGACGTTGACGGTGTTGTAGGTCGCCTCTTCATTCATCCAGATCCGCTCCTGAATGATGTCGCGGGTCAGCACCTTGCCCTCGTGCGCGGCCAGCGCCTCCAACAGGTCGTACTCCCGATGGCTCAGGGGAATGACCACCCCGGCGCGGGTCACGCGGTGCTGTGCAGTGTCGATCTCCAGGTCCGCCACCCGGATCACGCGGGTGCGATGGATCTTATCGCGGCGCAGCAGGGCGCGGACCCGCGCCATCAACTCCTGGAAGTCGAAGGGCTTGGGCAGGTAATCGTCGGCTCCCGCGTCGAGGCCACGTACCCGGTCCCTGACGCCGTCCCGCGCCGTCAGCATCAGGATCGGGACACGATCCCGCCGTGCCCGCAGCTCCTCGCAGACGCTCCAGCCGTCGCGCCCCGGCAGCATGATGTCCAACAGAATGAGATGATAGGTCTGTTCGCACGCCATCCTCAGCCCTGTCTGCCCGTCGGCGGCGACATCCACCTTATAGTTTGCCTCTTCCAGGCCCTCCCGAATCAGGTTGGCGATGCCTGTCTCATCTTCGATCAAGAGGATCCTCATTCGGTTCTCCCTCCTCACGCGGAATTCTTATTCTCCAACATACCGCAAAATAGTGAAAAAGAGATAAAAACGCGTAAAATCCGCGCGCCGAAAAACCCCTCTATGCGTAAGCCGCAGATACCAATATATGGCATAGAGGAGGCATACAACATGATTGCTGTTCCCCCCCACGATCTGGCAGTGATACAGAGCCAGACCCTCGACGAAGGTATCTCCTATCTCCGGCTCGCGACCGAACTCCGGCGCAAGGGGCTGCTGGCGGAGAGTGAGAATGCGATTTCTCTGGCCCTGGAACACATTCCCGATCATCTGGAGGCGCTGCTCCTTCTGGCGTATGTGTTGGCAAAGCAGGGCCGCCAGGAGGAGGCGGATACCGTCATCCGCAGGGCCGTGACCCACCCCACAGCGCCGCTAGGGGAGAGTCTGATGGTGGCGGCGGTAGACCTGGTCGAGTTGCTGCGCAGGCAGGGCCGCTCCGAGCAGGCCGATGCGGTGATGGAGAAGATCGTCGGGCTCGAACCCGAAAACCTGGTGATGCATCGGCAGTTCGGCATGCTGCTGCTGCAGTCCGGCGAATTCAAATATGGCTGGAGAGAGCACAGTAAACGGGTCTCGCACCTCCCACAACCCCTATGGGATGGCGGTTCACTCGCAGGCAAGACGATCCTGGTCCAGGCGCATCAGGGGTTCGGCGATACGATCCAGTTCGTGCGTTTCCTGCCGCTGCTCAAAGCGCAAGGCGCACGCGTGCTTCTGGAGCATCAGCCGGCGCTGCACACCCTCTTGCAGGGCGCAGAGGGTTGGGATGCGCTCATTCCCCGGCACACCGGATGGGAGGTGATGGAGTGGAACTTCGACCTGCACATCCCGCTCATGAGCCTGCCCTGCCCTCTGGAAACCGAAGCGCACCTCCCGGCCTCGGTCCCCTATCTCCGTCCCGATCCGGCGCGTGTGCACCACTGGCGCGCGCGGCTGGCGGCGGATCCGGGCCTGAAGGTGGGGCTGGTATGGGCCGGTAACCCCGATTACAAAAAGGATAAGGTGCGCTCCTGCCGCCTGGCAGACTACGCGTGGCTGGCGCAGTTGCCTCAGGTTCAATTCTACAGCCTGCAGAAGGGCCAGGCGGCGGAGCAGGGGAGATCGGCTCCGAAGCGGATGCGATTGATCGATCTCGGCCCGGAACTGAACGACTTTGCCGACACGGCGGCGGCGATCATGAACCTGGACCTGGTGATCTCCGTGGACACCGCCGTCGCGCATCTCTCCGGGGCGCTGGGCCGGCCCACCTGGACGCTGCTGCCCTTCCACGCCTGTTGGCGCTGGCTGCAGGAGCGTGAGGATAGCCCCTGGTACCCCACCATGCGCCTCTTTCGCCAGTCCTTTCCTGGGGATTGGGCCTCCATACTCCAGCGTCTGATTCGGGAGCTGGATCGTTTCTCAGCAAGATCCTGAAGAAAAGCGTCTTCCTGCCCTTATCTGCACAAGGATTCCCCCGAGGGTTCGTACAATTGGGAGAGGACGGCCCTGTGCAACGGGACCAACGCCGTCACATACCTGAATCCTGATAAGGTGGGAGGAAGCGCATGTATTCCGGATTATGGATGTTTGCCTGGGATCTGGCGGATGAGGGGATCGAGCATGTGATGGGCTGGGCGGCGGACAGCGGGCTGACGGCGCTCCAGATCGCCGGCTCCTACCATGCGGGCTGGTTCATACACCCCCATAACCCCCACCATCGGGCGTATATGACGGAAGATGGCTGCGTCTACTTCCAGCCTGCCCAGAACCTGTACGCGCAGACCGTGCTGAAGCCGAAGGTCGCCTCTGTCTGCGCCCGGACGGACTGGATGCGGGAGGCGGGCAAGCGGCTGGATAAATACGGCCTCAAGCTGGTCTCCTGGACCGTCTGCGCACACAACACGCGGCTGGGCCTGCTGCATCCGGAGTGTACCGTCCGTAACTGCTTCGGCGATTCCTACCCCCACGCGCTCTGCCCCGCCAACGCGCAGGTGCGCGCCTACCTGACCGCCCTGTGCCACGACCTGGCGAACAACCTGCCCCTGCATGCGGTGCAGTTGGAATCGCCGGGCTATATGGGCCTGCAGCATGGACACCACCACGAACGGGATCTGACGGTGCTGACGCCCCTGGAGTTCGCCCTGATGGACCTCTGCTTCTGCGACGCCTGCGTGCGGGAAGCGGAGGGCAAGCATGTGGAGATTGCCCGCGTCCGGGCCGCACTGCGCGCCATTCTGGAGGCGGGGATGGCCGCCGCGCCGGGCCGCCCCAAGGGGCATCCGGAGACCCTCTCTCAGGTTGCGGAGAGCCTGTCGGAACTCCAGCCCTATCTGGCGTTCCGGCGGGAGATCGAAGATACCCTCATTCAGGAGATCAGGGCGGCGCTACGCCCCTCCTCCGCGCAACTGTACCTTCTGGGCGGTCCCAACCCGCAGATCGCCTCGGCTGTGGATGTGTTCAACAGCGGCGTCTATGGGCAGAAACCGGCGCAGGTACTGGCCTCGACCCGCGCCGCAAAGCAGGGGCTCTCGACGCACCATGCGCTCTACATGGGGGTCCGGCTCGGCCTGAACTCGGTCGCCGACGCGCAGGAGCTGACCGACATCGTCCATGCGATACGGGAGGGAGGCGGCACAGGCGTGATGTTTTACAACTACAGCGAATCGCCTCAGACCGCCCTCAACTGGATCAAGCCGGCCCTCGCCTCCGTGCGTTGAGCGCTCACCCTGCGATGTCCCCACATCTTTGTCACGCACAGCTCCACAGGAGCACATCCGCCTGGTTGCTCGCAAAAAAGCAGGGAGCGTCTCCCTGCTTGGAACAGGTCGTACACTCCCTGAAGTCCTCCTGTCCCCTAGGAGGTTCTGGTATTGCGATGGCGCTGCAACGGTGCAGACGCCTGCAAAAGAAGCATATGGAAGGCAAAGTTCAGCCTCTATCTTAACCGACCACCGTCAATTCAGCGTCAGTTGATCGTCAATTTGGCTCAAGATTGGGGCCAAATTCAAAAAAGAGACTTTTTGAATAGGAGAGATCACACATCGCAGGGTGCAACCTTTGCACGTCGTCAACCGGACTGTGTACATTGACAGGCAACCGGTGCTTTGTTATAATGCAGATATTCTCCTCGACGGAATAGGCGTCAGATCGCCATGGCACAACCCCTTTTGCACATCGAGATGTTCGGCAGTTTGCGCGTCCTGCTTCCGGGAAAGGCGCCTGTCGAGATGCCTCCCCATCAGGTCGAGGCGCTTCTGGCCTACCTGGCGCTGCATCCGGGACGGCAGCATACCCGCGAGGAGTTGGTCGCACTCTTCTGGCCGGAGGAAGCCCCGGAAACGGCGCGACATCGCCTCCGGACCGCCCTGCATACCCTCCGCCGCCACTTGGAGCAGCCCCCCTTTGAAGCGGGAAGCATTCTGCTGACGACCCGCACCACCGTCTGGCTCAATTCGGCTCTGGTTCGGACCGATGTGGGCGCTTTCCTGGAGGCGATCCGCCTGGCGGAAAAGACGGAAGAGCCTGCCGCACGCATCGGCCCCCTCGCCCGGGCCGTGGAGATCTATCGCGGAGAGCTGCTTCCGGGCTACTATCAGGACGGTTTTCTCTCCGAGCAGCAGCGTCTCGCCGACCTCTACTGGAGCGCCCTGAACCAGTTGCGCCAGGCCTACGAGGAGGCCGGTGACCCGGAGCACGCGCTCGAGTGCGCGCGTCGGGTGGTGAAGCACGACCCCCTCTCGGAGCAGGCGCACTGCGCTCTGATGCGCCTCTATGCGCAGACCGGGCAGCCCTCCGCCATGCTCCGCCAGTTCCAGGAGTTGAAGCGCACCCTCAAGGAGCAGCTGGACCTGGAGCCATCCGTGGAGACCTATACGCTCTTGGAAGCGCTGCGGCAGAACGGCAAACAGCAGAGCGCTTCCGAGAGCCGCCCTGTCGAAACCAATAATCCCACCGCGCACCGGGATCCGCCTCACCGAGAGGCCGAAGAACCGGCAGCGTACTCCTCCGCCTCCCCGATGACGCCTTCTCCCACTCCCCTTGCGCCTGTCTCCACCAACCGCGCGTCCCTCCGGTGGCGTTGGGCCGCACTCGGCGCCATGCTGCTGATCCTGAACGGACTGTTCCTGGGAGGGATGTACCTGCGGTTTCGTTCCGGGGAGAAGCCCGCACAGGCTTCACAGGCTTCTATGACTACGACTACACTGCAACCTCCCCTTCAGATCTCCCCCCGCCGGGTATGGCGCTATCCGAGGGCGAGCGACGAAATGGACAGCGAACCGACGGCGATGGCGGTCGATGCGGCAGGCAACGTTTACATCACCGGCTTTGTGCAAACTACCGAACACGACATCGATTTCCTGACGCTCAAGGTGGATCCGAACGGCAACCTGCTCTGGCGAAAGCGTTACAATGGGACCGGGAACGACGTGGATCGGGCGCGTTCGCTCGCCCTGGACAACGAGGGCAATGTCGTCGTCACCGGCGAATCGGACAACGGCAAAGGCAACGGCTCCACGCGCCTCTCCGGCCTGGACTATGTCACGATCAAGTACGATGGGAAGACAGGCAAGGAGCTCTGGGCGCGGCGCTATAATGGCGATGACGATGGCGAAGACTGGCCTCAGAAGGCAGGGGTAGATCCGCATGGCAACGTCTATATCACCGGATACTCCCGAGTGCGCCACTCCCGGACCGGAAAGCCGGGCGTGCAGTGCTTGACCTTAAAATACTCCCCCGCCGGAGCGCTCCTCTGGGCGCGGCCCTACGTGGGAGAGGGTGGGGAGGACTATGCTTACGATCTGACGGTGGATGCGGATGGCAATGTCTATCTGGCCGGTTCCACGCGCAATGCGGTCGGAAAGAAGATGGACATGGACTTTCTGACCGTGAAGTACGATACCAACGGCGCGCAACAGTGGGTGCATTTCCTGGATGGCAGCGGACATGGAGACGATAAGGCTACCTGCATCCGCAGCGACTCTACGGGCAAGATCTATGTCGGCGGGACCGCCTATGACGGCGACATCAACAATCGAGGCACGGACGATGACTTCTATCTGGTCGTCTACTCCCCGGATGGAAAGCAACTCTTCCAGTCTCCCTGTGCCGGCGAGTACAACAGTCGAGACCTGCTGCACGCCATGGCGGTAAAGGATGGAGAGGTCTTCTTTACCGGTGAGACGCTGATGCCCGGTCGGAGCCTGGACATCATGACCTCCCGGATCAAATGCGACAAGACGCAGCCGAAGTTTCAGCGCTACAACGGGCCTACAGGCCATGCCGATGCGGGGCTTGCGATCACGGTGGACCCGGCGGGAAACGTTCTGGTGACCGGAAAAACCTACGATGACGTCTTCGGAGTGGGCGCCTGTTATGACGTGATAACCATCAAGTATGCCGCCGATACCTTCCTGCCGATCTGGAACAGCCGCTATAATGGTCCCAGTAACGTCGACGACATTCCGGTAGCCATCGCCTGCGACCGCCAGGGAAACGCCTATGTGGCCGCGCGCTCCGGCGGCGAGAAGACTTTCGACATCGTTCTGCTCATGTATCCTTCATCTCCCTGAAGAGGAGGCCAATATGTTCGGGGGATATTTCTGGCTTTTCTTCCTGGGGCCGGTGACAATACTGGCCTTTATCTACATCATCGTGGGCGCATTGTGCGAGGAGGGCATGGCCCATGTCTCACGCTGGTGGGAGGGGAGGCGCGGCCTGACGGATCGCAAGCAGTCCCGTTACGTGCGTTTGTGCGCCCAACGCCTCACGTCTCCCAAATCGCAGATGCGCCACGAAGCGGCGGAGTTGCTCGGGGAATTGGGAGACCGCTCCGCCGTGCCGGCGCTGCTTCGAGCCATGGAGTGCTATCCCACCGATGTGCCGTTTCTGTTGAAGGTGGTGCAATCGCTGCAGCAACTCGGGGATATGCGGGCGGTTCCCGCGCTGCGGGAGTTGACGACGGGGCGTCACTACGGGCTGATGACGGCGGCATGGGAAGCCATAGAGGCGATAGAGCCACAATCGGTGTTATTGCGGTCTGCCTCGGAACCGCCGGGCAATCGGGAAGAGCTGTTACGCCCTGCCCGGCATATGGGGTCATCCGAAGCGTGTTATCTGTTGCGTGCCCGCAATGACCGATAAGGCCCCAAGAATTCCTTCCCTTTGATGCATGCCTGGATCCTCGCCTTGTGCCGGCTCTCTGTCAGGCTCTCCTCACCTTATGCTATAATAGCAATAAAGGGTGCAGAATGCACTCTCTCCCTTCCGTCATATGGAGGCGTCGTTATGATTGATCTCGATATTCGCCCGGAGTGCGATCCCGTACCGCGCAAAACCTATATAGCGGATAGTCCGATTGACTTTGCAAGCTGGCTGGAAATCGCTCAAGAGTTGGATACGGAGCTTGTCCGAGGAGTGATTGTAGAGAGAATGTCTGCACAATACCCACACGAATGGATTTTCGCATGGCTTCTCAGTATTTTGCGTCCGTTTGTTACCCATCGCAAACTGGGGGTCGTGCTCGGGTCGCGGTCTGCTGTGAAAATCAGCGGCAACGATGGACGCCTGCCCGACATTCTCTTTGTGCGCGCGGAGAACGCCTCAATCATACATAACGAGGCCATCTATGGCGTTCCTGACCTGGTGATAGAGATCGTCTCGGAGAACGACCGTCCCTCCACGCTCATCCCGCTCGAAACCGACTATCGCGACCTCGGCGTGCCGGAAATCGTCTTCATCGACCCGCGCAAACGAGGGATCCGCTATCTGCGCAAAACGGAGAAGGACTACGAGGCAGCCTTCCTCACCACGGGGCGATTGGCTTTTGTTGGCGTGCCTGGTTTCTGGATCGAAGTGGAATGGCTATTTGCGGAGGAGAAGCCGGACGAGTTCACCATCACCAAGCAACTCATTGAGGCAGCAGAAAAAACCTGATACTTGCCGCCATCGGGAAGAACCCGCATAACGGAGTGTACGTAGAAAAAGAGCATTGCCACGAGGAAGAGAGGATCCGAAGATATGCACCTGGGAGCGGCCTGGTATCCCGAGCACTGGCCCGAAACGCGCTGGCCGGAAGATGTGCGGCTGATGCGTGAGGCGGGTTGTACGGTCTGCCGCATCGCGGAGTTCGCCTGGTCTACGCTGGAGTCGACCGAGGGGCACTACGCCTTCGACTGGCTGGAGCGCGCCATCGAATTGCTGCACGCCAACGGCATGAAGGTCGTATTGGGAACGCCGACCGCCGCGCCCCCGGCCTGGCTCACCCATCACCATCCGGATACGCTGGCCATCGAGCCGAATGGCCGCCCCGCGCAGCATGGCAACCGCTGCCATGTCAACCCCTCCAGCAGCACCTTTTTGAAGTACGCACGGCGCGTCGTGGAGCAGATGGCGAAGCGCTATGGGAGGGACACACGGATCATGGGCTGGCAGATCGACAACGAATACAACCGCGTGGACTACTCGGATGACACCCGCCGCAAATTCCAGTCGTTCCTCAAGGAGCGCTATGGCACGCTGGATGCCCTCAACGCCCCCTGGTCCACCGCCTACTGGAGCCAGACCTATACGGACTGGAACGAGATCCCGCTGCCCATCGGCCCCCACAACCCCGGCCTGATGCTGGCGTTCCGTCACTTCGTGACCCGCACCTGGCACGACTTCCAGAAGATGCAGTGCGACGCCATCCGGCAGGTGGCCGCACCGGAGCAGTGGATCACGCACAACTTCATGGGCTGGTTCGACGCCTTCGACCACTACGTGATCTGTGAAGACCTGGATTTCGCCTCCTGGGACTGGTATATCGGCACCGGCCACCACGACTACACCCGTACCGGAGCGGCCCATGACCTGACGCGCGGGTTCAAGCGTAAGAACTTCTGGCTGATGGAGACGCAGCCGGGTGCGGTGAACTGGGCGGGTATCAATACCACCCTGAACCGGGGAGAGGCGCGCTGTATGGCCTGGCATGCGGCGGCGCATGGCGCGGACGCCGTACTCTACTGGCAGTGGCGCCCGGCACATGGCGGGCAGGAGCAGCTCCATGGCTCGCTGCTGGGCGCGGACGGTCAGCCCCGCCCCTTCTACAGCGAAGTGCAGCAGTTGGGCAGGGATTTCGCCGCCGCAAGTGCGGCCCTGGAGGGCACGTCGCCCCGCAATGAGGTCGCCCTGCTCCACTCCTACGACGCCCGCTGGTCCCTCAACTGGCAGCGGCATCATAAGGATTTCGATCCCGTGCGCCACCTGGAACTCTACTATCAGCCGCTGGCGGCGCGCAATGTCGGGGTGGATGTGATCTCGGCGACGGCTCCGCTGGACGGGTATAAGCTGGTGATCGCCCCCGCGCTGGTGGTACTGCCCGATGCGACGGTCGCGCACTTGACGGCGTTCGTGGAGCAGGGCGGCACACTGGTGCTGACGGTGCGCTGCGGCCAGAAGGATGCCCACAACGCCCTGTTCCCGACCCTGCAACCCGGCCCCTTGCGCGCACTGGCGGGCGTGGAGACGGAGGAGTTCTATGCTCTGGAGAGCCCCGTCCCCCTGACCGCCTCGTGGGGAGCGACGACGGAGGGGGAGAGCCGTCTCTGGGCGGAGCGCTTGCGGCCCCTGGCGGAGACGACGGAGACCCTGGCCGTGTGGGGCGCGTCGAACGGCTGGCTCGACGGCCATCCCGCAGTGACACGGCATCCGGTCGGAACTGAGGGGGGGCAGGTCATCACGGTCGGGGCCGTACTGGACGATACGCTGCAAAACGCGCTCACGGGCTGGCTGTTGGAGAGGGCGCAGGTGGAACCGGTATGGCGCGATGCGCCCGCAGGGGTGGAAGTGGGCCGTCGGATCGGCCCGGACGGGCGGAGCGTGCTGATGTTCCTCAACCACACCCGGCAGGAGGTTACGCTGACACTCCCTGCAGGCGGCGGGGAGCGGCGCGATCTGCTGACGGGCGAAGCCTTTACGGCAGAGTTCTCGTTGTCCGGCTATGGGGTGCGCGTGTTCTCCGGGTAGCGATGCATCGGCTTGAAATGTGCGGTTCAGGAGCGAGTCAGAGACGCAAAGCAACAAGTAGCAGAGACGTCCGGAGGAGAGATGGGCTTCTTCCTCCGGGCGCCACGTATAAGCCGACAGGACAGCAGGCCCTTCTGCCGAATATGTTCCGTCCACATCGTGCGACTAGATTTTTGGTCTAATCGGCACGGGACTTGAGACCAAACAGCCTCTGTGCTCGGAATTTGTTCTACTCCTCCGCTTACCACCCCTCCTTTCTATCGTCACGCGCCGGTTACGCTTCCCCCTCGATTTGCGGGTACAATGATCCGTACGTGTCGCGCCCCCGACAGACATGCTCGAAGCTGACGTCCGATACGGAAAGCCTCCATTCATACGAGGATGACCCGCCCGCGTTTGTCTTCCACCCGTGAGGATTATATCTCTATTCAAGGAAACTTTATGAGTCAGGATTCTGTTCTCCAAGCGTTTATTGATCGTCATCTTGCCATCGTCGAACCTCTGGAGCGCGAAGTTGCGCTCGCCGAATGGGAACTTCAAACGACCAGCAGCCCCGAAGCCAGGGATCGCTCTCAGGAATTGAGCGCACGTCGCGCCAAAATCTACGCCAATCCCCAGGAGTACGCCTTTTTGAAGGGATTGTCGCCGAATGCATTCGATACGCCGCGCCTGGCCCGACAGCGCGAACTCCTGGTCAACGCCTATCTCGCCAACCAGATTGAGGAGGCGACCATCGAGGAGATGATCGCACTGGAGATAGAGATTGCCGACGCCTTCAACGTCTTTCGCGCCACGGTACAGGGCAAGCCGGTCAGCGATAATGAGATCGATGATCTGCTCATCGAGTCGAACGACAGCGCCCTGCGCCGTGAGGCCTGGGAGGCCAGTAAGCGGGTCGGAGCGGAAGTGGCGGAGCGCGTGCTGAAGCTGGCCCGCCTCCGCAATCGCGAGGCACGGCGTTTGGGGTTCGACAACTACTATGCCATGGGACTCACCCTTCAGGAGTTGGACGAGGCGCGCCTCTTCGCGCTGCTGGACGATCTGAAGCATCAGAGCGACCCCCTCTGGCAGACCTACAAATCCGACCTGGACGCCCAACTGGCGGCGCGGTTCGGTATCTCACAGGAAGAGGTACAGCCCTGGCACTACGCCAACCGCTTCTTCCAGGAGCCGGGGCCGGGAGAAGCCGACCTGGATCGCTTCTTCGCCGACAAGGATCTGGAAGCGCTGACGGCGACATTCTTCTCGGCCATCGGGCTGCCCGTGGACGACTTGCTGCAGAACTCCGATCTCTACGAGCGCCCCGGCAAGTGCCAGCACGCCTTCTGCATGGATATAGACCGTAAGGGGGATGTGCGCGTCCTTTGCAACAACCGCCCGAACGAGCGCTGGATGAGCACCATGCTCCATGAGTTCGGCCATGCGGTCTACGACAAATTCACCGATCCCGAAATGCCCTTCCTGCTGCGGGAGCCGGCGCACACGCTGGCGACAGAGGCTATCGCCCTCTTCATGGGGCGGCTCACCAAGGACGCCGCCTGGCTGAAGCGGTATGCGGGTGTAGCCGAGGCGGAGGCGGACGGCATCAGCCTGGCCGCGCGCCAGGAGATCCGGGATCACCTGCTCGTCTTCACCCGCTGGTGCCTGGTGATGGCGCACTTCGAGAGAGAACTCTATCGTGATCCGGATCAGGATCTGAATACGGTGTGGTGGAGGCTGGTGGAGGAGTTTCAAGGGGTAAAGCGCCCGGAGGGGCGCTACGCGCCGGACTGGGCCGCGAAGATCCACCTGGCGACCGCGCCGGTCTACTACCACAACTATCTGCTCGGCGAGATGGTCGCCTCGCAGTTACTGCATACGCTCCGCACGACGGTCCTTCCAGGCGAAGGGCCGGATGCGCTGATCGAGAGCCCCGGTGTGGGTCGGTATCTGATTACCGAGGTCTTTCGCCCCGGCGCGTTACGCCCGTGGGAGGGCTGGTTACATCATGCGACCGGCGAGCCGCTCAATCCGGCCTACTTCGTCGCACAACTGGAAAACGCGTGAAAGGGAAGGTTCTCCCACAAAGAGAAATCCCCGTTCTATTGCACGAACCCCGTCATTGGAGTTCGGTATGTAGTTCAATCGTCGGCCTGCTCCTCTTTGATTTCGGATCGCGCGTCGGGTGCAGCCTCCAACTGGTTTGCCGCATAGATGCCTTCGCCACCGGGTACGGCAACAAACACTTTCTCGCGTCCGTCTCGATAGAGGTACGCATTGACGACCTCTCCCGTGGCTCCGGCTTCCGGATGCGGTTGGCGTATCCGTACCCTCTGCCCGAACCGAAATGTAAAATGCGGGCCTTCCGCCAGCTCCATTGTTTACTTCCGCCTTATCTTATACACTGAAAGCGGATAGCCAATATCCGCCAGCATATTTGTATTATACGTCGAAACCAGGTTCATCTACTGTGGGATAGCACACAGATTTGCACAATTTTTTAGGTGCGCTATTTTTCCTAATTTTTCCATAGTTTGAGCTAATTCCTGCCAAAGCAGTGGGCCGAATGGTTTATTTCCATTCGGCCCCCTGCTGAAATCTCCGTACTTTTCCGCAATAGCCTCTTATTCGACGGTGACACTCTTCGCAAGGTTCCGTGGTTGGTCAATTTCACACCCGCGCGCCCGCGCCACATAGTAGGCGAGCAACTGCATGGGGACCATGGTCACGATGGGCATGAGCGCGTCGAGGGTGACGGGCACGGTAATGACCGCGTCCGCGCAGTCGGGAACGGTATCGCCCTCGCGTACCACCGCAATGATCGTCGCCTCCCGCGCTTTGACCTCTTTCAGGTTGCTGACCATCTTCTCGTTGGTGCTATGCTGGGTGCAGAAACCCACGACGGCGACCCCCGGCTCGACCAGCGCCAGCGGGCCGTGCTTCATCTCGCCCGCCGGATACGCCTCCGCATGGATATAGGAGATCTCCTTGAGCTTTAGCGCGGCTTCCAGTGCGGCGGCATAGTCGTACCCGCGGCCCAGGTAGAAGAAGCTGCTATGCTGCGCCAGCGATTCGGCCAGCGCCGCGATCTCCGCCTCCTTCGCCAGGCACGCTTCGATCAGTGCGGGCAGTTCGCGCAGGGCCGAGGCGGAGTGGAAGAGTTCGGAGCCCGCGCCGCTGCTCAGATCCAGCCCTTCGCCCTCCTGCTTCAACTGCGCCAGGTAGAGGCCCAGGAGCGCCAGGGCGGTCAACTGCGCCAGGTACGCCTTGGTGGAGGCGACCCCGATCTCCGGGCCGGCCTGCGTCAGGAGCACGGCGTCGGCATCGCGGGCCAGCGTGCTGCCGACCACATTGACCACCGCCAGGGTGGTCGCGCCCTTCGCCTTGGCTTCGCGCATGGCCGCCAGGGTGTCCGCCGTCTCGCCGGACTGTGAGATCAGCACCACCAGGGTCTCGGCGTCCACTAGCGGGTCGCTGTAGCGGAATTCACTGGCGATGCTCGTCTCGACCGGACGGCGCAGGAGCTGCTCGAACAGCCGCTTGCCCACCACGCCCGCATGGTACGCGGTGCCGCAGCCGACAATCGCGACCCGTTTGAAGCGCTTCCAGTCCTCGGCGGTGAAGGGCAGGCCGGGCAGAGCCACCGTGCCGTTCTCCATCAGGCGGCCTCGCAGGGTGGCGCGCACCGTGCGCGCACCCTCATGGATCTCTTTGAGCATAAAGTGCGGAAAACCGCCCTTCTCCGCCGCCGCATCGTCCCAGGTCACTTCCAGGGGCTCGCGTACTACCGTCTCGCCATGGAGGTCGGTCAGGATCACCCGGTCCGGGGCGATCATCGCC
Organism: Chthonomonadaceae bacterium; assembly: GCA_035295825.1. GTDB lineage: Bacteria > Armatimonadota > Chthonomonadetes > Chthonomonadales > Chthonomonadaceae > DATGIG01. The sequence continues at coordinate 7,696 of DATGIG010000655.1, read as the reverse complement.
ACATCCCCATCCTCCAGCAGCACGACCCGGCGGGTATAGCGCATCACGGCGGGAATATCGGAGGCCAGGAAGTTCTCGCCCTCGCCCAGCCCGATGACCAGCGGCGAATCCTTGCGGGCCACAAAGACGGCGTCGGGGGCGTCCTGGGAGATAACGGCGATGGCGTACGAGCCGGTCACGCGCCGCAGGGCCGCACGCACCGCTTCCATCATGCCCTCGATCCCCTCATGCCCCCGCTCCGCCTCGGCCTTGCGGCACTCCTCGATCAGGTGGGCGAGGACCTCGGTGTCTGTCTCCGAGGTGAAGCGATGGCCCAGGGCGATCAGCTCCCGGCGTAGTTCGGCGTAGTTCTCGATGATGCCGTTGTGGACGACGGCGAGCCGGCCGGTGCAATCCGTATGGGGGTGGGCGTTGGCCTCGCTGGGGCGGCCATGGGTGGCCCAGCGGGTGTGCGCAATGGCGACCCGGGCCACGCTCTCCTTGCCCTGGAGGGCCTGCTCCAGGTTGACGATCTTGCCTATCGCCCGCACGACTTGAACCCGTGAGCAGTTGGGGAAGGCGACGCCTGCCGAATCGTAGCCTCGATATTCGAGGCGCTTAAGATTATTGAGGGCGGTTTCGACCGCAGGTCGCTCGCCGATATATCCAGTGATACCACACATGATATTTTGCTCTTTCTTCGCGATGAAAGTTCGCTATTCAGACGTTACGGACGTACCGGCTGGGGAAACGCCGTTTTCCGTAGAATGACAGGCCGCCTCATACGTGAAGGCGGTTCCGTACTGCGCCAATCGCTCCGTCAGTTGCGCCAGTTCCTCCTGATGCGCCTCCGTCAACGTCTCCGTGACGAGGCGCACACGCTTGCCATGCAGGGTGCTGCCGCCGAAACTCCACGGGTGGCGGCGGCCCAGCTTGGTGCTGTCTGCAGCAATGATGATCTCCGGGACGCCCGCGAGTACCTGCTTGAGAAATGCGGCCTCCTCGGCACGATGCGAGAAGAGATCGAGGCCGCTCTGGCCTGGGCCGGAGCCGACCAGAACGCCGCTGGCGCCGACAATCGCCAGGCTGGGCTGAAACGCGCTATGAAACTCCGGCGTATGAAACGCGCAGTCTTCCGGCGCATAGATTTCGCCCATGACCCCGGTGGAGACGCCCGCCGCCACCAGTTCGAGCAGAGAGGGGACGCTATTGGTAAAGACGATCAGGTTATGCGGCGGCCCTCCTTCGACGACCGCGCGCCGGATCTCGCAGGCGACGGCATAGGGCGTACTGCCCGCCGTCAGCGCAATCGCCTGGTCGTCCGAGAGCGACGCCACGACGGCGCGGGCAATGACCTGCTTCGCCCCGGCGTTGCGCCCCAACTGATCGGTGAAGTAGCCAGGGCTGTACCCGGAGCGCGCGATCAGTACGCGGCCCCGCCGCACTTCCAGGCCATGCATGCGCTGTAAGAGCCGCTGTACCTGGTCCAGGTCCCGCCGAATGGTGCGCGCATCGCAATGCAGCGCGTCGGCGAGCGCCTCCAGATCCTGCGGCTCTTCGCTCTCTGCCAGCAGTTCCATCAAACGTAAACGGCGTATCTCGGCCTGCTCGGCCATACTTCCTACTCTCCCTGGGAACGATGCGATGTCACCAACATTATATACATAGAAATGGACAGGAATGCAAGAGATTGAGACATATTTTCGGGAGATACGGACAAAAATTTTACCTGTTAAGACATACAGGGAGGCGAAAAACCGCGAATTATACGGTAACGAGGGGCAAAGAAACAGCCGAAAGGGGACACGCTGACGCGGCAAAAAATGTTCTTGACAGGGACGAAAAAGAGCCCTACAATAACTTTGCGCGGAAGGGAAGTTCTCTGTCCGCTGTGGAGAGAGGTTGGGACAGAAAGGCAGCGGTAAGCAGGAAAATGGAGACGAACGGGCCGGATTTTCGCCAAAAAGTGACCTCGACACTGAGGGCATTGGTACGCGCGCCGAAGCGGCGCTACCGTCGGCGGCAGCTCTTTGCAGTGGGGTTCGGCGTCGCCTTTACCGGCCTGACGGTGGCGTTATCCCGCCTGTTGCGACGCCCGCCCCCACCGGTTCCTGCCGTCCCCGCCCCCTCGGGTATTTCGGAGGCGATCCTGGGCGACCCGCCGGGGATCCTGTTTCACCACTCCGATTCGCCCGGCATCGTCGGCGGCAAGCCCATGAACGCCGCCCGGCTCGACGCCATGCATGCCGCGCAGCACCCGGATTGGGCTATTCGCTACGAGGGCAGGGTCTACCATATCGGATACCACTATGTCATTCTGCCGGACGGGACCGTAGAAACAGGGCGGCCGGAACGCTGCCAGGGGGCGCACTGCCCGCACTACAACGACTGGCTCGGCATCTGCCTCATCGGCGCTTTCTCCACCATAGACAACCCCAACTGGCACCCCACCAAACCCACCAAGGCGCAGATCAAGGCGCTCCTTACCCTCTGCCAGGGCCTGATGTCGAAGTACCATATCCCCCCGGAGAATGTCCGACGCCATCGGGATGTCCGGGAAACCTACTGCCCCGGCGGGCGCTTCCCCTACGCCGAGATCCTGGCGCAGTTGCAGGCCTATGCCGCCAAGCACCCGGAGACGCAGCCCAACACGCCGCGTCTGGTCGCGCCCCCCCCCGACCCCAGCAACAAGATTTAACCACCTAAAACAGGTTGCGGCCTGTTTTTCGTAGGCGGTCCAGGAACTGCTCGAAGTTGTGCTGGGGGTCGTAGCCGAGCGTCGTCACGGCCTTGCTGATGTCGTAGCGGGTGTGGATGTGGGGGATCCGCAGGTCGTGTTCCGCCAGCAGGGCATTCGCGCCGGGATAGTAGTACTCGATCACCTTCTCCGGCTCCGTCTCCAGGACGGGCCAATCGCTGTCCACAAACGGCTTGGCGCAATGGATCAGGAACGCCTCACAGGAGAAGGCCTCTGCTGCCACCGCTCCCAGCGCCAACTCATTCGCCGAGGCGACATCCTCCCGATCCAGCCAGTTGTTCAGGCGCCCCATGCCTGCGACCTTCCAATCCGCCGGGATAAAGCAGCCGTACCGCAAAATGGCGATGTGAAAGCCGTGCTTGCGGGCATAGAAGCGGCACATCTCCTCGCCGAGCACCTTTGTCAGCGGATAGATGTGCGTCGGGACGCAGGCAACGTCCTCATCCATCACACGGGTCCCACGCATCCCATCCCCATACACCACCTCGCTGGACGAGAAGACCAGGGACTTGACGCCATTGAGAAGCATGGCCCGGAGTACGTTCTGGGTCCCGGTCACGTTGACGCTATAGTAGTCTTCGTAGTTGCGCGTCCCCGAGGCGTTGCCGTGGTAGGCGACTGCGTGAACGACGGCCTCACAACCCTGCATAACGTGGGTCAGCAGCCCGGCATCGCGAATATCGCCCTGCGCGCTGATGCTATGTTCCGGAGCGCTCATCGGCTCCAGGTCGAACAGTACCAGATTATGGCCCTGGGAGGCCAATCGGGGGATGAGCGCCGTCGGAAAGTTGCCTCTGGCCCCGGTAATCAGAATCTTCATCGTCCATGCCTTTCTTCCTGTCCCGCTCGCACCAAGCGACCGGCTGACGACGAATTCGACACGCCCCGCCCCGACTCCTCTCTGCTTCCGCTCCGGATTGAAAATCCGTTCTCTCTCTGCTACCATGGACCCCAGCGCAAACTGCAGAGAGGCGGCCTTTTCGGTCCTTTTCGTGTTTTTCTTGACAAAGGGCGTTCCGTCCGATTATAATAGCGTTCAGAATTCGATGAGGTCCGTTACGACGATGTTCGCACAAAACGTCCAACTCCAGAGGGTCCAGGAGGCTTCGCCCGTGTCGGTTGATACCGCCGGGGCGGCGTTTTGTTGCGTCCGCCGAAGCCGTTAATCCCCGCCGTTCGGCCTCATCCATCCCGATACATCACGCAACCACGCCGCTTTCCCATCTTTTAAGGAGAGCCGGCGTTTTTTATTTTCAGGAGTCAATACGATGAATGCAGTCAGTGACGATGCCCTGTATAATCTGCGCCACAGCACGGCGCACTTAATGGCCCAGGCGGTCGGCGAGTTGTTTCCTGGCGTCAAATATGCGATTGGCCCTCCCATCGAGGACGGCTTTTACTACGATTTCGACCTGCCGGAGCCGATCAAGGAGGAAGACTTCGAGCGGATCGAGGCGAAGATGCGGGAGATCTCCAAGCGCGATCTGCCGATCGTCCGTGAGGAGATGGATCGCCCCGTGGCGCGGGCGTTCGAGGAGAAGCTGGATCAGCCGTATAAGATCGCGTTGATTGACGACCTGCCGGAGGGCGAGGTCATCTCGTTCTACCGGCAGGGCGACTGGATCGACCTGTGCCGGGGACCGCATGTCCCCAGCACGGGCCATCTCAAGCACTTCAAACTGCTCCATACGGCGGGAGCCTACTGGCGCGGCAGCGAAAAGAACAAGATGCTGACGCGGGTCTATGGCACGGCGTGGTTCTCGCAGGCGGAGTTGGACGACTACCTGCACCGCCTGGAGGAGGCGAAGGCCCGCGACCACCGCAAGATCGGCAAGGATCTGGGGCTGTTTATCTTTGCGGCGGAGTCCATCGGCTCCGGCATCCCGCTCTTCCTGCCGAAGGGCGAGATGCTGCGCCACACGATGGAGAGTTACGTCCGCGAGGTGCAGACGCGCTACGGCTACCAGCATGTCTGGACGGGCCACCTGGTACGCGAGGAGCTGTATAAGAAGAGCGGTCACTACGACAACTACGCCGATGTGATGTTCCCGCCGATGAAGGATGAGGAGGCGGGCATCAGCTACCGCCTGAAACCGATGAACTGCCCGTCGCACATGACGCTGTTCAACCAGAGCGGCCTGAAGTCTTACCGGGACCTGCCGCTGCGCTACGCGGAGTTCGCCACGCTCTACCGGTATGAGAAGTCCGGCGAACTGAACGGCCTGACGCGGGTGCGGGCGCTGACGCAGGACGACTGCCATATCTTCTGCACGGAGGCGCAGGTCGAAGCGGAGTTCAGTCTGGCTCTTCGGCTGATCCGTGAGGTGCTGACGCGCTACGGCTTCGACAACTACCGCGTCCGGCTCTCCATGCGGGGCACGGAACCCGGCGGCAAGTACGTCGCCGACGACGACAAGTGGAACCGGGCGACGGACGCCCTCCGCCGCGCCCTGGAAGCCAACAACGTCGAGTACTTCGAGGCGCCTGGCGAGGCAGCGTTCTATGGCCCGAAGGCGGACTTCCAGACGAAGGACGTGCTGGGCCGCGAGTGGACGGCCTCGACGATCCAGGTGGACTTCATCCAGCCGGCGCGCCTGGGCTGCGAGTATGTGGATGAGCATGGGGAGCGCCAGACGCCAGTCGTGCTGCACCGGGCTGTGACGGGAACGACGGAGCGGTTTATGGGGCTGCTCATCGAGCAGTATGCGGGGGCGTTTCCGTTCTGGCTGGCTCCGCAGCAGATCGCGCTCATCCCCATCGCCGACCGCCATAACCCCTATGCCGAGGAGGTCTGCGCGAAATTGAGGGAGGCCGGCTTCCGGGCCGAGGTGGACGACCGCAACGAGAAGATGGGCAAGCGCATCCGCGAAAACGAGATGCAGAAGGTCCCCATCATGCTCATCCTGGGCGACAAGGACATCGAGAACAACACGGTCAGCATCCGCAAGCGCGGCGAAGGCGACCTGGGTGCCAAATCGCTGGAGGAGGCCCTCGCCCTCTTCGACGAGATGCGCAAGTAGTTTAACCACCCGCGCCAAAAGAAACGGAGGCACAGAGATTGATTTCTCTGTACCTCCGTGGAGATCTGAGAATGAACCCTGTCACTGAATTACATCAGCAGGCAATGGTATTGGCAGAGCAGGCGTTTGTGGCTCGCAGGCAAAAGCAACTTTCAAACGCGCGTGAGTTCGCCCGTCAAGCCTTTCTGTTGGAAAGGCAAGCGGCAGAACAGGCACAAACAGAACCCTCCCGTTCTGTTCTCTATCGCAGTGCTGCCACGTTGGCACGAGACTGTGGTGAATACCGAGAAGCTGAACGCTTGATTGCAACGGCCTTAGCAGGAACCCCACCAGACTCTATCGCTGACGAACTACGCGTCCTACTTGAGGAAGTCTACGCCCTTATGGGGCGTGAAGGCACAAGCTGAGGGTGAAGTATGATTTCCATCATGGGGTACATTGATGCACCGCTTATATATGCAGTTCAGCAAACACCAGCCATGTACATATAGCAAGAGGGATCTGCTACTTCTGCAGTCTCTCGTTGGCCTGCTCTACAGAATAAAAGTGGTCGAACCTCAAAGACGTGGGCATTTGAAACTGGATCCCAGATCTACGCCGAATCTGGTGGAGGTGGCCGATTATACTAATTTTGAGCCTCTCCATGTCTTCTCTTGCTCGCTGGGGCCAAAAATTGGATATCGCCCCGAAGTCACGCATGCGTAGCCTTTCAATTTCATCCAGATCACGCACGATAAGCAGTGAAGTATACTGAAGGTCAGGTTGATGTAATTTTGAAGAGATGCGCTGGACACCAGCCAAACATTCTCCGAGCGAATCGAACATGGCCTCCATATTTATCTCTGAATCCATTTTTGTGAAGAGGGCGCGACGGTTGCATATACCTATGAGTTCTCTGACCAACTCCTGTTCTTCCGAGGAAATACCGACCACATTATGGACATGATGAGGCTCACCCAGTTTCTGTAGGAGGAGGCCATAAATGGCGTCTTCCGATGTTATATTCATGTCAACATAGCTAATCGTAGGTGGAATACCCGGTAATTCGACACCATCTATTCGTAAAGGCAGTATATAGTCGTCCCGCTGTTTGATCGCACGCGAGATTGCGAAACTCCGCTCCAGGTTGGTCCACATTTTCTGGACGTACTCTTCAGACACTACTACTAGGCAGTAGCGAGCCTGCTTTTCGTAAATGTCTCCTAGCTTTACTGGCAATTCCGTGCCCCACAATTGAGCTGTCTCGAATTGATCGTAAAAGATAGAATAGCCACTTGCATCAAGACGTGATGCAAGTGATTCGGCTATGCTTCTTTGCTCACCAGCAAAAGATATAGCCAGATCATATTTGTAGATGGAGAGTTCGTCATTCATATTCTTTGCGCTCCTACTTGATACTATGCACAATCCGTATGAGTTGCCACCGAACTTGGTGTTCTACCGACTTTTCGGTAGAACACCGGAATGGGACAGCAAAAACCAAAGAAACTGGCAATCCTTTACTACGAATAAAGTAACAGGTGAACGTCTCTTCGGTATTATAACGAGGAATCTAAGGAGAGTCAAGAGCGACATCTATATGCGGTATACCAGGTTGAGAATGAGCGGAGGACAAGCTATTTCACGGTTGCGGGGCAAAGGGTAGTCGGGGAAAGCGGTTTTGCTGGCAGACAGTGGCTCTATGGATGGTATGAGGATTGTCTTCTACATGCGATTTTGGGGCCGATGGCTTTCGGTTACGGCAAGTCCTCTATTGTTACCGGGCCATTGTTTTCGAAGTCTATCCCAAGCCGCTTATTCTGCAGAAGCACCGTTCCCAGCAAAGGACGACGCCCCATTGCCAATATTGCTACGTCTACTTCGACTCCATTCCAAAGAATGGTTGCAACGTGGACATCCGTTTTGACACTTGAGTCGTCCGCAAGATTGGCATCCAAAC
>DATGIG010000654.1:0-2604 GCA_035295825.1 Chthonomonadaceae bacterium | reverse complement strand
GCAGTAGAGGTTGAACAGCGGCACAAAGCCGGCGACCGGCGTGAGGCTGTCGTGCATATTATTCACAGCGCCGCACGAAGCGTCGGTCGTCACGGTGGTGAACAGCGTTGACGCGGAGATACCAAAGCGCGTCTCTTTGCCCTCCATGTTGCCGCCCGGCTGCGCGCCGGTATCCTGCGCCATCACGCCCAGATGGGTTACCGTCGGGTTGCCCTTCGCCTCGAAGTAGTAGCATGTGGCGACGCCGCCGACGAACAGGACCGACATGGCCGCGAAGATCGCCCAGCCCTGCCGGTAGCTGCGCACCATCTTGCCGAAGGTGAGGCACAGGGCGCCGGGGATCAGGAAGATGGAGAGCATCTGCACGAAGTTGCAAAGCGGCGTCGGGTTCTCATAGGGATGCGCCGAGTTAGCGTTGAAGATGCCGCCGCCGTTCGTGCCCAGCATTTTGATGGCTTCCTGCGAGGCGACGGCCCCGCCGGGAATGCTCTGCGCTGCGCCTTCCAGTCCTTTCGTCGCGACATACGGATGGAAGTTCTGCGGCACGCCCTGCCAGACCAGGAAGATCGCGTAGACCAGGCAGATCGGCATCAGAACGTAGAGGATGGAGCGTGTCACGTCCACCCAGAAGCTGCCGATCCCGTTCACGGTATGCCGGGCGAACCCGCGCACGACCGCGATGGCGACGGCGATGCCCGTCGCGGCGGACATCCAGTTATGCGCGGCCAGCGCCACCATGTTGGAGAAGTAGCTGACGACCTGCTCCGGCGTATAGCTCTGCCAGTTGGTATTGGTGATGAAGGACATCGCCGTGTTGAAGCTCAGGTCCGGCGTCATGTTATCGCCCGTGAAGTGCTGCGGGTTGAACGGCAGGCGTCCCTGGAGGCGCAGCAAGGCAAAGGTGAGCAGCCCGCCCACCACGCTGAACATCAGCATGGCGAAGCCGTAGGTCGTCCACTTCATGTCCTCGTCTTCTTTAACGCCGAAGAGCTTGTAGAGCAGGCGCTCAATGGGCTTGAGGACCGGGTCCAGCCAGGTGCGCTCGCCCTCGAAGACGCGGGCCATGTAGGCGCCGAATGGCTTTGCGACAAGCACGATCAGACCGAAGAACACCACGATCTGTAAAATTCCAATGGGTGTCATGGGTCCTCCTTCCTAGAATCGCTCCGGCTTCAAGAGCGCATACGTCAGATAGACGAGGAGGAGAAGCGCCACGATGCCGGTCCAGATGTAATCAATCATCTGTCTCCTCCTCCGCTAATTTCTCGCAGCCGCGCACGAACGCGGCGCTCACCGCGAAGAAAATCACGGTGACTACAATGAAGAACAGATCCTGCATGGCGTTTTGCTCCTAGCTTGCAGAGTTGCCCGCGTTAAGATTTCGATGTTTGCTACGGATGATTGCCATCGTCATCTTAGCAGGCCCGTAAAGCGAACACATCCGCTGAATGGCGTATTTTGCGGCGAAAAGCGGTTTTTTCCGCCACTTATCGTCTGGTATGGCCGCCAGGTCCGTTGTGGGATAACCACCGGAAATACAGCCACACCATCACGACGAAAAGCACCGCCATCAGCCAGTCCAAAGATAGGCGCAGCATGTTCGTTCTCCCTTTCCGCGCCTACCCAAAGTAAAGGGGAGGCCGGAAGATCGCATGAAATGCTCTAAAGACGGTTTTATCCGTCCCGAGCTTCGCTGCGAACCTCTGGCCTCCCCTGCGACCGGTCTTGTCCCTTGTGGACACTCCCTTTCGCCGTGGCAACCGGCTGTTCGTATCTGAAATTGTCTGCACGCATTCCTGAGAATGACGTACTCTTGTATACAATATACCTCCACGCTGAAGCAGTTGTCAAGTCGTTCGCTGTCTATCTGCCCGCTTGCTTATTAGAGCCCTGTCGGGCGAGGAGGCCGCCCAGGGAGACGAGCGCCCAGGTCCCTTCCAGAAGAAGAAAGCCCCATTGACGGCTCAGAGCGGCCAGGATGGCAAGGAGAGCCGAACCGAAAAGGTTCAGGAGCAGATAGGAATAGGAGCGTTGGTCGAGCCGCTGCAACTGCGCGAGCGTGTAAGCGATGAGAATGCAGAGCGCGCCGATGATTTGAAGAAGCTGGCCCAAACAGATATTCTCCTTGTGCGCCGTCATACGCTGTGAGGTTGGAAGGATGTTTCGTCCGGGCCAGCCAACGAGCCAGTCGGGGCGTTCGGCGCTGCCCCGAGAAGTATCCTGCCGTTCCGGCGGCAGGCGATTCATCCGGCGGCCGGCTTCCTCCAGGTTCCTGCTCCCCCAGGCAGGCTGGTATTCCTTTCCGATGCCGTCCGCCGGCTGAAGGGTAGCTTGCATGTCTTACCGATACTGTTTCTGGGTCTGCCTCCTTTCTGCACGCCTGTCCGCCCTGGAATCTTCCTGGACTGCGCTTCACCGGAGTGAATGGAAAATAGCAGCCTGACACCCTCGCGATAAGGCTCGGGCGGCATTTCCAACGCGGAAGACGCTTAGGGCGGGTCGTGCGATGGTGTTGCGCGCAACAACTCTGATAGCAGAATAGGGGAGTTTTCCGGCGTTGCTCGCAGGAGCAGGCTGACCGGTACGGGAGGCGCCGCGGCGACG
>DATGIG010000653.1:0-3817 GCA_035295825.1 Chthonomonadaceae bacterium | reverse complement strand
CCTGGAAGAAGCAGATCCTCTACATCGTCGTCGGTTCGATGAGCCTGGTCGGCGTTACGCTTCTGGACTACCATCTCTACGCCCGTTTCGCCCGCCACTTCTATATTGCAAACCTGATTCTGCTGCTGATCGTGCTCAAGTTCGCACCGAATATCAACGGCGCAGCGCGGTGGATCAACCTCGCCGGCTTCAAGTTTCAGCCCTCCGAATTCGCCAAGGTCCTCGTCATTCTGGCCCTGGCCGCGTTTCTGACCAAGCACCATGAAACGATCCGAGAGCTGAAAACCTTTCTGCTCTCCCTCCTCTACATCCTGCCGCCCATGGCGCTCATCTTCAAGCAGAACGATCTGGGCACGGCGCTGGTCGTCCTGGCCATCTGGTTCGGCATGGTGTTTATGGCGGGGGTGCGCGTCCGCCACCTGGTCGGCCTGATCGTCATCGGCTCCCTGCTCTTTACCGGGTTATGGATGTCCGGTAAGGTCATCAAAGACTACCAGAAGCAGCGCATTACTACCTGGCTACGCTCCATCTTCGATCCGGAAGCCGACAAGGGCAAAGCCGGCTACCACGTCTACCAGGCGCGGACCGCCATCGGTTCCGGGCAGTTTTTCGGTAAGGGCTGGCTGCAGGGCACCATGGTGCATGGCGGATACATTCCCGAACGCCAGACCGACTTTATCTACACCACCGTGGGCGAGGAGTTCGGCTTTATCGGCTGCTGCGTCGTCCTGACCCTCTACGCCGGGATCCTGTTCCGAGGTATCGTCATCGTCGCCTCCTCCGACGAAGACCTCTACGGCAAACTGATCGGCAGCGGCGTCCTGGCTATGTTTGCCTTCCATGTCCTCATCAATATCGGCATGAACGTGGGTATCTTGCCGGTCACCGGGGTACCGCTACCGCTCATCTCCGCCGGCGGCAGCAATGTGATCGTGACGCTGACCAGCATCGGCCTCCTGGAGAGCGTCTCCATCCATCGGCACCAACTGCTCTTCTAATCCGGGTCGTTCACGGCCTGGCGACAGAAAGCAGTTCTGTAACACCTCTCCCCTTGACTTTTCAGGCAAGCTAGCCTATACTATAAGGTGTGAACTTTGCCCAACAAAGCGCTTTTCACCAATTCGATGGTTAGAAAGCATCATGACTATGCTGCGAGAGATTCGAGAGCCGGATGCCCGCGAAGCGGAGGAGAACCTTCGCGTGATCCGTGGCCTAATGGAGCGATCCACCAAGCACTCCACTTTTTCCGGGGTGTCGGGAGTACTGGCCGGTGTTGCCTCAATCGCCGGCTGCCTGATTACCAACTCGCTCCGGCAGACCGTGCTCCATCCGGCGGACTACCAGGCGGACTTCCTGGTCACCTGGACCCTGGTTATCTGCTTCGCCATCGGTGCGGACTACCTGCTTACAAAGCGCCGTGCGGCCATGGTCGGCAAACGCATCCTATCCCATCTGGGTAAGCAGATGACGATCGCCTCCGCCCCCGGCCTGGGCACAGGGGTGCTGGTAACGCTCTATTTCCTGCAGCATGGGATCCTGGATCAGATTTTCCCGATCTGGATGCTCTGTTACGGCATCGCGGTCTGTGCGGTGGGGTTGTTTTCACAACGTGAAGTCACCTATCTGGGGGCGGCATTTCTCGGTACGGGCGCAATTACCCTGTTCCTGCCGCCCCAGTGGGGATTGCCGATGATGGCAGTCGCTTTTGGTGGTTTTCATATCGGGTATGGCATTCTGATGGGACGCAAGGATGGATGGGCGTGAACGCAAGTATCGATTCCACACCCCGTCCTCCTCTACCAGAACGCCTGGCCTCAGCCATGCTGATAGGGATTAAGGAGAAGAGAAGTGATGATTGATGTGCTGGCTTCCCACCCCAACGCCTCCCATGCGGTCGAAGCGTTGGAGGCGTTGGGCAGCCTGGATGAAGCGATCCATCAGAAGGCGCGGCTGGGTATCATGTCTACGCTGCTGGCACTGGGAGAGGCGGACTTCAAGTTGCTCAAAGAGACCCTGTCCCTCTCGGACGGCAATCTCAGCACCCACCTCGCGCTGCTGGAAGATCGCGGCTATATCGAAGTACGTAAAGAGTTTGTGCGGCGCAAACCGCGCACCACCTACACCCCGACCGAACCCGGACGTCAGGCATTCCATCGCTATCTCGTGGCCCTGGAACGGATCATCCGCGCTGCCGACCCGGCGGAGCAGTCCGGCAACGGCGACATGTAGACGAATCGACGTGAGGAAACCTATGAAGAGAAGGGATTTGTGGCTTGAGTTCTGGGAGTGGAGTGCGCTGCAAAGAGACGCGGTATCCGAGGCGGTATTCCAACGCCGGGCGGCGCTCTTTGCCCTGGACCGCCTGATCCGCACACGCGGCTTGCTCCCACGCCGCATGCAATTCGGTACAACCATCGCTCAGAGGGACTGGAAAACGCAGATGCAGGCTATTTTCACGCCTAGCCCTGCAATCGAGCATCGCCTCGTCTCCCTGTTTTCGGAATAGTGGGCTCCAGCCTCAGCCACCCGAGGTCAGTTTATACCCGAATCCCCGTACCGTGATCAGATAGCGGGGATTATCCGGGTCCGCCTCGATCTTGCGCCGGAGGCGGCGCACGTAAACCGCCAGCGTCTTCACCCCCAATTCAGCGTCATATCCCCAGACGCTCTCGAAAATCCAGTCGGTAGCCAGCGCCTTCTCCCGATGCCGCGCCAGCAAGTGCAGCAGGGCGAACTCCCGCTCCGTCAGATGGGCGGGTTCGCCGTTGCAGAGGGCGTCACGGCGGTCTACGTCAACCACCAGCCCCCCCAATCGGATCTGATCCGAGGCTTGCGGCGCCTGACTGTACTCGGTCGCCCGCCGCAGATGCGCCCTCACGCGGGCGACGAGTTCCCTGGGCGCAAACGGCTTGGTCAGGTAATCGTCCGCCCCCACTTCCAGCCCGATCACTTTGTCGGCATTTTCGTCACGTGCCGTAAGGAACAGCACCGGCATGCGATGCCGGGTGCGGATCTGGCGGCAGAGGGTAAACCCATCCTGGTCCGGAAGCCCCACATCCAGTACCATCATGTCGAAGGGGTCCCCAAGGAGGGCACGACGCGCCTCCTCCGCGCTCACAGCCGTCTGACAATAGTATCCCTCCGCCGAGAGCAGCTTCTCGACCGCACGGAGCAAAAACCGATCATCATCTACGAGCAAGAGACGGGGCATCTTGTGGCACTCCTTCCTGATCGCTCGGTTCATCCGGCGTCGAATGCATCGTATCGGCTCGACTTACGTCCGTCCGGGTTTGGGCAGAGATGGGAGCATCACGGTAAAACAGGCCCCTCTCCCAGGGTTCCGTCCAACATCTTCGGGAGAGCCGGCATCGTCTCGTCGTTCCACTCAGGAAGTATATTCGATTTGGAAGAATGATGCAAGAGGAGGGCCGGGTACGATCCGTACCCAGCCCTCCTCAAGAGACGAGATAGTCTATGCTACTCGCCGGTTTGGGTTACTGCAGCAACCGGAGGATCTGCTGCGGCGCGGAGTTGGCCTGAGCCAATACCGATGTACCCGCCTGCTGGATGATCTGGTTCTTCGTCAGGTTCACCACTTCCTGAGCCACGTTCGTGTCCCGGATCTGGCTCTCCGAAGCCGAGAGGTTCTCGACGCCGACGCCCAGCGCCTGGATCGTGCTCTGGAGGGTGTTGCTCTCGAACGCACCCAGGTTGGCGCGCAACTGAGACACCTGAGAGATCGCCTCATCCGCGATCTTGATCGCGTTGGTCGCTCCCTGCTGCGTGGTGACATCCACCTGAGACAGGTTGCTGCCCG
>DATGIG010000652.1:0-7852 GCA_035295825.1 Chthonomonadaceae bacterium | reverse complement strand
CCGGTGGAGGATTTCCCCTACGCGATGCTCCTGCAGAGCGAAGTGCTGGAATCCAACGGCTCCACTTCGATGGCGTCGGTCTGCGGCTCGACCCTCGCCCTGATGGACGCGGGCGTCAAGATCAAAGCGCCGGTTGCAGGCGTGGCGATGGGCCTGATGACCATGGGCGACAAGTACGCCGTTCTGACCGACATTCAGGGCATGGAGGACTTCTCCGGCGACATGGACTTCAAGGTAGCCGGGACCACCGAGGGCATCACCGCCATCCAGATGGATACCAAGATCCAGGGCATTCCCCGCGATGTGATGGTGCAGGCGCTGGAGCAGGCCCGGCAGGGCCGACTCCATATTCTGGGCAAGATCACCGAGGCCATCTCCGAGCCGCGCGGCGCTCTGAGCCAGTTCGCGCCGTCCATCTTCACCATCGAGATCAATCCGGAGAAGATCGGCACGGTCATCGGCCCCGGCGGCAAGATGATCAAACAGATCACCGCCGATACCGGCGCGCAGATAGACATCCAGCAGGACGGTAAGATCTTCATCGCCGCCGTGGATCAGGACGCGGGCAAACGGGCAGCCGACATTATCCTGGGCCTGGTCGGCGACGTGGAGGTCGGCACGCTGTTCACCGGTAAGGTCACCCGGCTCATCGGGATGGGCGCCTTTGTGGAGATCCTTCCCGGCAAGGAGGGGTTGGTACACGTCAGCCATCTCAAGAACCCGCCGGTGCGCAGGCCGGAAGAGGCCGTCAAGGTCGGCGATGAGATCCAGGTACGCGTGATCGAGGTGGACGGCCAGGGCCGTATCAACCTGTCGGCGATCAACCTGGACCAGCCGTTCGATCCCTCGATGGCGAAGCGCCCCGATGACGGGCGCGGCGGTGGCGGCGGACGCTTCGGCGGCGGCGACCGGGGCGGGCGAGATCGGGATCGTGGTCCCCGCTTCGGAGGCGGCGAACGAGATCGCGACCGGGGTCCCCGTCCGGAAACGCCTGCCCCAGCGGCAGCCGAAGAGGAAGAGGACGAGGTGCCGAAAGCGCGCTTCCGTCCGCGCCGTTAAGATCGGCAAGGGACGTAGGGGCAGGCCCCTGTGCCTGCCCTGGGCAACCGCAGTGGATTGCAGGGCAACCACAGGGGGTTGCCCCTACAGGAAACCGAAATGGAATAGGCGCTTCCATCACGAGGATGGAAGCGCCTATTCTCATATGCGCCCTGTTTCGCTCAGTGTTTCATGGCGTTCAGTTTCTGCTCCATCAGATCAATCAGTTCCGCAAGTGTCAGGCGCGGCGGTGCGTAGAAGAATGTGAAGGCCGTGTTCCCACCCTGACCGGAGTTACGGTTCTGGTTTTGGCCGGCGCGCGCGGGCGCCACCGGTGCGCTAAAAAAGCCGGTCCCCGAGGGAGCGACCCTCGGATCGGGAGACGGGGCCGCAGGAGTAACGGCGGCCCTCGGAGGCGCTTGTCCCGGATTGGTAGGGGTCGCCGGTGCGATGGCGCTCGCAGGGGGCGCTTGTCCCGGATTGGGTGGGTCTGCAGGCGCCAGGACGCCCGCCGGAGGCGCTAGCCCCGGCGCCACCGGAGCCGTATCGTCGCCAGGGAGGGTAATCCCTCCCGAAACGCCTACCGCCAGAGGCGCAGAGGGCGCTGCGGGATCCACATCCTGGCCCTCTGCCGGATCGAGGGGTTGGTTCGGCGTGTCAAGAGGTTTCGGAGGGCTGCCTGGCCTCGGGCCGGGGAGCGAACTGGACCCACCGCCCACGCCACTGCCTCTGCCACGTCCATTGGTTCCGGTTTTCCCGCTGCTGCCTCCAAAATCGAAGCTGGAGTAGGGGAGGCGTCCGCCCTCTATGAGGCGACGCAACCCGGCGGATTTCTCCTTGCCGATCGCCCTGGCGATAGAACTCCACACTTCATTCTGTTTGACATTATAGTCGTTCATCAGATCCCGTAGCTTCTCCTCGCTGCCTGGGGGCGGGGTATCCTCCGGGGCAGCGGTCAGAAGGGCGCGCTTCTCCTCTTCCAGGACCTGCTCGGAGCGCGATTGCAGCGTCCTCTCCGCCTTATGCAGGTCTTTCAAAAGGGGCAGCGCCGCGGAGAGGTCTTTCGCAGTCAGATGGAGGGTATACATTTCGCGCAGGGCCATCACGCTCATGGTCTTCTTGCCCAGTTCCGGGGGCAGGGGCAGACCTGTTATGTCCGCGCCGGAATAACTGGAGAAGTTCGTTCCGTTATACCCGCCTTTTGCCGAGGGGGTGGAGATACTATTTCGGCCCTTCGCCGCTCTCTGGCCCGGATTTTGGGGCGCGGACGGTTGATCGGGAAGCCCGCCTGGCGGCGGTGAGTCCTGTCCCTGCGCCACCGCACCGGACAGACTTAAAAGGAGGAGCACTCCAGAGAGAGCATAACCAGTTTTTCGTTCCATTGTTCATCCTCTTCAGGGTAGAGTTGCGGTTCGGTAGACGTCTCCAGGGCGTGGAGATAGTAGGCGAGGGCCTCATTCACCTCGCCCGCAGATTCCGCGCTCTGGCCGGCGGCGAGGGCCAAATCCGGATCGGGCTGCGCCTCATACGCGCGGCCATACGCATCCGCAGCGTCGGCATAATCGCCGTTGACGGCGTAGAGGGTTCCCAGTTTCCCCCAGTCTTCCGCAGAGATCGCCTCCGGGACCTCGTTAGACGTGCTGGCCCGTGGAATAGGCGCATCTTCTAAGGTAGCCAGTTTCGGCAATGCCGTCTCCGACTCCGCTGGCGGGCAGTCACACGGAGGCGCCGCATGGGAGTGTTTCTCGGCATTGGGCTGCGGCCTGGCCGGATCTCCTTTCTGAACGGCAGCGGCCTGAGCGAGTGGGGAGGGCGTAGGTGTTCCAAACACCTTGACGACAGCGCTCGGATGGCCCGACCCCTTGGGGCGCACTCCATAGGTCGCCCCGATCCATGTCGCCAGCAGTAAGCCGCTCACAGCCAGTGTCGCAAGCGACATGCGAAGCACGGGACGGCGTGTGTGCCGGGCCGGTAGCGTCGGCAGGGAGCACCTCGGCATCGGCAGAGGGTCCGCAAGGGCGGCAGGGAGCGCTGTGGTCAGCAGCGAGAACTCCTGCCACATGCGCCGGCAGTCCGGGCAGTGGCGGATATGGTCGGCCAGGCGTGATCCCTCCGGGAGGGTTCGCCCTGCGACTGCCAGTCGCGACAGATGGCGCTCATTCCATAAGCAGAGCAGTTTCATCGTATTTCCTCCTGTCGCAGGCGGCGGCGCAACAGGCGCAACGCTCCGGCCAGTCGGCCTCCAATCGTGCTCTCCGAGAGGCCGAGGGCGAGGGCGATCTCCCGATACGTCCGACCGGAGCCGTAGTGCATCAGGAGGGGAATGCGGTACTTTTCCGGCAGGGCGGCAATGGCTGCGTTTAGCTCCCGCGTCCGCGCCGAGGCGAGCATGAACTGCTCCGGCGACGGGCCTCGATCACTCACTTCGCTCGCTTCCTCCAGCGGGAAATTTTTGCGTCGGCGTCGGCGCAGTGCGTCCGTACAGAGGTTGCGCACGATGCGCATCGTCCACGCGCCCCAGCATTCGGACGAGCGAAAGCGTCCTAACGCCTGATAGATGCGGACGAACGCCTCCTGTACGGTGTCCTCGGCCTCATCGCGATTGCGGAGGCAGGCATAGGCATAGGCATAAGCTACCTCCCTGTAGCGTGCTGCCAATGCTGCAAACGCGGTTGTATCGCCCGCCTGAGCCGCCTTCGCCAGCGTTTCGTCCGTTACTTCGGGGGGCGTTTGAGCCATTGCAATACTCGTCATCGTCCTCTTTCCCGCATAGGTTCTGTCCGCTATATAGACTTACGCGCAAACCGGCATATCCCAACATCTCTTTTTAGACAAATTTCCGGACGGTTCAGGAACAGCAAGCGCCTTCGCACCGTCCTTTCTGCGGGGTTGGGTTCCTGGGAGCCCGCTCACTCTGTGTATCAAGAGGTGTACTATGGCTGTCAATGCTTCTCAACCGCGCCCTGTGCCCGCCCGTCCGTGGCTTCCGATAGCGATCCTTGCCGTTGTCGTGGTTGTTGTGGCCGGATTCTTTGTTTATAATGCGACCCGTCCCCGCCCTGCCATGGTGGAGCAGCGCGATATCGTCGGTTATGCCGCGCTGAAAGGGAGCGTCGCAACGCCTCCCTCTGCCTACGGTGAGGCCCGTGCCGTCTATAGCGCCGTCGTGGATAAGGTAGATACGACCCTGGGGGCGACTGTGAAAAAAGGCGACGTGTTGGTGGAACTCGCCAATCCTACCGCCAATGAGACCTTCCAGGCCGCCAAGCAGAACGTTCAGGCCGCCGAGACCGCGTATGCCAACGCCAAGGCGAGCTATGACCAGGCCATCAAAGCGGCGCAAGCGCAACTGGACGCCGCTCGCGCCGCGCAGTCCGGAACCTCGACTTCCAACACGACGACCAATCCCGACGGCTCTACCGTCACCGTCACCACGACGCCTACCATGGACGTTGCGGACGCCGAGCAGGCGCTGAACCAGGCGAAAGCCGACCGGGATGCGGGGCTGCTCTCCTATCAGCAGCAACTGGACGCGGCGCGGGATGACTATCGCCGGGCTAGGTCCGGGGAGCGGATGTCGCAGGTACGCGCGCCCATTTCCGGAACCGTCATCACGCTCAATGCCCAGCCGGGCAAGCAGGTGGGCCAGGACAATACGCCGGTCGCGGTCGTGGTAGATCTGAACGCCCTGAAAATCGACGCCCCGATGAGCTCGCAGCAAGCAGGTGTTGTCAAGCAGGGGATGCTCGTGACCCTCACCTTCGATGCCATCAAAGATAAGCAGTTCGACGGCAAAGTGGAGCGGATCACCACCCAGGCCGCGCCGGGCAGCGCGAACGGGGGCATTCAGGGAGCGCAGTTCATTGCGCAGATCGCCTTCAACAACGACGGGGGCATGGTCAAGCCGCAGGATACCGCGACGGCCTCCGTCAAAGTCGGCGAGGTGAAAAACGCTCTGGCCGTTCCCGCCGAAGCCGTCTCGAAGGATGAGACCGGTCGGCCCATTGTATACGCCCTGGATAACGGGAAGTGGCAGCCCGTCGTGGTCCAGACCGGCATGAGCGATGGCAAGTACATCGAGATCAAGCAGGGCCTGAATGCAGGCCAGACCGTGCAGGTGACGCCCAGCCTGATCCCGGCCTCCGCCACTTCCAAGTGACCGGGGGTTATCAATCTCCGCTTTAACCACATCTTGTTGTGGATCGCGAATGGCGTTGCGCAATAGACTAAAGTTCATTGCGCAACGCGCATCTATCGCAGGTAGGAAAATCGAGCAGGGGAGAGGCAGACGAAAGGAGAACAAGGAAGACAAATTTATCAGAATATCAAGGAGCACGCCATGATAGATACCGATTTCTTGAAAGCGCTGACCGAAATCCCGTCGGTGGGCACCGCCTGCAATCCGGTGCTGAACCTGCTGGCGCAGCGTTTTGGCGACGGCTACACCCGCACCTTCGCTTCCGACGCCTTCTGCCTGTTTCAGAAGGCCGGAGCCGGGCCGGAGGCGCTGGAGAAGGTCTTTGTCGCCCATGTGGACGAGATCGGCGGCTGTGTCTATGGTCCCCGCTCCGGCGGCGGTTACGATACGCGGATCTGGGGGAACCAGGCCGGTATCTATGTGCAGGCGGCGCTGCAGGCGTTCGATTATCTTGCCGAGGAGGGCGACAGCGCCTATCCCGTGCGCTCCGAAGTAATCATTGTGAACGCCGAAGAGCGCCTGGTGCTGCATGGCGAGGGCATACGACCCTACCGCACGGTCTTCACATTCCGGCAGGAGACCACTTTTGACGGCGATATTATAGACGGCAAGGCGCTCGATCCGCGCGTTACGGTTTATACCGTTGCGGAGGCGGTCCGTGCGCTGGACAGCCCGAAGGTCGGCGCGCTGTTCGTGATGGCCGAGGAGTGCGCCATGGATGTCGCCCGCAAGGCCGTAACCTTCCTCCAGGAGAGATCACCCAGGCTCAAGCTGCTGGTCAACGCCGATGTGCCCTGGATCAACAATATCGGCGAGGGGCGCTTGGATATGCCCGCCATCCGCATCTTCGAGGGCCGCAACTTCATTGACCCCATGTTCGGCATCCGCGTCGCCGACAAGCTCCAGGCGCAAGGCGTCGAATTGCACCTCTCCGCCGCTCGCAGCGGCAGCCAGACGTATCTCTTCACTCCGATCGCCCCGACTCTATCCATCGCCCTACCCAGCGAGGGCGTCCACCAGCCCCGCGTCAAGATGAGCCTGAAAGGGACCGAACGCTGCCTCGCCCTCCTCAGAGCTTTGGGTGAGAACGAGTTCTAAATGTGGAGAGGAAACGAGTATACTGAAGGGACAGAACCATCAGGCCCACCACAAGGAGGAATCAATGAGCCGACTGACCGAATCCGCCGCATGGAAGGCGCTGGAGAGCCACTATCAAACCGCGTCGAAACTGGAGATGCGCGACCTATTTGCCGCAGATCCGCAGCGCTTCACCAAGTTCTCACGGGAGGCCGAAGGCATCCTGCTGGACTTCTCCAAGAACCGCCTCACCGAAGAGACCCTGCAACTCCTTATCCACCTCGCGGAGCAGGCCGATCTCATGGGCTGGACTGAGAGGATGTTCACCGGCGAGAAGATCAATATCACCGAGAACCGCGCCGTGCTGCACATCGCCCTCCGCAACCGCGACAACCACCCCATTCTGGTGGATGGCGAGGACGTGATGCCGGAAGTCAACGCGGTGCTGGCGCATATGCGGGAGTTCTCCGAGGCGATCCGCAGCGGCGCGTGGAAGGGATACTCCGGCAAGGCCATCACGGATGTCGTCAACATCGGCATCGGCGGCTCCGACCTCGGCCCGGTCATGGTGACGGAGGCGCTCAAGCCCTACGCACAGCCCGGCCTGAACACGCACTTCGTCTCCAACATAGACAGCACGCACATCGCCGAGACGCTCAAGGTCTGCCACCCGGAGACCACCCTCTTTATTGTTGCCTCCAAGACCTTCACCACGCAGGAGACCCTGACCAACGCCCACACCGCCAAGGACTGGCTCCTGAAGTCCGCGCCGGACGCCTCCGCCGTCGCCAGGCACTTCGTCGCTCTCTCCACCAATGCGAAAGAGGTGAGCAAATTCGGCATCGATACCGCCAACATGTTCGCCTTCTGGGACTGGGTCGGCGGGCGCTACTCGCTCTGGTCGGCCATCGGCCTCTCTATCGCCATCAGCATCGGCATGGACAACTTCGACGAACTGCTCACCGGCGCGCACCTGATGGATAACCACTTCCGCACTGCGCCCATCGCGCAGAACCTGCCCGCCCTCCTGGGGCTGATCGGCATCTGGTACAACAACTTCTTTGGGGCGCAGACCGTCGCCATCCTCCCCTACGACCAGTACCTGCACCGCTTCCCCGCCTACTTCCAGCAGGGCGACATGGAGAGCAACGGCAAGGGCGTGGACCGCAGCAGCCAGCGGATCGAGGACTACCAGACCGGCCCCATCATCTGGGGTGAACCCGGAACCAACGGGCAGCACGCCTTCTATCAGCTTATCCACCAGGGAACGAAGCTCATTCCCGCCGACTTCATCGCCACGGTCGAGACGCAGAACCCCATCGGAGAGCATCATAAGATCCTGCTCTCCAACTTCTTCGCCCAGACCGAGGCCCTCATGAAGGGCAAGACTGCCGAAGCGGTACGTGCGGAACTGGTCGCCTCCGGCATGAGCGGCGAGGCGCTGGAGAAGCTTATCCCGCACAAGGTCTTCACCGGCAACCGCCCGACGAACTCGCTCATCCTCCAGAAGCTCACGCCCCGCGCCCTCGGTTCGCTGAT
>DATGIG010000651.1:0-3527 GCA_035295825.1 Chthonomonadaceae bacterium | reverse complement strand
GCGGGGTAGCGCCCTACAAGAACCATGCGCGCGCATTTCTCGATGCAGTGCGAGTTCCCCTCGTCATGACGGTCCACGAGATCGCAGAGCCGGCGCCCTCCGCATGGTTTCCGGTTCGCCGCGCCCTGGAACACACCAATCGGGCCAACTTCCTCCATCCGGCGATCCAACGGTGGATCGTGCATACCGAGCGCGACCGGGAGCGCCTGATTACGCTCGGCGCTGAGAAGGGGCGGATCGATGTGATCCCGGTCGGGGTGCCGCCCGCCGACCCCATGCCGGACCCGGAGACGGCGAAGCGCGACCTGGAGTTGAGCGGGCGACGGGTGGTAACCCTGTTCGGGTTTCTGTCGTCCAAGAAAGGGCATCGGCTGGCAATCGAGGCGCTGAAGCAGTTGCCGGAGGATGTGGTCCTGCTGCTGGCGGGGGATCGGCATCCGGATGACCGCTCCGAATATGTTGTCAATCTGCAGTTGCTGATCGCACGGGAGGGGTTGGAGGAGCGCGTGCGCATTACGGGGTATCTGCCCGATATGCAGATCCCCCAGGTGATGGCAGCGACCGACGTAGCCGTTGCGCCCTTTCTGCAGTCGTCCGGCTCCGCATCGCTGGCGCATCTCTTCGCCAATGGGCGTGCAATCGTCGCCTCCGACATTGCTCCCCATCGGGAGATTGTCGCCAACGAGGGCGAGTGCCTGCTGCTGTTTCGCTCCGAGGCGGTGGACGCGTTGTCCGCCGCGCTCCGGCAGGTACTGGAAGACGCGACATTGCGGGAGAGATTGCAGGTGGCGGCCCTGGGTTACGCGGAGCGTCACTCCTATGCGAACATGGCGGCAGCAACGGTAACAGTCTACCAATCTATCGTCTCTATCGTCGCCCCTCTCCCCTTGAGGGAGAGGGGTAGGGGGTGAGGGTGAGCCAGCGAGTTACGTAGAACCTTAACGAAAGCGGTGTGTGTGACGATATAGAGAGGATTGCAAGCCGGAGAGATCCTGGCGAAATAGGAACGGAATGGTATGAGCTTACTGGTAGTCAACAATCTGGAAAAGCGGTTTGGGCCGGATGTCATCTTTACCGGCGTCAGCTTCAAGCTGGAGTGGCGGCAGAAGTTGGGGCTGGTCGGGCGCAACGGGATCGGAAAGACGACGCTGTTGCGTATCCTCACCGGGCAGCAGGAGGCCGAAAAGGGAACCATCAACTACTGGCGGGGAATTCGCACCGGCTATCTCAAGCAGGAGGATGCCGTAGATCCGAGCCGGACGGTCTTGCAGGAGGCGGAGGCGGCGTTTGCGCACGTTCAGGAGATGGAGCGGCGCATGCGCGAGGTCGAGCAGGAGATGGGGTCGGTCACGGACGAGGCAGAACTGCTGCGCATCATGGATGAGTACGGGGTTCTGCACGACCGGTTCGACGCGATGGGCGGCTACGACAACCTGCGCGATATTCCCGGCGTCCTGAAGCGGCTGGGCTTCGGCCCGAACGATCTGAACAAACCCTGCGGCAAACTCTCCGGCGGCGAGAAGACCCGCCTCGCTATCGCCCGGCTGTTGCTCTCCGGGCCGGACATCCTGTTTCTGGACGAACCGACCAACCACCTGGACATCGAAGCGACCGAATGGTTGGAGGGGTTCCTCAAAGATTTCGGGGGCGCGGTGGTCCTTGTGTCGCACGACCGGTACTTTTTGGATCGCGTGATAACCACCATTGCCGAGATCGAGAATCAGAAGCTGACCCTCTATACCGGCAACTTCTCCGCCTATTGGATGCAGAAAGAGGCCAACCGCAAGCGGCAGGAGGAGATGTACGAGCGAGAGCAGCGCAAAATCGCCGAACTGACGGCCTTCTTCGAGAAGTGGAAGAACACGCCCTCCAAGAAGAACCAGGCGGTGATGCGGCTGCGGTGGGCGGAGCGCATCAAGCAGCATGGCCTGACCCAGAAGCTGGACGCGAAGGCGACCGAGAAGGCCGCCCCGCTGGCGAAAAACGTCAAACTGGGGATCAAGCCGACCCAACTCAGCGGCAATGAGGTTGTTATTCTGGACAGCGTGGGGAAACGCTATGGGGATCGGGTGCTATTTGAGAACGTGACCCAGCTTCTGAGGCGCGGCGAGCGGGTCGGCATCGTGGGGCCGAACGGCGCAGGCAAGTCCACGCTCATCAAGATCCTGTTGGGGCGCGAGACGCCCACGACCGGTATGGCGCGCCTGGGCGCCAGCGTCACCGTGGGCTACTTTGCGCAGGATACCAGCGACCTGGATCTGGACGCCACCGTGCTGGAGAACATGATGGACGTCAAGGAGATGGAGCCGGTAGAGGCGCGCACGCACCTCGGGAGGTTTCTCTTCACCGGGGACGATGTGTTTCGGCCTGCCAGACTCCTCTCCGGAGGCGAGAAGAACAAACTCGTCCTGGCGCAACTGACCAGCTTGCGCCCGAACCTGCTCATTCTGGACGAACCGACGAACCACCTGGACCTGGATTCACGGGCGGCGCTGGGAGAGATGCTGAAGGAGTACGATGGGACCCTGCTCCTGGTCTCGCACGATCGCTATCTGCTCGATCAGGTGACGACGCACACGCTTGAAGTCGCGGGTGGGAGAGTCACCTTCTTCGACGGGCCGTACGGCAAGTTCCGGGCCGAGAAGGCGGCGCGGGCGCTGCGCGAAGGCGCGGGCAGCCGGGACGGACAGGGCAGCGGCAAAGACGCGCCGGAGAGTAGGGGCGGCAACGGCATCGATCCCAAGCTGGAATCCCTGCTGGCGCAACATCCCACGTCCGCCATCTCCGTGCCGACCGGACTGAACTTCCATCAGATGTCGAAGGAGCGTCAGCGGGCGAAGAACCAGGTAGCCGCAGCGGAGCGAAAGGTAGCCGAACTGGAGGAGCGACTGCGTAAGATCGAGGCGACGCTCTCCGCCCCGACGTCGGCGGACAATGTCGTCGCCCTCTCACAAGAGCATGGAGGGGTGCAGAATGCGCTGGCGGAGGCGATGGCGGTCTGGGAGCAGGCTGCTGCCTATTCCGAAGCGTTGGGCTGAAACCCGGTGACGGCGCCATCGCTTCTGCACAGAAAAAAGGTGCGAATTCCTTCAAAAAGAGGGGAACATTCCTTTCGACCGCCCCGTCTATATGCACGTAATCCACGCAAGGTGGAGCACAACTAAACACAGAAAAACTAAACATCAAAATAGAATAGCGTCCACCGGCGCGGCAAGGTATGTCGTTCCGGGTTTAGACCGAGAGCGTCTATATAGCGGCCATCCATGGGCCATGTATAGACGCTCTTTCACATATTGGATTGACAACCACCCATGTGATTGAAAAGCATCAAGCCCGGAGAGGAGATCCTCCGGGCTTGATTTCATGTCGGTTCCGATTTCGTTGCGGGGCAATCAGTCCGTAACGAAGGGGAGCAGCGCTATATGGCGCGCCCGTTTAACGGCTTCGGTGACCATGCGCTGATGCTTGGCGCAGGTTCCTGTGGTGCGTCGGGGGACGATTTTACCGCGCTCGGAGACGAGCTTGGT
>DATGIG010000650.1:0-2691 GCA_035295825.1 Chthonomonadaceae bacterium | reverse complement strand
TCCGGATCGCGCCGCAGCAGTTCGGGCGTGAGGCGCGAGGACTGGCGGTAGGTCGCGCTCATTACGATCTCCTTCTGCAGGGCTTTCATGTCCCAGTGCAGCCGGATAAACTCGGTCGCAAGCCAGTCCAGCAGTTCGGGGTGGCTGGGCACTTCGGCGCGGGTACCGAAGTCCTCGCTGGTGCGGACGAGCCCGACGCCGAAGAGCTTCTCCCACATCCGATTGACTGCGACGCGCGCCGTGAGCGGGTTGGAGGGGCTGACGATCCACTGCGCCAGCCCGAGGCGGTTGTTGGGCGTATCGGGCAGGAGCGCGCCGAAGACCGCCGGGATCGCGGCGGTGACCTTCGGACCATGATGGTCGTACTGGCCCCGGATCAGGACGAAACAGTCGCGCGGCTGCGGCATCTCCTCCATTACCATCACCGAGTTGATCTTGCCCTCCGTCTCCGCTCGATCCTTCTCCGCCGCATTGCGCTCGGTAAGGCGCTGTTTGTACTCCTCATCGTAGCGCTCGGACCAGAGCCGGTTCAATTCGCGCTTCTGCGGTTCGGTGCGCTTATCGGGCGCGATGCTGAGCAGCGGTTTCGCGGGGTCCTTGTCCGTCAGGTGCGCGATGTCCTCCGCTCTCCAGTCGGTGGATTTCGTGGCGTTGGCTGCCAGTCGGGTATTCAGCCAGGCCGAAAGCTCCGGCAGCTTCCGGTTCAGTTCAGCGAGATGCTGCTCCTGCTCCGAAGAGGGGAGTTTCAAGAGCGGCGGATGGTTTTCGGGGCGTTCGACGCCGGTCCCGCTCTCCGGTACATTGTTGAAAAAGGCGAAGAAGCGATAGAAATCGTTCTGGGTGATGGGGTCGTACTTATGGTCGTGGCATCGCCCACAGCCCATGGTCAGGCCCAGCCAGACGGCGGACGTGGTCTCCACGCGATCGATGACCGTCTCGACGCGCCACTCTTCGGGGATGACGCCGCCCTCCGTATTGATCCGGTGGTTGCGATTGAAGCCGGTGGCGACTTTCTGCTCCTGGGTGGCATTGGGCAGGAGGTCTCCGGCGATCTGATCCAGGGTGAATGCATCGAAGGGTAAATTCTGGTTATAGGCGTTGATGACCCAATCCCGCCAGAGCCACTGATAGCGCTCATAGTCGGCCTGATACCCGTTGCTATCGGCGTAGCGGGCGCCATCCAGCCAATCCATGGCCATCCGTTCCCCATAGCGGGGAGAGGCGAGCAGACGGTCCACTACCTTCTCGTAGGCGTTGGGAGTGTGGTCGTTCAGGAAGCTATCCACCTCTGCGGGGGTGGGGGGAATGCCGGTGAGATCGAGCGAGACACGCCGCAGCAGCGTGGTCCGGTCCGCCCAGGGCGAGGGGGCCAGCTTCTCCTGCTCCAATCGTGCCAGGATGAACTTGTCTATCGGATTGCGAGGCCAGGAGGCGAGGCGCACGGTCGGCGGGGTGGGGCGCCGGGGCGGAACAAAGGCCCAATGCGTTTTGGTCGATGTGGGGTTTGCAGACGCATAGAGCAGCACACCCGTTGCCAGAACTCCTATAGGGAGCAGGCCCCTGATTAAGCGCTCGATACACATATTCGCGCTCCTCTGAATACCTTGAATAAGTCGTCGCCTGTCTGTATTTCTGCGCAAAGATCGCATGCCGGCAGACTACCTGACTATTGTAGCGCACGCGAACGGAAAAAACAATTGCCTAGAACCTCTGGAAAGTGGTAGAATTCGCCAACGCGTACCATCCAGCGCCGGCGTTCTCCCTCAAAGCGCGGCGCAATGGAGGATCTTTTGGAGCATCCGAAACCATCTTTCATCTCCCGACCCCCCCGCGCGGAGCAGGAAGTGACGCTCTCCCCGCCCTCTCCGTCTCTCCCGCACGATGCGACCTTCCGTGAGGAGCATGCCCGTATCCTGGAACGGATCGCCGTCGGACAACCGCTCACCGATATTCTGCTCTCCATCATCGCCCTCTTGGAAGCGGAAACTCCAGGAGCCATTGGGTCCATCATGCTGCTCGACGAGACCGGCACGGTGTTGAACCATGGCGCTTCTCTCAACCTGCCGGAGGGGTACCGGGGCGCGCTGGAGAGGATACCCCTCGCTTCGGAATCGGGGACCTGTGGGACGGCGGCCTACCGGCGCGAGACGATAATCGTTCCGGATATCAGCACGCACCCGCTTTGGGCGCGCCTCCCGGAAGTACGCACCATGACGCTGGGCTATGGGCTGCGCTCCTGCTGGTCCGCGCCGATTCTCTCCAGAACGGGGGATGTTCTGGGGACATTCGCCACCTACTATACGATCCCACGTGTTCCCTCGGAACAGGAGCAGCAGGCCCTGAAGGTGCTCTCGCACCTGGCGGCGATTGCCATCGAGAGGCACCACACCGAACAGGCGCTGCGCATGAGCGAGGAGCGGCTGCGGCTGGCCATCACAGGGGCAAAGCTCGGCACCTGGCACTGGGACGCCGTGCGGGGAGAGCGCATCTGGTCGGACCGCACGCTCGCGCTGTTCGGGTTGACGGAGACACCCACGGAGCGGGATGCCTGGATCATGCTTATGCATCCCGACGACCGGGAAGCGGTGCAGAAAGCGGTTGACACGGCAGTAGATAACCATATGGAGTATGAGCAGGAGTATCGGATCCTCTGGCCGGATGGGAGCAGCCATTGGATCGCATTCCGGGGAC
>DATGIG010000649.1:0-13045 GCA_035295825.1 Chthonomonadaceae bacterium | reverse complement strand
TCTGGATGTTGTGGCTCACCTCGTGCAGTACGGCTCCCAATGTCCACGGGTTGACCATGCGATGATAGGGCAACTGGATCAGCGGGAACGGGTTCAACTGCTTTCCCAGCCGGGCGAGGGGAATGTTGCGGCGGAAGGTAGCCGGCGAAAATCCCGTTCTCATGTACGAAAAGGGCGGAGGAGCGGGAATGGACTTGGCGACCCCGATCCCCAGGAAGGCGACCTGATAGCAGTCGAGCGCGATACGGTCACAGCCCAGCAGCCAGTCCGCATAGCGGGTCTGCCGCTGCCCGAACAGTTCGAAGTAGAAGTCCCAGATGCGTTCTATCGCCTGCACCCAGGTGTGGGCGCGCTCCTTCTCTTCGACCAACTGCAGCAGGCGCGGCGATACCGCCTCGCGGATCGCGCTCTCGGCCGTCGCGGAGACGCGCCTGGTCATTTTGAGCAGTTCGCTCCGCAGCGACGAGATCAGCGCATTCACGGCTCCCAGGTGCGCGTCGGAAGGCGATGCTGCGCCCGTGCCGAACTCGTCCTGTTTGAATGGGCGCAGGGCGGCGGCGTGGCGCGTGACGTTGATCGCCTGCGCCCGGATCCAGGGCTCCAGTTGCGTGGAGACCTGCCCGACGGTCCGCTGGGCGCCGTTTGCGACGGCGGGCGGCCCGGAAGGCGCATCTGTCGGCGGCGCGGCGTGACCGGGCGCACGGTAAGCATGGGCAGTTGCTGCGTTCATTGCGGACCGGCTCTCCTTAGAGGCTCCTGACGGCTCCCGCCGCACGACGGCAGGCGGCGCAGCCGCAGGAGGGCCCCGATGCAGCGTGGTAACGGCGATCCAGAGCGCGGGACCGTCGCCAGGCCTGAACGCAGGACTGCGGGCTGTTGATGACCTGATAGGTCTGCCGCGCCAGCGTTCGCACGGCGGCCTGGGGCGGCACGGCGCGCCCCCTTGCCTCCTGGCGGGCGATGTCGGCGGCGGTACGCTGTAGG
The DNA here is from genome assembly GCA_035295825.1 of Chthonomonadaceae bacterium. Taxonomy (GTDB): domain Bacteria; phylum Armatimonadota; class Chthonomonadetes; order Chthonomonadales; family Chthonomonadaceae; genus DATGIG01. The sequence continues at coordinate 12,061 of DATGIG010000649.1, read as the reverse complement.
ATCGTGGGCAGCACGCGCACCAGCGGGCGGGTGGCGCGCGTCCGGCGCAACTGGCGCGCCACACTCGCCGCCCCGCAGACCAGGCCGGGCGCGGCACGCTGGATCGAGCGCGCAATCGCGGGATTGGCCCGTGCAATGAGGGGGATCATCGCGCCCACCAGCGCCTCGGCCTCGGCTTCGCTGTGGGTTTCCATCGCGGCATGCCCCAGATGCTCCAGCATCGCGTCCGGATAGACCTTCCGCACCGGGTTGAGCTCATGCAGCCCCTCCCCTTCGCGGGCGGGCAGCATTCCGGTGAGGTGGCGGCCCAGCATCGCTCCGAGATCGCGCCCCATGGTCGCGCCGCCGGGACTGATAGTGCCGCCGAGGGTGCTGCCGAGCGCCCCCAACCCACTTAAAGCGCGGCGGGCGGCGGCCAATCCGATGCGCCGCAAGGTCGGGGATTGGATGGCTCGCCGTGCGAGCCGGGCCAGGGAGCCAAAAAACTGCTCGCTCTCCGCCTCCCCCTCGTGCATCCCCGCCGCCTCATATTCGTGCAGCGCTTCGTATTCCGGCAGCGCTTCCAACTCATACTCATAGACAGCCATTCGCCTGCTTCCTCCTCCATGCGTGCGTTCCGTATGCGACGTCTCCCTCCGGAACCTGCTGCATACCGGCGCGTCCTCTATGCGGTACGTCTTCGGTCTCTTCCGGTGACCCCGCCATGCGCTCCTGCAGCCGATCCCCCAGGGGCCGAACGCCGATCAGCGGGCTACCCAGGGGCGGGCGGGGCGACGGCACTGCACGCACGCGCGGACATTGCGCTGCAGCACGGCATTGCAGGTACGGGGCGTGCCCAGAACGCGGGCCGACTGATTGATGATGGCGCGCGCGGCGGTCCGGCGCGTAATGGGCAGTCCCTGCGCCCTGCGTATCCGGAGTTCGCGGGCGGTGCGGCGCATAATGGCGGGGATGGCGCGAACGGCAGGCCGGGTCGCGCGGTGACGACGGAGGATACGGGTCAGAACGGCGACGCCACGTACCAGATGCGGCAGCACCCGCAGCAGCGTCGCGCGGTCCGCGCTGGACAGCGTCGTGACCACCGCCGCTCCGATCATGGCCTCGGCTTCGGCCTCACCTGCTGCTCGCGACGCTACCCCAGCCATGATTTCGGCGAGCATCTCATGCTGCCCCATCTCATGCGTCAACTCGTGCTGCGCAATCTCGTGCTGCGCCGACTCGTTCAGGCTCTCCTGATGCCCTTCGTGCAGGCCCTCATGCAGACCCTCGAATTCGTGCACTCCCTCCAGGTGCGCCTCGCCGAGCGCAGAGGACGCGACCTTGCCGATGATACCTCCGAGAGGTCCGCCGACCACCGTGCCGAGCATTGGCGCGGCCACCTTCAGCACGCTGCGCAGGATGGGAGCGGCACGCTTTACAAAGCGTCCGACGCCGCGTGCAATCCGGCCCAGGCGTTTGAAGAAGTACTCGCCTTCGTTGTGCCCCTCGAACTCATGCAGGCCCTCGTATTCGTGGAGGCCACCCTCGAACTCATGCAATCCTTCGTGCAGGCCCTCATGGAGACCTTCGTGTAAGCCTTCATGTAAGCCCTCGAACTCATGCACGCCTTCAAATTCGTGTAAGCCTTCAAACTCGTGAAGGCCCCCCTCGAACTCGTGCTGGCCTTCGTGCATTCCCTCGTGGAGACCTTCGTGCAGGCCCTCATGAAGCCCCTCGAACTCATGCACGCCTTCAAATTCGTGGAGACCGCCCTCGAACTCATGGTGCGGCCCTTCGTGCAGGCCCTCATGGAGACCTTCGTGTAAGCCTTCATGTAAGCCCTCGAACTCATGCACGCCTTCAAATTCGTGTAAGCCTTCAAACTCGTGAAGGCCCCCCTCGAACTCGTGCTGGCCTGTCTCGAACTCGTTTTCCAGTTCCCATTCCAGGCTGCCTTCATGCTGGATCGCCATAGTACGACCTCCTCTGCGGAATCATAAGCGAACACTCTGACATCATGCGGGTGCGAGGCGCAGCGTGTGCGTCTACCGTTCGTCACAGTATAAGCGCTTATAGAGGGCAGCGCCAGTCACATCTTTGAGGTTAATCCATTTGAGTTCCCATAGATAAGCTTCCCCTCTTTAAGTCACCGTCATCTGTCTTCCTGTTGTGCGACAGCAGCGGGGAACCGGAGTACCTGAGCGTCTCCAGGAACAATCTCGGGATACCTCCCGTCTCTCTCATACCTGATGTAAAGCGGCGCTTGAGTTCACGATGGCGTGAACTTAACACAATATCGCAAACGTATGGTTTGCCGGAGCCGCCGTGTTTTCGCGCGGCGACTGGGTAATACTGGCAAGGAGGTTCGTATGATTCGCAGACATTTCACCGCGCTAGCCGGCGCGTTTCTGTTTCTGTTCCTCTTCGTGGGCACGCATGCGGATGCCCAGCGCGTGCATTTCAATTATGTAGGGGGGCATTGGAGCCACAGTTATCGTGCGGGTTGGCATCGCTACTGGGGCGGCCCCTCCATAGGCTTCTACTACGCTCCTACCCCGGTCTATGTCGTACCGGGATATGCTGACCCGAGCTACTACAGCGGATCGAGCTTCTGGTACTCCAATCCGTCGTTCGGATTGAGCCTCAACTTGGGCGGCGGGCGTGGTGACAGGGACCATCGTCACTACCGCGATCACGATCATCGTCGCTGATCCCCCTGTTGCAATCTGCTCCAGATTCAAGAAGGCCGCCCGATCCGAACAGATCGGGCGGCCTTCAACATGTGGTCCTCGCTCACTCCTCTTCCACCTCCCAGGTCGTTCACGGGCGGGTGCGACGCAGATGCGCCGGCTCTACGGGCAGATCTTCGAGTGCGGTATCGGGGGGCTATATGTTATACTATCTGGAACACTTTCGCCGAGTAAGCGGAAATGGGGAGGGTTGAGGAAAGGAAGAAGTCCATGGCGGGAAATCGGCCGTTGGAAGAGGCCGTCGAATTCTATCCCTATAATCCGGAGCCGCGCTGCCCCTGTGTGCTGCTGTTGGACACCAGCGATTCCATGCGTGGGCGGCCCATACAGGAGTTGAATGAGGGGTTGCGGACGTTCCGCGATAACCTGGTACGCGACCCGGTCGCCTCCAAGCGCGTGGATGTCGCGCTCATTACGTTCAGCAGCGCAGTGCAGGTGGTGCGGGAGTTTGTACCGATCACCCGCTTTGAACCCCCGCAGTTGACCACCAGCGGCTATACCCATATGGGCAGCGGGATCCTGGAGGCCCTCAAGCAGTTGCAATCGTATAAGAAGGCGCTGCGTGAGATGGAGATGGACTACTTTCGCCCCCATGTCTTTCTCATCACGGATGGGAAGCCGGAGGGGGAGGACGAGGAGATGGTCGAGCAGGCGATGCTGCGCGTACAGGAGGAGGAGGCGAAGAAGAGCGTGCTGTTCTTTGCCATCGGGGTGGAGGGCGCGGACATGGCGCGTCTGAGCCAGATCGTCGTGCGCCCGCCGATCGATCTGAAGGGACAGAGTTTCCGGGAGTTGATCGACTATCTCTCCCGCAGTGTTTCGGCGTTGTCTCAATCCCGTTTCGATAGCGAGGAGCAGCGCCCCTTGCCGCCGCCGGGCCAGGGAGGATAGGCGTTGATGGAGCGGCTGAAGCCGTCGAGAGAAACAGCGGACCGCTGGCGTGTGGCCGCGGCTTCCGCGCAGGGCGTGAGCCATGCGCGGTCCGGACAGCCCTGCCAGGACGCGCACGCCTGGACGGCGCCGGGGGGCGACTTGCTCATTCTGGCCGTCGCCGATGGCGCGGGGTCCGCCGCGCTGAGCGAGGTCGGCGCGACGATCGCCGTGCGAGAGGCGCTCCGAGCGTCTGCGGAGGCGCCTGCATCGGCTCCGGCAGGGGAAGCGCAGGTCCGTGAGCGGCTGATTGCGGCGCTGGAATCCGCCGCCTCCGGCGTGGAGGCGGAGGCCGCAACACGAGACCTTCCCGTACAGGACCTGGCCTCCACGCTGATCCTGGTCCTGGCAACCCCCACGGGGGTCGCCATCGCCCAGGTGGGCGACGGCGCAGTGGTGGCAGGCGACGCAGACGGGAAGATCTTTGCCCTGACGAAGCCGGAGAATGGGGAGTATGCCAACACCACCACCTTCCTCACCTCGCCGGGGGCCCTCGAAAACGCCCAGTTTGTCCTCCATCCGTCTCCGATCACGGCGCTGGCCGTCTTCTCGGATGGCTTACAGCGCTGTGCGCTGCGGATGCCGGACGCCACGCCCTATGCACCGTTCTTTACGCCCCTGTTCCGGTTTGTCGCCGACGAGCCGGACGCCAATGAGGCCAACACCCAACTGACGGCCTTTTTGAATTCGCCCCGTGTGCTGGAGCGCACGGACGACGACATCACCCTGATCCTGGCCGCTCTCGTGCCTGCATCCGGGCATTGAGAGGAGGCATATCGAGACACGATGCATCCGTTCGCTTACTATTCCAATCCCGCCAAAATCCTGGAACTGCTGGAGGCGATCCCGCTCTTCGAAGGGGTGGAGGACGACGTTAAGAGGCTGTTTGCGGAGACGTGCCGACCTCGCAGCAAGCCTGCCAACCGGGACCTGGTCAGCGCCAACGACCCGCCCCGGTTCGCCTGCATCATCATCTCCGGCCTGGTGCGGGTCGAAAGTGACACACACTCCGGAGAGACCGAGACCTTCTTTGCCTATCGCGGCCCCTCCCAGCACCTCGGCGTCAGCCATGTCGTGTTGAACATGAATTACAACTTCACCTCGCGCACGCTGACCCCCTGCTGCTACCTGGAGATCGGCCAGGCGGAGTTGGTGCGCTGCTATGACGCCTCCAAGCGCCTGAACCGCAATGTGCTCGCCTACTATATGGAGCGGCTCTACGCGGAGTTCGAGCATCGCGAGCGCATGGTGCGCCTCTCCAAGCCGGGGCTGGTGACCGCCACGTTTCTGCAGATCGCCGAAGCCACCGAAACGCAACTGGTATCCGATATTCCCAACCTGCGCCGGCTGGAGTGGCTGAAGCAGGAGATCCTGGAATCTCAACTCCACACCACGCACCCCACCGTATCCGCAGCCTATGGCTATCTCCGGCAGCGTCAGGCCATCAGTGGGGGCACCGGGGTCAACGACCCGGTCACCATCCTGGATGAGCAAGCCTTGCGGGATGTGCTCGCGTTACAATAGTCTCCGGTCAGAACAACCAGAAGTGAATAAGGCTTCCTCCAAGCAAGCAGAATTAGTTTGCTTCGGCAACGAATTAACAGCATCCGCGTATTGAATGTACGACCGTACTCAGGGCAACTATGAAGGGGGCGGGCATTTGCGTCCCAAAGCGAATGCGCTTGCATGCATTGGAGCCGATGAAACAACCAGAGAATCACCTGGTCATCAGGAGATGGAATTAAATATGGAAACCGACCCGGCAAGGAATCTTCAATATCAGGCCAGGCGTCCAGAACCACGATTGAGCGAATCCTTGCACCTACCAGAACAGCAATATCAGACACTCATTAACGCCATTCCTCAGTTGGTATGGATAACAACGGCCGAGGGAATGCCGGATTACTTCAACCAGCGCTGGATGGACTATACGGCCTTTTCGGTTACCGAAGACCTGGAAGCAAATTGGGCTTTTTTACTGCACCCGGAAGATCGGGACGTAGCCGCCGCTGCCTGGATGCGGGCAGTGGAGACCGGAGAGCCTTACGAGGTGGAATACCGCCTTCGCCGACACGATGGGGTATATCGCTGGTTTCTGGTACGCGGGGTTCCCGTTAGAGACGAAAATGGACAAATCGTGCGGTGGTTTGGAACCTGCACCGATATAGACAGGTCAAAGCGCGAAGAGGAGAAGCAACGCTTTTTCGCCCACCTATCCGGCGAGACCCGGACGTTAGCGGCCCCAGAAGAGGTGATGTGGACGGCAATGCGGCTCTTGGGTGAGCATCTTCAGGCTTCGCGAACCACCTATAACGAGGTGGACGAGGAGAACGATCTGGTCACCGCCCACCGGGACTATTGCCGCGAGGGGGAGAGCATCCGCGGAACGTTCCCATTATCGGCCTTTGGGACAGCGTTATTGGAGGATCTCCGCGCAGGCCGAACAGCCATCGTCGTGGATACCTCCACGGATCCGCGCACGGCCCCTGTGTTTGAGACGATGTACCAGCGCATCGGCATCCGTTCCTTTATTGCGGCTCCGCTCATTAAGGATGGGAGGCTTGTCACCATCCTCTCGGTCAACATGCTCGGCTCCCGTGCTTGGACGGAAGCGGAAGCGGAACTTGTCGAGGAGGTGGCAGAGCGTACCTGGCTCGCGGTTCAGAACGCAGGGCTTGTGCAAGCCGCCCAACGCGCGGTGGAGTATAATAATCGCCTGGCTGCCATTGTCGCGTCTTCGGACGATGGAATTGTCAGCAAAGACCTCCATGGGATCGTTACATCCTGGAATGCCGCCGCCGAACGCATCTATGGGTATCCCGCTGAGGAGATCATCGGCAGATCGAAGGCGCTGGTGATCCCACCCGACCTACCCAATGAACTCGCCACCATCCTCGATAAGATACGATCCGGAGAGCGTATCGAACACTACGATACCGTCCGGCGTCGCAAGGATGGCGCCCGCATCCAGGTCTCCATCTCCGTCTCCCCGGTGAGGGATGCCAAAGGGCGCATCATCGGCGCAGCCACGATCGCACGCGACATCTCCGAGCGCAAGCAGTTAGAGATGCGACTGAGTGAAGAGACAAAGACGCTGGAGATCATCCACGATGTGGGGCAAAGGCTGTCGGCAGAATTGGATTTAGAAAAAATCATCCAGGCTGCCACCGATGCGGCCACCCAATTGACTGGGGCGCAGTTCGGAGCCTTCTTCTACAATGTAATCAACGCCGCAGGGGAAGGATATACGCTCTATACCCTTTCGGGGGCGCCACGTGAGGTATTTGCTCAATTTCCTATGCCCCGCAATACGGCCGTGTTTGCCCCTACATTTGCCGGTGAGGGTACCGTTCGCCTGGACGACGTGACCCAAGACCCCCGATACGGCAAAAATGCACCCTATCACGGTGAGCCGCCCGGACATTTACCCGTCGTCAGTTACCTGGCCGTGCCGGTTGTCTCCCGCTCCGGTGAAGTGCTGGGCGGCCTGTTCTTTGGACACGCGCAACCGGGCATGTTTACCGAACGTCATGAACACATTGTGGAAGGGTTGGCGGCGCAGGCCGCCATCGCCATAGACAATGCCCGGCTGTTCCGAGCCGAGCGAGAGCGGAGCGAACAACTTGCGAGAGCGGTACGGGAAGTACATCATCGGGTAAAGAACTCCTTGCAGGCGGTCAGTGCGCTGCTGGAAATGCAAATCATGGCCGAGCCATCGGCGCTATCCGTGGAAGCGATTCAGGATAGCCTCGGTCAGATCAAAACCATTGCCCTTGTGCATGACCTGCTTGCGCATGACCAGCCCATCGGCAATGTAGATGCAGCCCAGGTGCTCACAAAATTGGTTTCGATGCTCTCGATTACGCTGGGAACGCCGGAAAAGCCTTTGCCTATTCGTCTGGAGGCTGTTTCCCTGTGGATACCGATCAAGGCAGCAATTGCACTGGCGCTGGTAATCAACGAACTGGTGACCAATGCTGTCAAGCATTCCAATTCTCCCCCGATAAAGGATACTCCTCATGATCATACTCCCATCCAAATCAGCCTGCGACAGCAGGAGGAATACGCGCATGTGTCGGTACAGGACTGCGGGCCAGGATTCCCGCCAGGCTTCGATCCTATCCTGCATGCCCACATCGGACTGGAACTCGTTCAGACCCTCGTTTCCAACGATCTCAAGGGCAACATTGCCTTCAACAATCGTGCTGCCCACAAGGAGACGGGAAGTGACCTGGATGAGCGAGGAGCCAGAGTCGAAATCACCTTCGTCCCCGCCCGCCTCACCGACTGATCCACAGTCACAAACGCAACCGGCTACTGTCAACTCGTTAGCAGGCAAACGGGTAGTCATCTGTGAGGATGAGGGGATCTTACAGGTCCAACTCAAGCGCATTCTCACCCACGCCGGGCTTATCGTGGTCGCGATTGCCGGGGATGGTCAGGCTGGGGTCGAAGCCGTGTTGCGCGAGCGGCCCGACCTGGTGCTGATGGACATCAAAATGCCGGTGATGGATGGATTAGAAGCGGCGCGACACATCATAGCGGTTTATAAAGCTTGTATTGTAATGCTTACCGCCTATGCAACCGAGGAGTACCGACAGGAGGCTGCAGAACTCGGCACGTGCGGATATATTCTCAAGCCTATTACGGCACAGACCCTCATGCCACAGTTGCAGCAAGCCTTCGCCCGGTTCACCGATGCAAAGGATGGAGACCAGGGATAGGTCATAGAAATATGGCAGATCGTTACTCGCTAACAGATGTCAACGGCGTCAGCAAGACCGTCCAAATTCAGGTGCATTAGGCAGGCCTACGGACCTATTTTGCCTGTGCGGCCCATTCGCGCAGGGTCTGGCGATGGATCTTGCCGGTAAGCCCGATGGGCAGCGCGGGGAGGATCCGGATCGTTTCCGGGAGCTTGTAGTCGGCAAGCCGTCCCTGCAGATGCTCCTTGAGCTCTGCTTCATCGGTGTGGGCGTTAGGCCGGAGCGCCACAAACGCCCATACCGCCTGCCCCCAGATAGGGTCCGGCGCCCCGACGACGCCCGCCGCGAAGACGGCAGGATGGGTGCATAATGCCTCCTCGACCTCCGCAGGCGCGATGTTGCTGCCTCCGCGCAGGATAATGTCCTTCTTTCGACCCGCAAACCAGTAGTAGCCGTCGGCATCCTCCCACGCCAGATCGCCCGTATGGATCCAGCCGCCCTGCATGGTCTGCGCGGTCGCTTCCGGATCGCGCCAGTAGCCGCGCATCATGATCTTGCTCTGCGCCAGGATCTCGCCCACCTCGCCGCGCGGCACCTCCGCGCCCTGGTCATCAACCAGCCGGATCCGCACTCCTGGAACGGGCTTGCCGATCGAACCGGGTCTATTGCCCTCATCGAGCGGATTGCAGCAGTAGGGTATCTCCGTCATGCCGCAGAACTCTACAATTTCGCGCCCGCACAGCGCCCGAAACCGCTCGCGGATCGGTGTGGGTAGGGAATCGCCGGCGGACAGACAGAGCCTTAAGGAACTCAGATCATAAGACGCAATGTCCGGAACCTGCAGGAGGGCGGCATACATTACGGGCAGCAGCCAGAAACCCGTGACCCGGTGTTTCTGAATTCCCTCCAGGAGGGCCTTCGGATCGAACTGGGAGAAGACGAGCATCGTGCCGCCCGCGTGATAGGTGGTCAACATGATGCCGCCGAGGGAGCCGATATGGGCCAGCGAGGGAACCGCCGCGTTGATCACCACGATCTTTTCCCTGATATGGGCCACGTTGGATTCACAGAAACCGTGGAGGACCTCATGGGGGTGCATAACGCCCTTGGGGCGTGCCGTCGTCCCGGAGGTGTAGATAATCACTGCGATCTCGTCGTCGCCTACCGCGGGCAGCTCCGGTCCATTTTGCGCCTCCTGCTGTAACGCCTCAAAGGGCTGATCCCCCAGGATTGTCGGCTCTCCCTCTTCAATATAGCATCTCTCCAGCGCCGGGATGTCCGCACGAACCGGCTCCAGAGCGCGATAGAGGTCGGCCTGTCCGAGCAGCATCCGGCAGCCGGAGTGGTTCAGCACATACGCCAATTCCGGACCCTTCATGCGGATGTTGAGCGGCACCGCGATCAGGCCTGCCTTGAAGCAGGCATAGTAGCTAAAAACGATCCCCGGCCCGTTTGCGAACAGGAGCCCGACCCGATCTCCGGGCTGGAGCCCTGCCGCAAGCAGGTTCGTCGCGATGCGGTCCGTAATCGCATTCAGATCCTCATAACTCCATGTCCGGTCTTCAAAGAGCAATGCCGGACGACTGGGATAGTCGCGACTACCCCGTAGAATGGCATCTTGCAGTGGCATCGAGTACCCCTCCTTCGGCTCTTTATAAGCCATCTCGGATCCAACTCGTGTTGTCTGTTCGGCAACACAACCGGAGATTCCTATGGGATTAAATATTTAACCCCGTTGGGTTGTCTGCGAATCCTCCGCGCCTTCAAAAATCCAACGTGAGTATGTAAGCAGATGCGCCACTGCAGCGAAACCTTTTCGGACTGCGGCAGGGTATAATACAGGGATGCATACAGAGCGCTCGGAAAGAGCGTTTTGGCGTCAGCCTGTCACATTCAATGTCGAATCTCAAATCCGAAAGCGCCAAGAAATCCATGAGCGATCTGAGCTTTTTTTATGGCCCGAACGCGGGCTACGCATGGGAGCTTTACGAACGATACCGTCAGGACCGAGCTTCAGTAGACGAAGCGACGCGCGCCTATTTCGACGCACTGCCCGCCGGAAGTTTGGAAGCCGTTGCGCCCTCCACCTATCGGGCTCCATCGGCCGGAGCGCCGCCCCTCTCTTCCGAGCCGCCCGCCGCGCCTGTCGAGAATATCGCGCACGTGGCTGCGGCAGCCCGCCTGGCCCGCTATACCCGCCAACGGGGACATCTGGAAGCCCATATGGACCCCCTCGACCTCACGCCGCGCCAGCCCGCCGGATTGGAACTGGATGAGCACGACCTCACCGAAGCCGACCTCGCCGCCCTGCCCTCCAGTGTAATCGGCGGCCCCATCGCTCAGGAGACCGCCAACGCCCTTGAAGCCATCCAGCGCCTGCGCCAGGTCTACTCGGGCCCTATCGGCTACGATGACGAGCATATCCAGAACTCCGCAGAGCGTTACTGGCTCCGGAATGCGGCGGAGGGCCAATGGTTCTACCAGGACCTGGATGCCGAACATAAGCGCACCCTGCTGCAGCGCCTGACGGAAGTGGATACGTTCGAGCAGTACATCCATAAGACCTGGCCCGGTCAGAAGCGCTTCTCCATCGAAGGCACCGACATGCTCGTTCCGATGCTGGATGAGATCGTGCGCAACGCGGCGGCAGTAGGAACCCGCGAAGTGGTGCTGGGAATGGCGCATCGGGGCCGTCTCAATGTGCTGGCCCATGTGCTCGGCAAGCCCTATAAGCTCATTCTGGCCGCCTTCGACGACACCAAGCAGGCGCAGAGCGCCTCGGTCTCCGGCGGCGACGTCAAGTACCACCTGGGCTACCAGCGCCTCTACAAAGAGGGCAGCGTGGAGATACCCATCATCCTGGTACCCAACCCCAGCCATCTGGAGTTCGTCAATGCCGTCGCCGAGGGCCACGCCCGCGCCGCACAGGAGGACCGTACCCAGGCGGGAGAGCCGGCGCGCGACAGCAAAGGCTCCCTGCCCATCCTGATCCATGGCGACGCCGCCTTCCCCGGCCAGGGGATCGTCGCCGAAACCCTCAACCTCTCCCGCCTGCCCGGCTATAGTACGTCCGGAACCATCCATATCATCGCCAACAACCAGGTCGGCTTCACCACCCTGCCCAGCGACGGGCGCTCCACGCTCTATGCCAGCGACCTCGCCAAGGGCTTTGAGATGCCCATCGTACATGTCAATGCCGACGATGTCCTGGCCTGTATCGCCGTCGTCCGGATGGCCTGCGCCTATCGGGAGAAGTTCCAGAAGGATTTCCTGATCGATCTGATCGGCTACCGGCGCTACGGGCACAATGAATCCGACGAACCGGCGTTTACGCAGCCGAAGATGTATGAGATCATCGATTCGCATGCGCGGGTGCGCGACCTCTGGGCGCAGGAGTTGGAGAGCGCCGGGATCGTCACCAAGCAGGAAGCGGAAGCGATGGTTGCGTCCGTCTGGAAGGACCTGCTCTCCGCCCGCAATGCGCCGATGGAGACGGCGGTCCTGCTCAATGGCCACGATAACGGGCATCGCCCCCGCATGAAAGAGGTCAAGACGGGCGTGCCCCAGAAGCGTCTCGTGGCGCTGAACACGGCGCTGACCACCCTGCCGCCGGGATTTGTCGCCAACCCGAAGATCGAGCGCAATGTCCTGGCGCGTCGCCGGGAGGGCCTGACGGCGGAGAACGGCATCGACTGG
>DATGIG010000648.1:0-12207 GCA_035295825.1 Chthonomonadaceae bacterium | reverse complement strand
CGATAGGCGACGAACCCCTCCTGGCGGGCAGGTCGCACGATCAGCGCCAGGGCCAATGGCAGTCGCCCCACCTTCTCCGCCAGTTCGCGCGCCGCCTCCCGCTCCTCCGCGCTATAGGTCTGATCCGGTGACAGCAGCAGCCCCAGCGCCGTGTCCGCATCCAGGTCCGGCAGTTTGAATGCGCGGTACTCCTGGGGAACCAGCCAGCCCTCGCGCGTCGTGATGAGGATACGGCAAGGACCGACCACAGGCAGGTGGGCGAGTTCCGTGCCTTCGTTCAGGTTGTCGTAGATCAGCAGTGCGGGGCGCGGCAGTTTCTGAAGCGCATCCTGGACCCGCATGGCCGCGCGCCGGGCGGGTATGCCCGGAGAGACCTCGAAATCGCTCTGCCCGTAGTCGACATAACTCTCCAGCAGCGCCGCCGTGCTGCGCGCATCGAACCAGAAGATGCCGCCGGGATAGTCCTGCTGGTGCTTCAGGGCGTACTCGATAGCAAGTTGGGTTTTGCCGATCCCTCCCAGGCCCACCAGCGTCGTCGGAACCGGATGCGGATCCATCAGGGCCTGGTGCATCTCCTCCATCACTCCATCACGTCCGGCGAAGCGGGGGTTGTGCCCGGCGGGCAGATAGACCGGACCCGGTGGAAGCGCCGGTGTGAAATCGAAGAGCGCGCCGCTGTTACCCGCTATGTGCAGGGTGGGAACGCCCCAATCCGGGCCGACATCCTGGATGCGGTGCCGCGCCTGCCAGAGCGCCTCCTCGATGGACCCTGTGCGCAGCAGCGTGCGGTAGAGTTCGTCCGTCAGTTTCGGCCCGCTGGAATCTCGCATCGGCAGTTGCATCGCCACGACCGCCGGAACTCCCGCCGTTAGCAGCATCTGCGCGACCCCCTGGCCCGAAAAGCGGGTCGAAGCCGTCTGGCAGGCCGACAGGACGACCAGGCGGAGTTCTCCGCCTTGCAGCCAGGAAGCCAACTCCTCTCCGGAGACCGCAATGCTGCCTTTTGTGCCGCTGTGGAGGATCAGGATGCCCCCCAGTGTCTGCTCCTCACCATGACCGATGAAGTGCACCACATGGGGCCGGAACTGCTTCAGTTGGTTACTCAGGCTGTCCGGTGTGGCCGTTCCCTCTTCGCGGAGATCCACCCGCCCCCTCTCCGCCGTCAGCGCTGCCCGCAATGTCTCCACTTCCGCTGGCAGATGGGGCAGCGAGGGATAGGCGGGTGTGCCGGGATTGGCGCAGACCATCAGCACCCGGAGCATGGAGGTGGTCAAAGTTTCTCCGGGAACTGTTTTGGGCGCTTCTCGCCATAAGTGAAAGCCGGTTTGCTGAGCAAAAAAGCCGCCGGGGAAGCCGGAGATCGGCTCCTGCGTCAGATAGAGATACTCCCATGGCAGCGCTGCCAGGCGGTGACATCTGGAATCGAAAGCCAGGCGCAGGCGCAGCCCGCTCTGCGGTAGGCCTTGCATCCACTGGGCATGGATCTCTTGCCAGATGCGCTCCGGCAACAGCGCCGCAAGCTCCCGGCCAACCGTCTCTTGAAACGCATGCGGAAGGGGCTGCTCGACGTAGGCCCGCAGGGAGGCGAGCCGGGTCTGCTCCAGCGCCACGAAGTCGGGCGAGGGCAGGGTCGCTTCCTCCAGCGTCGCCCCATCCGCGACCCGCTGCAGCGTGACCGCATAGTCCGGACCGGGTTCGTGCAGAGCAAAGCGTAGACGGAGGTCGTGTGTCGGCGGAGCTACAGGCAAACCAGAGCCCTCCCCAGGTGTTGCGCTCAGGTGGAAATCGGGTGCAATCGGGCCTGCAAGATGGCCGCATAAGCGACCGTCGTCGTTGGGCTGCCCGGACAGGCGGCTGTCAACATCAGTGGCTCCGCGCCCCAGGCGCGCACCGGCCACTCTCCCAGCCGCTGGCTGCGCCGGGGAGCGACGACGACATCCAGTTGCAGGTGATAGTCGGCATAGCTGCGTCGCACGGCGTCCGGCAGGGCGATCCGCAGGTGAAAGATCCCCTCTTCCCAGTGGGGCAGACTCCAGAGTTGCAGGAGGGCGGGCCGTCTGTCGGTGGGCTGTCCGCTGGCATCCAGCACCTGCGCCGGCAAAGGCAAGGGCAGGGAGTCCGTGATGGCGTCCTCCTCGCCGAGGGTGATCTGCAGCATGTCCGCAGGCAGGGTTCCGGGAGGCAGTTCCAGCGCCGTTCCGATATTGGGAAGAATACATTCGGCCCGGTCGCCCTCGATGCGGAAGGAGGCAAGGGGCCAATTTTGCTGATTATACCTTAATGCCAGGTGCGCTGTCATCCCTGACAGGGCCGTATCGGGCGCACCGGAGGCATTCCGGACAGAGAGCGTAACGCGGAGTGCGCCGTCCGGGCCGATCTCGGCGATTGCCAGGAGGCTGATGCCCGGCGGCAGCGTCCCCACCACATGGGGATTGCCTTCGGCTCCGCGCACCTGCGCCGCCGGCTGCCACTGAGTCGCGGTGCGCCACTGCTCCCCAAAGGAGAGGAAGGCGGTCCAGGCGGCGCGCGCCTCCGCCACGCCCTCCTCCCACCGGCGACGCACTGTGGACAGGCCCTCGCTCTGCCACAAACGCCGGGCGGTGGGCGCTTCGGCAACCTGTGCGGAGGCCAGCGCCAGCCAGGCCCGCGCGACCTGGCCGATCAAATCTTCCGATTTCGCCCGTTCTGCCGCCTCCTGCCAGGGCATTGAGCGCACCGCTGCTAGCGCATCTCGTGTCTCCCGCAGGAGAGTGCGCGCCGCGCGATGCCATACCAGGCCGCTCTCTATCGCCTGAACGGCATCCGTATCGAGCATACCGCTCTGGTACGCAACCAGCATCGGCAGCGTGGGCGCTTCGGCTTCCGCTGGGGGGGATTGCGCCTGTATCCACGCTTCCAGTAGGGCCAATCCGCCCGGCGATAGCGGCCCATCCGCATCCTGTGAGTTACGCATAGGCACCTCCCCGTGGCTCTCTCTCCGCAAAGCGCTGAACCAACTTGTTCAATAGCTGTTTGCCGCTCAACCAGGTATTCAACATGTCCGATGTGATCTGGTATCCGACCTGTTGCGCGGGGGGAGCGGTGCGCTCATGGATGTCCCGAAGCGGCAACGCGCGACGGTAGCGATACTCGAAAGCCAGGCGCTGCCAGAGTTTCGGCTTCCCCAGGATCTTCTCTCGATCCTCGCCAAGCGCCGGCAGGCCCTCCAACCACGCCTGCAATGCAATCGCTTTCTGAAGAAACGGAAAATACTCTGCACATCTGGTAAAAAAAGCGGAATAAACTTCATCATCCGGAGATACGGCAAAGTATTGTTTCCACTCCTCCAGGGTCACCTCACGGAAATAGCGCCAGAGGATCATGCGGGTCTCCTCCCAGGTCCAGTCCGGACAGGGGCATTGCGTGTCCGGAGGTGACTGTGCAGCGGCCAGGAGGGCATTCAGAGCAGATGCGTCGGTCTCCTCCGGCAGGCCCAGCAGGTGGGCCGCCAGATGCTCCGGAGCGTAGTAGAGTTCGTGAAAGGCCAGGTGGCGCAGCGTGCCGCCGTGTGACAACCAGGCGTTGAGCGCGGCGCGGGGCAACGGGGGCAAAATCGGGTGTGCGTGAGAGAAGTGGGCCAGGATCTCTTCTGCGGACCACTGATCCTGGTAGTAGAGCTGGGCCGCCAGCAGGCGGCGATGATGCTCCTCCTGGGAGAGCGTCTCGTCCAACTCCAGCCAGATCACATCTGCCAGATGGTACAACTCCGCCCCGATCGCCCGGATCATCAGGTCGAGTATGGGCAGATCTTCCGGATCCTCATCCCCATTCTCATCCTCTATGGTCCGTTCGATCGTCACCTCCGGGCCGCGTTTGCGGAAGCGATCTACCATCAGGTTATGGGCGACGCGTCGCAGCCAGCCCAGCCAGGCGGCAAACCCCAGATTGCGAAAGGTGCGCCGGCGCTCCCAGGCCCGGATACGAACCTCCTGGATCAGATCGGCGATCTCCTCTGATGGTAACGAGGTCGTCTTGTAGACGTGATACAGAAACCGCTCAATACGTGGAAAAAGCCAGTCAAACGCCGCTGCCGCTGCGGACGTATCCTCACCGGCAAACTGCTCCAACGCTTCCAGGGTACGTCTCTCTTCCGCTTTTTGGTCCATCGGTTTATCTCCTACGCGAAAGGAAAGCCACTCTTTGTGCGCGTGGGTGTCAGGCGCGATAGCATGTTCGTTTGTTCTCCGCAAGATTCCTCTGTGGGCGGCGCTCACTGGAAAAAATGCTTGCATGGGCTGGCATGTGTGTTAGATTACGTAGCGTGTGGCCGTTTCCTACTTGGAAGACAGGAATTTCAGGGCTATTATGTATTCCTTCGCCTGAAATCGGTTCCGTTCGGACTTGGAAAGGAGAGAGGTCATGTATCTGCCGGAGAGCCTGCAGGAACAGAGTTTTGTCACCTGGAACCACATCGTCAAAGGATTGGTGCAGGTCTGGGAGATGGCCCGCCTGATGGGGTTGGAAGCACGCCTGGAAGCGCGCCTGCTCTGCGATCGGGATGCCGCATTGGCCCGGAGGTTGGGGGAACTGGGAAACGATCCGGTTCGGATGGCCAATGTCCTGCGCCACTGCCTGGAGATGTTGAGCGTGGAGGAGACCACCCATATGCTATGTGTCGCGGCATCGCGCCCCATCGAAGGCCCCGTTGCTTCGGAAGATCGCCGGGAAGCGGATGAAGAGACGCCTATGGAGCAGGAGAGAGACAAGGTAGCCCACGCGGCCTGATGGTTGCTTTGACGCGGGCGTTACGCAACCCAAGCCGGGGCAGAGACGCTTTCGTCTCTGCCCCGGTTCTGGTTCGGAGTGAAGGCGGATCAGTGGGAATCAACAAGTATGACGACGTTCCATTTCCAGAGGAACTTATCGCGCTTGTTGGCATCGCGGATCCGCGCCGCCGTTTCGCTGGAGACGACCAGGTCGTCGTGGGTGCCCTCCGCCAGGCTGAGCACTTTCACAACGAGAGGATGCTTCCCGGCCCGCTTGGCATTCTCGGCGGAGATCGCATAGGACGCCATGCCATGCTCCCCGACGTAATCGTCGGTCGGGATGTGCTTCGGATCCGGATAGACGATATGGCCATCCTCATCCAGCAGGCGCGGGCTCATCGTGCGCTCCACCTTGAAGTCACGCGCATCCAGGATCAGGCCGGTATATGGCTCGTTGTCCTCTGTCGGAGCCGGATCGGGTGAGGCATTGGAAGGCGCCTGGCTCTCGCGAATGGGCATTTTGGAGAGCACTGCCGCCACAAATCCCCAGGATGCCTGGTCACGATACCGAATGGCTTTGTCCGGGACCAGCCAGCCCTGGTCGATCGCCGCCGCAACAAACGGAACGCCCCAGGCGGGGATCTGGTCGGCATCCGGGGGCATGGTGGCGGGAAGGTTGGTGCGGTAGGTCGTCAGGTCCTCCGGGGAGACCAGCAGCTTGACAAGCGCGCTCAACGCGCGCAGGCGGGTGACCGGGGCCGCCGTGTCGGTGAGGGTGATCAGGCCCTCCGGATGGGTCTCCACGCGCTTTGAAATCGTTTTGACCAGTCCCGTCAGGTCACGCTCGGAGAGCCCCTCGTTCGCCTTGGCCGTCTGCGGGATCAACCCGCTCTGGCGCAGCGGCTCCAGTTCGTCCGGGGCGGGCAGGAGGGATGGCGGCATGTCGGACGGCGGTGCGGACTTATCCGTCGCCGTCTGTACTCGTGTCGGCTCCTCCAACTGCAGGTCGCTGCCCGTCACCCGCTTATGGAACTGGCGGGCCAGGCGATGCGTGACACCCAGCAGATCTTTGCGGTCTCCCGAGACATTCATGGCGCCACCCGGAATGATCAGCCCGGTTTGCGCGTCGAGCAGGCGGGCGTTGATGATGATCTGGCCCTCCTGCACCATATAACTGCCCACGATGATCCGGGTGGCATGGACCTGCTGTCCCAACTGGCGTGCCTGAGCCGGCGTCAAGGGACTGGCGGCGGGCAGTTGCAGGTCGGTAAAGGCCTGCAGGATCTCGGCGCGTTCCAGCGGCTGGAGTTGGTCGGAGCGAGCCAGGTCGGTCAGGAGCGTCTCGGCGAGAAAGGCGCCCAGCTCCTTATCCGCACCGGTCAAGTTCGAGATGGCGACCGTCATGCGCTCCGGTGGATCCGGCTTCCCCTCCTGCTGGCGCGGGGCGGAACCGCAGACCAGCATGGACAGAATGGAGAGCGCTACACAGAGCGCGCTTATTCGTAAATGGCGCATAGAGACTCCTCCTTACTTGGTATCTATGCATAGCAGAGTGAGACGAGCGGGGGGCTGATTCAACAAACGAAACATGAGGTCTGTTGTTACGGTGATTATCGGAGAAATGTCGGAATTTTTATACTCCTTTCAATTTGAGCTGCGCCGTAAGAAAAACAAGCGCCTCCTGAATGTGTTGGTCCCAATAGGCCCAGGTATGCCCACCGGGAAACTCCTGGTATTCATGCTTATAGCCCAGCTTGTCGAGGTGGGCATGGAAGGCGCGGTTGGCATCCAGCAGCCCGTCTTCCGTACCGCAGTCAATGCGGAGGGCCGGGCGCTGCTGGCGGGGCAACTTTTCGGCGAGGGCGTACAGATCGTTCGGCCCACCGACCGGGTTCATTCCGGTGATGCGCGCGAATTCGGTATCTCGGGGCTGGTCCGGAGCCGGTTTCAAGACCCTATGCGCGAACCCCAGCGCGCCGGAGTGGCTGACGGCGGCGCAGAAGCGGTCCGGATACTTGAGCGCGAACTTGGCCGCGCCGTAGCCGCCCATCGAGAGCCCGGCTACGCAGCGCCCCGCACGGGTCGCTTTAGTCCGAAACAGCGTGTCTACATAATCCACAAGGTCGCGCACGATGGCCGTCTCCCAGGCCATCCCTTGTTCGGCGTCCGTATAGAAGCCGCGCCCGCTGTCCGGCATCACGACGATCAGTGGGAGGTTCTGGACATAGCGCTCGATGCTGGTGCGCCTCTGCCAGATGGTGTGGTCGTCCGAAAGCCCATGCAGGAGATAGAGGACCGGGAACGGCCCCTCCAGTTTGCTCTCCGGCAGGAGAATATCGGCGGCCGTGGCCTTCTCCAGCGCCTTACTAAAATACTTCAGTTCCGCAAATGCCATAGAGTCCTCTTCGTCACGATGGTTTTTTGAATGGGTGATGCACCCCTGTTCGCCACCGCACAGGCCGGGCATTGAAAATACCCGTCTGATGTGGCGCTTCGCGCCGAGCGTCCTCACGGACGCAAAATGCAGTTTATTAGCGATAACGGAATGCCATCCGGGTCTATAAAATGGGCGATGCCCCCCTGTTCGCCATCCCACAAACCGATTCCTGCATGTCACTCTTTTGCCCCGGCCTCCCGCAGACAATCAATGACGTCGTCATTGTCTTCGTCTTTCGCCACCTTCAAGGCTGTCGTGCCGTCCTTGTCCCGGGCATTGATGTTCGCGCCAGCGTTCAGGATCAGCCTGACGACGTCTTCATCGCCGTTGCGTACCGCCTCCATCAATGCGGTAACCCCGTCTTGCCTTTTCAGGTTGGGGTTCGCGCCAGCCGCCAGCAGGATCTTGACATTCTCATACTTCCCCTCCCCGGCAGCGTTGATCAGAGCGGTTTCGCCGTCGTCACTCCGGGCATTGACCCTGGCTCCTTTCCGGATCAGATAACGTATGAGGGGGAGATCGCCATAAAGCCCCGCCACAACCAGAGCGGTCCCGTCATAAGAGGTTTCGTTGACACGAGCGCCTCGGGCGAGCAGAAGCTTGAGCGTATCCAGATCGTTATAGCGTGCCGCCAGGATGAGAGGAGTCTCGCCGGAATATTTGCCTCGGGATCTACCGGCATGAACGTTTGCTCCTCTGTCCAGCAGAAGGCGGGCGACATTGGCATCGCCCCCTACAGTGAGCGGAGGTTCTATGTTGCCGTTGCTATGCTCCTCGGGACGAACCCATGCGCCTTTATTCAATAACGCCTTGACGAGAGGCAAGTTTGAATTGTAGACAGCCCAATCCAGAACGGACCAGCCATCGCCGCCGAGATTTGGGTCAGCGCCGCTGTTTACTAGAGCCATTGCCATCTCTGTTGCATCGTTCAGAGCAGCACGATAGAGAGCTGTGCCGTTCTCCTCGTTCTCGTGAAGGTTGACGTCCGCTCCTCGCTCCAACAGCAGCTTAACGACCGCAGTGTGCGTTTTGCATGCCGCCGCCCAGGGGGCCTTGGTCTCCTCACGATAGGTATAGTAGGTCGGAATATGGGAAGCCGCCAGGATAAGCGCTGTCTCTCCCTGCGCACTTCGGGCGTTGATATTCGCCCCCTTGTCCAGCAGGGCGCGCACGATCTCACTATTCCCGTTGCGCGCCGCTCCCGCCAGCAGCGGCAGACGCATTGGGTAATTGCTGTCCTCAGAGAATTCCCCCTCTGCGTTGACGTCGCTTGCCCCCTTTGCCAGGAGCGCGCGTACGATCTCGGTATTGTCCTCCACCACAGACAGCATCAGGGCAGAAGGCGCTTCGTTCGTGGGCGTTTTTCTGCCATGGAGGGTATCGAACAGGCGGAGGAGATGCTGCCAGAAGGTCAACGGCTTTTCGATTTGCAGCCGAACGTTGGGGTTTGCGCCGTCAATCAGCAGCTTCCGAACAGTGGGAGCGTCTTCAATCTGGATCGCAAGGAGGAGCGCGCGGTTGCGTTGTTCCTGGCGCATCTGGAGACCTGCCAGCAGCAATGGCAGGCCCAGGAGCGAAAGAAGCAGGATGAGCGAACACCCGAAGAGGCGTTTCTGAGGATGCATAACTACCTCCACCGCCGAGCGAGGCACGAAACCTCACAAAAGGAATTCGCAAACGTTCAAAACCTATGAAAGCCATCTTAGACACACATCGAAGGATTCCTGCTCCGGTTGCCCTGCAGCAAGGGAATTTACTCCCTTGTGCGCTCCACGACCACAATCATGGGTCTCCTGTAACATGGGGATAACGATAAGATTTTCCATGCCCGGCCTCAAGAGATGCAACTCAAACGTGGTCTGGACACTCATTAAAGAGGGAGAAGCGCTCTCTTCGCGAGAGCGAATACGCCTCCGATACTTGCAGATTATGCAAAAAGCCTGTATCATCTAAGGGGAAGAGGAGCTCCGCGGGGCAAGAAGGAGTGACATGCATGAATCGGACCATCCTGGGCGCAGAAATCGAATATCTGCTGGCGTTTCATCGGCTTCGTCGAGGAGATTCGGACCGGATCGGCCCCCATGCACTGGTGGAATTGGCGATGCGGGAGCCGCACCTGCTGGCGGAAGAGGCGGGCCTGTTTCTGCCCAATGGCGGACGTCTCTATGCCGACCCCACCGGGCACATCGAGTTCTGCACGCCGGAGTGCGAGACCCCGGGCGATCTGGTGCGCTATATTCGGGCCGGAGACCGCCTGGTCAGCCGCCTGGTGCGAAGGCTTCAGGAGAGCCTGCCCCATGTCGAAAGTCTCCTCAGCGCCACCAATGTGGACGATGGCGGCAATACGTGGGGCTTCCACGAGAACTATTTAATCCAGCGCCCACTGGAGTGCTACGACAAGCCGATGCAGCACTTTCTGCCCAGCCGCATGATCTACGGAGGTGGGGGCGGCCTCGATCCGCTGTCGTCGGGCGTTGTATTCAGCCTATCGCCCCGCTCCCGCCACATCACACGCCTCTCCTCGCACAGCAGCACCGAACAACGCCCCCTATTCCATCTGAAGGATGAGCCGCTCTCCGCCGAGTATGGCCGCCTCCATCTCCTCTGCGGAGAGGCGCTGAACAGCGACTTTGGGCTGAGGTTACGCTTCGGGGCGACGGCGCTGATCGTACGGCTCATCGATCACGGCGAAGACCCCTCCGAAGGCATCGAACTGCTCGATCCCCTGAAAGCGCTGCGTATGATCGCGCTGGACGTAGAGGGCAGGCAGACCGTGGACACACGCAGCGGACCCATGACGGCCCTCGCGCTGCAGCGGCGCTATCTGGAGCGGGTCCTCGAAGGGCAGGGGCGGGGATGGCTTCCCGGCTGGGCTCCGGAGATCATCCAGGACTGGTCGGACACGCTGGACAGCCTGGAGCACGACCCGACGCGCCTGGAAGGGATGCTGGATTGGGCGCTGAAGAAGCGGCTCTTCGACGACATCGCGACCGAAATCTATGGCTTGAATGGGGAGATGATCGAAGCCATCAATGAGATGATCCACGCCTTTCGGGGCAAACGCCGCTCCGCGACCATCGGCAGCAATACGGTCCGAAAACTGGTGGCGCTGCTGGAGAAAGAGGGGCTCTCCCCGGAGGCGCTCCAGAGCGTGGTGGCGCTGCGCTACCACCTGCTGGAGACCGACATCCGTTTCAGCCAGCCGGAGGACGGCTACTTCGCGGAACTGGACCGGCTGGGGCAACTGACGCACCATATCCCCGGTGTGGACACCGAGACCATTGAAAAGGCCCTGGAGACGCCCCCTGTCGGGGGACGCGCCCAGGTGCGCGGAAAGTTTGTCCGGGAGCATGGGCATGAGGTGGAGCGCTATGCCATCGGCTGGATGCGGATCTCCAATCGTGAGAACGGCAGCTACTTGAACCTGGAAAACCCCTTTGAGACGGCGGCGCAGTGGAGTGTCTCCCTATCCCTCTCGGAGGAGGCGACAGAGAGGGTCCATGGGGAGCCGGAAGCCCCTTCGCCGATCCAGACCGAGATCGGCCGCCTGCACGATCAGGGCAAAGAGGCGGAGCGACGGGGCGACTTGCGGGCGGCGGAGAGCCTGTATCGGCAAGCGCAGGAGATGGCGCGGGAGAACGCCTGCCTGGATCTGGAGACGCACTGTCGTCTCCATGTCGCCGTCATTTGCGACCAGTTGGGGAGGTGGAGCGAAGCCCGCGCCCTGGTGCTGCCGATCCTGATGCGTTCCGACGGAGAGGCGGAGAGGGAATACCACCTCAACTTGCAGGTCTCTCTGTTGATCGAATTGCGTCTGGCGTTGCGCATGGGGGAGAACCTGTCCACACTGGAGAGCCTGATTGGCCGCGTACAAGCCACGTTTACGGGAACCTATGACGAGCGCAAACGTCGGGCGGATCTGGATTGTTGCCGGGCCGAACTGCTGCTGCTCCAGGGCAAACCCGATGAGGCGCTGCTGGTGCTGCGCAATCTGCGAGAGGCGGACGGTTCGCGCGCCCTGCGGATCCGCGCCTATCTGATGCGCAACGATACGGCGCAGGCGGAGTACGCGCTGGAGCAGTGGAAGGCGAACGGCTTGCTGGTGCATCAGCGTCCGATCTACTATGCGCTCCTCGCCGAGGCGTATGCCCGGCGGAATGAGGCGCGGCAGGCGGTACGAAGCGCCCGGAAAGCGCTGACCGAAGCGGAGGCGCGTCCGAGCATCGAACAGGCGCAGAAGGAGGCGACGCTCCACGCGCAGATGGCCTATGCACGTGCGCTGCTGTGCGCCGGCAGGGTGGAACCGGCGCGGAAGTCGGTGGATTTTGTACTGGATCATGAGGCCCTGCAGAGTGTGCAACTCCGGTATGAAGCCGGATTGCTCTGCCTGGATTGCGCCCTGGCGCAGGTGGAGGCCATCCGGGCGCAGGTGGAGGCTATCCGGATCGCGGGGGAGAAAGCGAGAGGCGGGGAAGAGCATCCCGCTCTGGCCTTCCGTGCCGAAGAGAGCGAGGGGGAGAGCCCGGCCTGGCGCGCGGCGGAGGAGATCTATATGTGGGTCGCCTCCCTGGGACACGCCCTCGATGAGAGCCTGAACTGTCGCTACCGTCACGTACAGCTCGCCGAGCGCTACCAGCGCCTGCAGCTCCTGAAAGCTCTTTGAGGCGCCAAGGGAAGGAACATTCCTGTTTTATGCCGAAATCGGGAACATAGTAATCGTAGAGAAACCACCGCGAAGCTGCGCGTGGATAAGTAAGGATTGAGGCATGAAACGTATTGGAATGATGGGGTGTGGTGTGGTGGCCTCGTATGGACACCTGCCGGCGCTGGTGGAGACGCCCGGCCTGGAGCTTGCGGCGCTGTATGATCCCAACCCGGCGCCGTTGGCGGAGGTGGGAGCGCGGTATCCCTGGGCGAAGCAGTTTACCGATAGCGAAGCCTTTTTTGAAGCCGGGATGGATGCGGTCGTGGTAGCATCTCCCGCGCCCGCGCACTACGAGAATGTGCGGCAGGCGGCGCGGCATG
>DATGIG010000647.1:0-20420 GCA_035295825.1 Chthonomonadaceae bacterium | reverse complement strand
ACCATGGAATACCCACTCTACTCCCCGAAACCCCAGTGGAGCGAACAGGACCCAAAGGATTGGTGGCTGGCGACCTGCGGTACGATCCGGACGGTGCTGCAACAGTCGGGTATTGACCCCCGCGAAGTGAAGGGGATCGGGCTGTCGGGGCAGATGCATGGCTCGGTCTTTCTGGACGAGAATGGCGAAGTGCTCCGCAACGCCCTCCTCTGGAACGACCAGCGGACCCAGGCCGAGTGCGACTGGATCACGGCGACGGTGGGGCGCGAAAAGGTAGTCGAACTCATCTCGAACCCCGTCCTGACCGGCTTTACGGCTGGCAAGATCATCTGGCTGCGCAACCACGAGCCGGAGAACTTTGCCCGTGTGCGCCAGGTCCTGCTGCCCAAGGACTATATTCGCTACAAATTGACAGGAGAGTATGCCACCGAGGTCTCTGACGCTTCCGGCACCGCCCTCTTCAACGTCCGCAAGCGCGCTTGGGCGGGGGAGATGCTGGACGCCATCGGCATTCCCCAGAACTGGATGCCCCGCGCCTACGAGTCCCCGGAAGTCTCCGGGCGGATCTCCGAGCAGGCCGCCGCCCTTACCGGGCTGGCGCCGGGCACGCCTGTGGTCGGCGGCGGGGGCGACCAGGCGGCAGGCGCCGTCGGCAATGGCATCGTGGAGACGGGCATCGTCTCCTCCACGGTCGGCACCTCCGGCGTCGTCTTCGCCTACAGCGACGAGCCCAGAGTGGATCCCGCCCTGCGTCTGCACACCTTCTGCCATGCCGTTCCTGGTAAGTGGCACCTTATGGGCGTGATGCTCTCTGCGGGCGGCTCCCTGCAGTGGTATCGGGACGCCTACTGCCAACCGGAGAAGGTCGTCGCCGGGGCGCTGGGGCGCGACCCCTACGACCTGATCTGCGCCGAAGCCGACCGCGCGCCCGTCGGCAGCGAAGGGCTGATCTTCCTGCCCTACCTCACCGGCGAGCGCACGCCCTACCCGGACCCCAACGCGCGCGGCGTCCTCTTCGGCCTTACCCGCCGCTCCGACCGCACCCACGTCGCCCGCGCCGTGCTGGAGGGGGTCGCCTACGGCCTCCGCGATTCCTTCGCCATCATGGAGGAGATGCAGCTCCCCATCCGCCAGGTACGGGCCTCCGGCGGCGGGGCGCGCAGTGGCATCTGGCGGCAGATCCAGGCGGACATTACGGGTTATACGCACGTCACGATCAACGTGGACGAAGGCCCCGCCCTGGGCGTCGCGCTCCTGGCAGGCGTCGGGACCGGCGTCTATCCCTCCGTCGAAGCCGCCTGCCGCGCCAATATCCAGGTAAAGGATTCTACCTATACCTGCACGCCCAACCATGCCGCCTACAAACGGTTCCATGCGGTCTATCAGTCGCTCTATGCCCATCTCAAGGACGACTTTGCCTCCGTCGCGCAAATCGTCTCGGGGCAAACTGCGTAAAGAGAACTATTCCGTCCGCTCTTGTCTTTTGGTGAACGCGTAGAACCATTCGATAGTGATTGCAACCTGGGGCCGGGTGTTGAAAACACCCGGCAGGAAAAAACAAGCGTCCATGCGGACGCGAACTCATGCAAAGTGAAACTCGCCTCTATAAGCGGATAAGAAGGAGTTGGGGAGCAAGTCCATGATTACGCGCATCGAAATAGACGGCTTCAAGACGTTTCATGAGTTCAGCCTCGACCTTAAGCCGTTTCAGGTTATCATCGGACCGAACGGTAGCGGCAAGAGCAATCTGTTTGACGCCATTCGCTTGCTCTCCCAACTCGCCGACCAGGATCTCTACACGGCTTTTCGCAGCCTGCGCGGGGAACCCCGCGAACTTTTCACCCTCCAACCCGACGGCAACTATGGAACTCGAATGCGCTTCGCCGTCGAAATGCTGGTGGATCCAACTGTTACCGACGAATGGGGCGACCAAGAAGAATTAGAATTCTCACCCCTGCGATACGAGCTAGAAATTGAACGGTTGGATGATCCTTTAAATCAACTTCATGTTACTCATGAATATCTCGCGTCCGTTGGTGGGAGTGGCGAGAAGCCACCCGAAATATTTATTCGTCCTGCTCGATTTAACACTTTGCCTGCACTCGTCTTCGTACGTGGTAGGAAAACGTCTGGCACCAAAATCCAAGAAACAATGGGCAAAGATCCCGTCTTGCGTCTTTATCTCCGCTCGGCTCTCAGCAGATTCAATACTATCGATTCTGCTCAAGCCTTAGCAGTAAGACAGGAAATGCAGCATTGGGGTTTGTTGGATTTGGAACCGAATACTTTACGGCAACCTGCTCCAGTCAACGGTTATCCTATGGGCAGCCTCCTCGAAAGCAGTCTGCCTGTCGTTCTGTTTCGTATGAAATCTGAAAATCCTTCTCCACTTAGGGATGTGTCGCGAGATATGTCAACGCTGGTTTCTGGTTTTCGGGAAATTGATGTCGAGAGAGACGATAGACGCGGAGAGTATTATCTTACGGCGAAGATGAACGATGGTTTGAACTATCCTGTGCGTTTGCTTTCGGATGGAACTCTGCGTCTATTGGCGATGATGACAATGAAAAATGATACGCAGCAGCGCGGAACGATCATGATTGAAGAACCGGAAAATGGAGTCCATCCAGCGCAACTGGAACGGCTGGTTCGACGATTGCATGAGATGGCGTCCGATATTGAGGACCCAAAGCAGGCTGAGCGACCTCTTCGACAACTATTGATCAATACGCATTCGCCCGTACTGGTTAAACAACTCGATCTTGCAAAGGGAGAGTTGCTGTTTGCGGATATGCCGACCCGCGTGGTACCTGGGGTCTCCACTACAAAGGTCACGCGTATTGTTCCTGTTCTACCGGAAGTTTCCGAACGCTCTCCTGAGGAAGCCTATTCGCTGACACGGGCGTTGGAATATCTGAACGAAGCGGATATGACAGAGGCCCGTGACTACTTGCTAGAAGCGATTCGCAAGTGAGGCCCTTAATCTCAGGACTGTATGTTGAGGGGAATTCTGATGTCCTCATGCTTCCGTTGCTCATTCAAAGTATTGTCCAGAGCGTTGTCAATGAGAGAGCTCGCTATGCCGTCGAAGTATATACTCCCTTGATTTTGAACGCTAACGTGTGCACAATCGGATATATCAACTGCGTTGTGGAAGCGGCGACGTTCGCGCATGGGTATGATCTTCTCTTCTTACACCACGATGCGGATCATTCTACAACTGCCAAGGCTCTACGACAGTACATCCGGCCTGCCTGTAAACGAGTGGCAGATGAGAAGGAAAGAGGCCGAAAACTCTGCACTGATATTGTTCCGGTTATTCCGATACGAGAGACAGAGGCTTGGCTGCTTGCTGACCAGAAGGCATTGCGAAGTGTCCTGGGTATTTCGGCATCCACAGAAAACTTAGGGCTGCCTGACCACATCCATGAGATTGAAAGTATTCTTGACCCCAAACAACGGCTTCAACAGATAGTACAGCAATTCCGGGAGGGAATGGACTTAAAGGATCTCTATGAGGATTTAGCGGCGAAAATAGACTTGCAGAATTTGCAGGGATTAAAGGCATATCGTGAGTTCATAGAGACTTTATCGGCAACGCTGCAAACTCTTGGAATGATCGCCTGCCCCATTGTTTCTTAGATCAGGAGTATAGAAAGGACACAGTGTGGTGGATAAGAAGGAACAGGTACAATTTTCGGTGTTTACCAAGCCCTGGAAGACGCAGCCACTGGCGGAGTTGGGCAAGAGGGTGAAGGCGTGGGGCTTTGACGGGATCGAACTGCCGGTGCGACCGGGCTTCCAGGTCGAGCCGCACGACGTGGCAAAAGGCCTGCCGGCGGCTGCAAAGATTTTGGCCGACTGCGGGCTGAAGATCTACAGCGTTGCCGGGCCGACCGATGAAGCCACCCTCGCCGCCTGTGCGGAACTGTCCATCCCGACGGTCCGCATCATGGTCGGCATCGAAGCGGAGGGGTATCTGGCGACCGAGGCAAAGTTCAAACGGGAGACCGCCTCCCTTCTGCCACTGCTGGAGAAGTATGGGATGCAGGTGGGCGTGCAGAACCATTGCGGGCGTATGGTCTGCCATGCGCTGGGGCTGCTGCGCCTGATGGAGACCTTCCCCGCAAAGCACGTCGGAGCCATCTGGGACTGCGCACACAACGCCCTCAACGGCGAGGAACCGGAGGTCGCCGTCGACATCATCTGGTCGCACCTCTGCATGGTCAACTTCAAGAACGCCTTCTGGAAGCGTAAGGAGGGGACCGAGGCGACGGTCGCGACCTGGAGCCCCTACTGGACCAACGGGCGGCATGGCCTCGCCTCCTGGCCCCGCGTCGCCGCCGAACTGAAGAAGCGGCAGTATCAGGGCGTCATCTGCCTCACCGCCGAATACACCGAGGAGGCGCAGGTGGATCATCTCATCGCGGAGGACATCGTCTTCGCGAAATCGCTCTTTACGGAGGTGGGATAATGGCGAGTACAGGCAAAGTGCGCATCGCCTACATTGGGGCGGGCAGCCACTCAAACTCCGTCCACTACCCCTCCCTCGCCTCCTTCGACGACGTGGAGATCGCCGCGCTCTGCGATATCAACTCCGACCGCCTGAACGCGACGGGCGATAAGTATGGAATCGAGCGGCGTTACTCCGATTATCGTAAGATGGTGGAGGAGGTCGCGCCCGATGCGGTCTATGCCATCGGACAGCCCCATATCTTCTACGACATCTGGACCTGGTGTCTGCAGCAAGGACTGAACCTCTGCATCGAGAAGCCGATGGGCATTACCCTCCACCAGGCCCGCGCGTTGGCCTACCTCGCCGCCAAAAAGGACTGCATTACCCAGGTGAGCTTCCAGCGGCGCACCTGCCCGATGGTGGTGCAACTGCGCGACGCCTGCCTCCAGCGCGGCCCCATTGTGCATGCCGTATGCACCTTCTATAAGTGTCAGCCGACGCCCTACCTCGAAGCCAGAGACCACATGCTGGACGACGGCGTCCATGCCATCGATACCCTCCGCTGGATGTGCGGCGGCGAGGTCGAGGACATCGAGAGCGTCACCCGGCGGGTGGGCACACCGGACATCAACTTCTTCGCAGCCACCCTGCAGTTCAGCAACGACGCCGTCGGGATCATGATGAACTCCTGGACCAGCGGGCGGCGCATCTTTCGGGTGGAGATGCATGCGCCGGGCATCTGCGCCGAAGCCGAACACGAGGGGCTGGGGACGCTCTATGCCGATGGGGATACCAAGGGGCAGGTGTTCGATACCCGCGAAGTCTCCGGCAGCGATCAACTGTTTGTCTATGGGGGTTTTCAGGCGAAAAACCGAGAATTTATTGAAGCGGTGAAGCAGAGGCGGCAGCCCGCCTCGAACTTCTCCGATGCCCTGAAGACGATGGAGGTCGCCGATAAGATTCTGGCGATGGCAACGATGATGGGAGGATAGTGCCCCTTGTGCTGTTCTCTCATCCTGCGCATTTTTCGGCAGAGAGAAACCTTCCTCCTGTCCGACCGTCTAATGGTGCATACGACGTCTCATCATTAGATGGGGTAGTTCCTGCAGTGAGGCAGTAGGTTGAGCGTTCGGGATGGGGTGGGAAGGCGACCTGTGTATGTCCCGAACGGTTGTCCAAGGAGGTAAGACCATGCGGTACTTTATGACAGGCGCGACCGGGTTTATCGCCCGTGCCGTCAGCAGGCAGCTTGTCGCAGCCGGACATGAGGTGGTCACGGTAGATAAGAAACCGAACCGAGCGCGTGACTTGATGGAAAATGGCGTGGAGGTGATGCTGGGCGATATCAACGATAAGCCCAGCATGCGGGATGCGATGCGGGAGTGTGATGGCGTCTTTCATCTGGCGGCCTATACGCGCATCAATGCCAAGAGCAAGCCGAAGACCGAGCGGCTCAACGTCGAGGTCAAACGCAACCTCAAAGAGACCTTGAAGGAGTTGCGGGAGGCCAGGAAACAGGAGTCGACGCAAGGGAAGACCATCGCCGAGCGGATCAACGTCGAAGGCACACGCAATGTCCTGGAATTGATGAAGGAGTTGAAGATCGCCAAGGGCGTCTTCACCAGCACCATGTCGGTCTACTCGAACACCAAGAGGCGGATGCTGCAGGAGAATTATCGCTATCGCGGTCCCTGGCTATCGGAGTACGAGCGCACGCGCTGGGTGGCCCACTTCGAGGTTGCCGAGCCGATGATGCGGGAGCAGCGCCTGCCGCTGGTGATCGTCCAGCCCGGAACGGTCTACGGCCCCGGCGATAACAGCTATGTGCATACGCTGATCGAGATGTTCCTCACCAAGCGTCTCAAGTCGGTTCCGCAGAAGAGCGCCCGCTGTTGGGCGCACGTCGAGGATGTCGCCGCCGCCCATATCGCCGCCATGAAGAAGGGGAAGATCGGCGAGAACTACTTCCTCACCGGTCCGGCGCACACCATCACGTACCTGGTAGATCAAGCATCCAAGATGACCGGCATCCCCGCCCCGAAGCGCCAACTCTCCCCCGGCCTGCTCCGTTTTGTCTCCCTCCTCCTCACGCCCGTAGGGGCGATGATGGCTCTGCCGGAGGACTATAGCCCGGAGGCGCTGCGCACCATGGCCGGAACGACCTATCTGGGCGCGAACGAAAAAGCGAAGCGCGATCTGGATTTCTCTCCCCGCAGCCTGGAGGAGGGGCTCCGCGAGACCCTGGCCTACGAGATGAAGCTGTTGGGAATGGGACCCAAAATCGAATATGCGGACGATATTACCGTGCTGGAACTCGAACCCGAACAACACTAAGAACAGTACCTCACCCTGCCCGCTCTCCTTATGAAGGAGAGGGGAGAAGATGAAGGAGGAACGCCGCCGTGCCGCTGGTTGACATGCCGCTGGAGAAGCTGCACCACTATGAGGGGCGCAACCCGCGCCCCTCCGATATGGAGGAGTATTGGGAGTCCGCGTTGGCCGAGATGCGTGCGACCGATCCCCAGGTAGAACTGGTTCCCCACCCACTCAAGTCGCACTTCGCCGACTGCTTTCACCTCTATTTCACCGGTGTTGGTGGGGCGCGAGTGCATGCCAAGTACCTGCGCCCGAAACATCACCGAGGCCCGCAACCTGCTGTTCTGATGTTCCACGGCTACTCCGGCAACAGCGGGGAGTGGTGCGATAAGTTGAACTATGTCTCGCAGGGATACTCCGTGGCTGCACTCGACTGCCGGGGGCAGGGCGGGCTCTCCGAGGATGCCGGAGGGGTGAAGGGCAATACTCTGCGCGGACACATTATCCGCGGCCTGGACGATGCACCCGAAAAACTGCTCTACCGTTCGCTCTACCTGGATACCGCCCAACTCGCTGGCATCGTGATGAACTTTCCCGAGGTGGACCCGACCCGCGTTGGTGCGACCGGAGGCTCACAGGGCGGCGGCCTGACGCTCGCCTGCGCTGCCTTAGAACCCCGAATCAAAAAGGCCGCATCCGTCTTCCCCTTCCTCTGCGACTATCAGCGCATCTGGGAGATGGACCTCGCTGTGGCCGCCTACGAAGAGCTGAAGACCTTCTTCCGCAACTTCGACCCGCTGCACGAGCGTGAAGAGGAGATCTTTACCCGCCTGGGCTACATCGACAACCAGCACCTCGCCCATCGCATTCGCGCGGAGATCCTGATGGTCGTCGGCCTCATGGATACGGTCTGCCCGCCCTCCACGCAGTTCGCCGCCTACAACAAAATCACGTCTCGTAAGAGCCTGCTCATCTATCCCGACTTCGGACACGAGGGCCTGCCCGGCTCCGCAGACCGTATCTTCGACTTCCTTGCAGACCTTTGAACCACAGAGGCACAGAGACACAGAGGATTCACAGAGAAACCACAGAAATAAGAGAAAAACAAGAGAACGATCCACAGATTAACACAGATTATAAACAACAGAAGAGGGCAAGCTGGCTGCATCGATACAGGAACGCGACAACGCTATCTCTTATTGTGCTTTTAATCTGTGTCAATCTGTGGATAAATCGCTTTTCTCTGTGTCTCTGTGCCTCTGTGGTTCAAGTGCGGGTGTATAACTTCACGTCGTGGAAGCCGGCGACGCCTTCGGTGGCGAAGATGCCCCACTTGCCGGTGGGGTGGTCGTAGAGCCGGGCGCTGAGGGCGACGCGACCACCGGCATAGACTTCGCAGACCGTATCCTCTATCAGGACGGTAAGCGTGACCGGTTGGCCTGGAGTGAGGGCGAGGGGGCGCTCCAGTTCGGCCATATGCCCGATGTCAACGGGGCGTCGCCAGGAGTCGAAGACGAGGCGGTTCCGGTGCGGCTCCAGGCGGATGTAGTAGCCGGTCTCGTAGTCGTTGCTGGAGCGAAGCATCAGGCCACAACCGCGTGTATATATGTCGAAGGTGATGGTCGCTTCGATCTTGCAGGGGTTCGGCATCGGCCCGCCGACGGCGCATCCAAAAGTGCTGGTGGCCCCGACCGTAGCGGTTTTCTGCCCGTCCAGGAGCATCCCCAGCCCTGGCTCGAACTCGAAGGGAACCTGAGTGTTGAAGGCTACGTCGAGCGTCTCCGGGAGGGTCACGGCGAGGGAGGCGTCCTGGGCCAGCAGGATCTCATGGACGGCGAGATTGCCTCCCCACTGCCAGGGTCGGTAGTCTCTCTCGCCCTCGCGGGTGGCATTCCAGCCGAATGCGTAGCGGCGCTCGCCATTGGAAGCCGTCTTTGCGGCGTACCAGGCGCGGCCATCGAAGGTGTCCTCGAAGCCGGAGGGGTAGTACCACGGACCGGCGAGTGTGCGGCTCATGCGGTAGCGGGTCACATGGCGCTCCGAGAACTCCGAGAAGACGAGATACCACCAGTCGCCCATCCGAAACAGGTCGGGGCATTCGTGCGTGTAGAAGAGGCCGGGCGCATAGAACGGCTCCCGGACTTCCCAGGTTTTAAGGTCCTTGGAGGCGCACAGGGCGGTGCAACCGCGCCGTCGGGAGGGCCCTTCGGTGAAGCGCGCGGCCAGCAGCATCCACCACTCCTTCGCCTCGAAATTCCAGAAGACAAACGGGTCGCGCCAGTCGTCGGGTTCATAGCCGGGAGGGGCGTAGAAGGTGTCCTCCGGGATCTTGGTCCAGGTGAGCAGGTCCTCGCTTACAGCATGCATGACGGCCTGCACCGGCTTGCCCAGCGCTTTGAAGTGGGGGTTGTGCCCGGTGTAGAAGAGGTGGTAGCCATCCTCGCCATCCACCACACAGCCCGTGAAGACATAGAGATCCTGATCCTGCACAGTTCCCCGTGGCAGGACTTCCCCATGTTCGGTAAAGTGGACGAAGTCCGCCGTGCTCACCAGATACCAGGGCGTTCCCTCCCCATGCTTCTCTCTGTCGCGCCAGTCCAGCAGGTAGAACAGCCAGAAGCGCCCAGCCGTGTAGAAGGGGATAAAGTCCGCCGCCCAGGCGTCCTGTGGTTTGTAGAAGAGACCGCTCATCCCGCACGCTCCTCGTAGTTTTGAAGCCCCTCCTGTGGAGGGTGCGATGTTTCGCGCTGCAGGGCCAGG
Source organism: Chthonomonadaceae bacterium (assembly GCA_035295825.1). Taxonomy (GTDB): domain Bacteria; phylum Armatimonadota; class Chthonomonadetes; order Chthonomonadales; family Chthonomonadaceae; genus DATGIG01. Next base: position 10,888 of record DATGIG010000647.1, on the reverse strand, counting down.
GAGAGCAGGCCCGCCACGAAGATGGAGCCTGCCAGCGCCAGCAAGCCAACGGCGAAGGAGTGGGTCTTATCCTTCAATGCCCCCATGGTATAGGGACCGACGAAACCGCCCAGGTTCCCTACGGAGTTGATGAAGGCGATCCCGCCTGCTGCCGCCGTGCCGCTGAGAAAGGCCGTCGGCAAGGCCCAGAAGGGGCCGAGCGTGCTCCAGAGGCCCATCGCGGCGACGGTAAAGGCCAGCACCGCCATTGCTGGAGAGTGCATGTACGCGGCGAGTGCCATCCCGAAGGCGCTAAGGCAGCAGGAGCCGACGACATGCATCCTCCGCTCGCCCGTACGATCCGAGTGCAGCCCGATCACCATCATACACACCGCTGCACAAAAGTAGGGGATCATAGAGAGCATATTGGCGTTGAACTCGTTGAGCGACTTGAACTCTTTCAAAATGGAGGGGAGCCAACTGTTAAATCCATAGAAGCCGATCTGAAGCGCAAAGTAGATGGCGCTCAACAGGAGGACCTGGGGATGTTGAAAGGCATCTTTGAGAGTAAAGTGGCCCTTCTTCGCCTTCTGCTCCCGATCCACCCGCAACCGTTCCAGCAGGGCTTCGCGCTCCTCCGATGTTAGCCAATGCGCTTGCTCCGGCCTGTCGGTGAGGTAGAGCAGAACCACCAGGCCGAGGAGGATACAGGGTAATCCTTCCAGGACAAACAGCCATTGCCAGCCTCTCAATCCTGCCAGCGCGGGCGGTAGGTTTCGCGCAATGAGGGGCATTTTCGCCATGATCCAGGTAGAGAGCGGGGCGCCAATGACCCCGGATAGCGGCGTGGCGGTCATAAAGCGGGAGATGGCGCGCGCCCGCTCCTCGGTGGGAAACCAGTAGGTCAGGTAGAGGATCATGCCGGGAAAGAAGCCGGCTTCCGCCACGCCCAGCAGAAACCGCAACAGATAGAACACCGGCACGCTATTGGTGAACATCATGGCGGCGGAGATGATGCCCCAGGTGATCATGATGCGGGCGATCCAGATACGGGCGCCCGTCCGCTCCATGATGATATTCGAGGGCACTTCGAACAGAAAGTAACCGAGAAAGAAGATTCCCGCACCCAACCCGAATACCGTATCGCTGAAGTGAAGGTCTTTCACAAAGCTCGTTTTGGCAAAGCTCAGATTGATCCGGTCCAGATAAGCTCCAATATAGAGGATAAACAGAAACGGGATCAACCGTACCGTTACCTTGTGTAACGCATTCTGTTCCGTATCCTGACGCCCGATGTCCGCAACCATGCTACCTCCTGACTGCCCGCTTCGGCAGATTTCCCATGACCTCATTATAGAGGAGTGCGAAGCTCAAGTCAAGAAGCAGGAGAATGCCGTCAACGGAGCGAATAATTGCAGAGCATCTGATTTCAAGGTAGAAACCATCGGAGGACACCTTTTTGAATGCGTCCACATTCTGGACACGTCCGGCGCTCTGCCTGGCGCTGGCCTGTGCCCTGTTCGGCCCGGCTCACGCTGCACCACCGAAATCCCCGAAATCTCCCGTCACTGTCTGGTTGCGAATGCGCGATGGGCGCACCTTTGAAGGAACGCTCAACATCAAGTCCTTGCCTCTCGTAGTAGACGGCAAACGGCGCGACATTCCCCTTACCGACCTACTCTCCCTGAATACGGGATCTCCTGCTTCCGACACCGAAGGGCACACGATTGCGGACGATCTGGCGCTCTTTGCGGGGGGGAATCATGTCGCTATCGAGCAGGCGGTGGAGGAGTTGGAGGGCATCGGCCTGCCTGTGCTGACGCCCCTGCTGAAGACCTACAAGGATACGGATCTCCACGAGCCGAACCCGCTCTACCACCTCTATGGGCGACTGATAGATGGCTACGCCGACAGCCTCGACCGCTCGCTCGACCTGGTGCGCCTTGCCAATGGAGAAGATCTGCGCGGCAAGCTACAACTGGAAGCCGTGAAGATCACGGATGAGACTGCCGGAGTGCAGACCATCGCAGGTACGGAGATCCGAAGCCTGGCAGTGCGTCGCCCGGAGATCGCCAAAGTATTCGATGTCCAGGCATTGAGAAACTGCACCCCGATCGCCTTTTTGGATACAGGAATCTCCCTCAGCGCGAATTCGAGCTTGGAGGAGAGTACAAAAGGCTTTGTTCGGCTCAGCTTCGATATAGATGGCTGGGCTTCGGATTCCGATGGCATCCGCAAGCCCGGTCCCAACTACACGACCAACCTGGTGGAGGGGTTTCCCTTCGGCGCACTCGTCGGACGCGTCGGCGCTGCGGGGTCGCGCTGGTTCGCCGGGCATCATGTCGAAAAGACCAATCCGGGCAAGGGGCGGCTCTACTTCGCTGTCAACGACAACGGCCACTGGCAGAACAATGTGGGCAGTTTCCGCGTGACTCTACACGTCACCGAGGCATACGACCTGGGAGACCCGCGCTAAGAGAGCAGCCCTTCCCGCCATAAGCAGTAGAGGGTAGGGGCAAACACAAAGAGGTGAGGACATGTTTCGCAAAATCGCATTTGCAACCGGCTGGGCGATGCTGGCGCTCCTGGCGTTCGGCTGTGGTCCCAGCGAACCGAACAACGGCGCGCCGCCCTCCTCGGGTGGGCCTGCCAACACCAGCGCCGGAACGAGCGCCGGGACCTCCTCCTCCGGAAGCACAAGCAGCGCCGCCGGTGGAAGCGGGGCGCTCATCGGCGTGTCGCTCTCGTCGCGCAACCACAACTTCTTCCTGGGTATGGAGCAGGGCGTCCAGGACGAACTCAAGGCGGAGGGACTGCAGTCCGAAACGGTCGTCGCCGAAAACGATGCCTCCACCCAGCAGCAGCAGGTGGATACGCTCATCCGCAAGGGCGTCAAGGCGATCATCATGGTCCCGGTAGACGCCGAGCAGGCAGCGACGCCCATCGCCGCCGCCAACAAGGCGAATATCCCGGTCTTCTGTATCGACCGACGTATCAAGTCCGCGGACGCCAGGGTGACGGCGACCATCGAGACCGACAACGTGGGCATGGGGGAAGACGCCGCCAAGTACGCCCTCAAGCTCCTCTGTGACCGTCGTAAACTGGACTCCACCAAGCCCGACGATGTCAAGAAGTTGAAGACCACGGTGGTGCATCTGTGGGGGCTGGAGGCGGCGAGTTCGGCGCAGGACAGGGCGCAGGGCTTTGAGAAGGTCTTCAATCCCGCCAATACCCCCGGCGTCAACGTCCTCAAGGCGGTTGGGGAGTTCAATGCCAAGAAGGCGCAGGAGGTCATGGGGCCCCTGCTTCGGGCGCATCCGGAAGTCGAATTGGTCTACTGCCACAACGACGACAACGCCATCGGGGCGCTCAACGCCATCATCGACATCAAGAAACAGCGGGAAGCGCCGACCGACCCCAAGCGTATCCTCATCGTCAGCATCGATGGCAATAAGCCCGCCATCGAGGCCATCCGCAAGGGCGATATCGAGGCAACGGTGGCCCAGGAACCCATCCAGATGGGGAGCGAGTGCGTCAAGCAGGTGAAGAAGGTGGTGGACGGCGGCAAGCCCGACAAAGACTACATCGCCATCCCCCACAGCCTCATCACCAAGAAAGAGGCGGACGAGAAGAAGGGGCAACTGTGGGCGGATCAACTGCGCGCCGCCAAATAGAAGGGACAAGCAGGAATCCAGGAAAGCAGGAATCCAGGAAAAAAGCATGAGTATAGCATGGTTTCCTGGGTTCTTGGCTTCCTGGATTCCTGCTTGAGCATTCATCATGAAAGCTTTCCTGCTCAAGCGCCTGCCGCAGTTGGGGCTATTGCTGGTGATCGTCCTGATGGCCGGGTTCTTCGCCGCGCGGCAGCCTCTGTTCCTGACGAGCGGAACGGTCGCGCAGATGTTCAAATACTACAGCCCGCTGGCGATGATGGCGCTGGGCATGACGCTCATCATCCTGACGGGCGGCATCGACCTGTCGGTTGGCTACGCCATGATGTTCGTCATGTTCGTGATGGCGGGCCTGATCCGCGACCATCCGGAGATCAATCCGTTTCTGGCGATGGGGGCGGGATTGATCGCGGCGCTATTGGTGGGGACGGTCATCGGCGGCTCGGTAGCGTTTGCCCGGATACCGGCCTTTATCATCTCACTGGCGGTGATGGTGGCAGCATATGGCGTCACGCTGGTCATTAGCCAGAACCAGTCTATCAGCCACCTGCCGAAGGCGCTGCTCTGGCTGGGAGGCGAGAGCTTTTCGGTAGGGCACGAAGACTATCCGATGATGCTGCCGGTCGTCCTGGTGGCGTATGGGCTGGTGGCGTTGTTGTTGAACCGAACCCGATTCGGGCGGCATCTCTATGCCATCGGCTCGAACCGGGAGGCGGCGCGGTTGAGCGGCATCCCGGTGAAGCGGGTGGAGCTGACGGCTTATCTGCTTTCGGCAGTCTGCGTCTGGATCGCCGCCATCATGCAGATCGGCCTCAATCGCAATGCCGATCCGAAGGTCGCCCTGAGCGATAGCCTGGAACTGAACGCGATTGCCGCCGTGGTGATCGGTGGGACGAGCCTGACGGGAGGGCGCGGAGGCGTCTCCGGGACAGCGCTGGGGATGCTGCTGCTGGCGCTCCTCTTTCTCGGGTTGGACCTTTCGGGTATCCACGAGCCGAGTTATAAGAAGATGATCCAGGGCGGCATTATCTGCCTGGGGGCGGTCCTGGATGCGTATCAACGACGCCGCGCCAACGCGAACGCATGAAAGTAAGAGAGGGATGGATTTGGAGAGATCGCAAGAATATTCCCGGCGTGAGTTGATGAAGGCGGGTGTGCTGGCTGCCGCAGCTTTGCCGCTGGCCGCCTCGGTTACGGAAGCACAAGCGCCATCGGAGGAGAAAAGGGATTCCTGGCATGGTTTGAAAGTGAGTGTGGCCTCCTATTCCCTGCGTAAAATGCCGCTGGAGGCCGCAATCAAGGCCATCCAGCGTACCGGGCTGAAGTATGTCTCCATCAAGGATGTACACATGCCCATGAAGAGTACGGCGGAGGAGCGGAGGGCGGTCGTTCAGCGATTCAAGGACGCTGGGATTACGCCGCTCAGTTGCGGCAATGTCGCCATAAAGAATGATGAGGCCGATATTCGGGCAGCATTCGAGTACGCCCGCGACGCCGGACTGCCGACCATCGTCTGTGCGCCGCATCCCGACTCGATCCCCATTCTGGATAGGATGGTCAAGGAGTTCGATATTCGGCTGGCGATCCACAACCATGGGCCGGGCGACAAGTTCCCATCGCCGAATGAGATCTGGCCCGCCATCGAAAAGTATGATAGGCGTATTGGCTTCTGCATCGATGTCGGGCACACCGTGCGGGCCGGCGTGGATCCGACCGAAGCGATTTTGAAGTATCGAGACCGTCTGTATGATATGCACTTCAAGGACCTGAACGGCAAACAGCCGAAGGCCGCGCCTGTCGAAGTGGGGCGTGGCGTGCTGGATATTAAAGGAATGTTGAAGGCGGTTCTCGAAATTCGATACACGCATCTGCTAAGCTTCGAGTATGAGAAAGATGCCGACGATCCTTTGCCCGGCCTGATGGAGAGCATCGGATATGTGAAGGGCGTTCTTACCGGCTTGAGACGTTAAGGAATACGAGATTTTAACGCCGTCTAACTCCTTGCTCCTGCAACGAAATCCTGACGGGAACTGTCAGGAGTTGCTGAGAGGGTTGCTGTTCGATAGGCAACAGCAACCGAAGAGAGCGAGGAGAAGACCGATGTGCGTACAGAATTACAAAGCGCGTGCCGAGCAGTTCATCCGGCAACAGCTCCTGCTTGCCGAGGAGCAAGCCCACAGGACCACGCGCCTGGAACTCACCACCAAGCTGCGAGAGAACATGGGAGCCGGTTGGCTCTGGTGTTATAATGCGGTAACGGAGTACTGCAAGCAGAATTCTCTGGAGTTGCTGGATGGTAAGGCGGAGGAGGAGGCCGGGCGCGTCCGGAAAATGGTAACAGCGCGTTACTGGTAGTCGGATCGGCGCGGGGTTGAGGGGAAGCGCGGCGCGCCGGGCGAGAGTATGCGAGGGGACGGAGATAGCGATCATGCGAAAATTCTCCCTGTCGGCATTTACTGGATGGGGTGTCCTGGTTTGCCTTGCTAGTGTGATAGAGCGCAGTACGGCACAGCAGCCGTCACCGGATGCGTTGGTGACAAAAGTGCAGCCGATCCTCAAACGCTGCCAGAACTGCCATGAGGGTCCCAATCCCTACGGACGGCTCAACCTTGGCAGCCGTGCGGCGGCATTGAAGGGCGGCGATTTCGGACCGGCGCTGACGCCGGGCAAGCCGGAGACGAGCCTGCTCTACCGGAAGGTGGCTGAGAAGAAGATGCCGCCCGCCAATCCGTTGACGGCGGACGAGATCGAGGTGGTGCGCCAGTGGATCGCTGCGGGAGCCAAATGGCCCAATGCTGCCGAAGGCGGGAAGCCGCAGCGGGCAGGGTTGGACTGGTGGTCGCTGCAGAAGCCGGTCCTCCCGCAGGTCCCGAAGGGGAAGCAGAGCGCCTGGGTGCGCAACCCGATAGACGCCTTTGTGCTGGCCGACCTGGAGAAGCGGGGCCTTTCGCCTGCCCCGCCCGCTGACCGCGCGACCCTCATGCGTCGCGTCACCTTCGACCTGCTGGGCATCCCGCCCACACCCCAGGAGATCGCCGCCTTTCAGAGTGACCCACACCCCGATGCCTATGAGCGCCTGGTAGACCGTCTGCTGGCCGATCCCCGCTATGGCGAGCGCTGGGGACGTCACTGGCTGGATGTGGCCCGCTATAGTGAGAGCCAGGGCTTTGAGCGCGACATCATCCGCGACCACGCCTGGCGCTACCGCGACTACGTCATCGAGAGCTTCAACGCGGATAAGCCCTACACGCAGTTCATCAAGGAGCAGCTCGCCGGGGATGTGCTGGCTCCGATCACGGAGCAGGGGATCGTGGCGACCGGGTTCCTGGTCTCCGGCCCCTATGACGAGGCGGGCAACAGCGCCGCCAGCCCGACCCTCCGCCTGCAGATCCGAGAGGAGGAGTTGGAGGACATGCTGAGCGCGGTCGGGCAGACCTTTCTGGGCATGACCGTCAACTGTGCCCGCTGCCATGACCACAAATTCGACCCTATTCCTCAGAAAGATTACTATCGGCTGAAAGCGGTCTTCGATGGAGTGCGACAGGGTGACCGCTCCATCCTCACGCCGGATGAGGTCGCAGCACAGAGCGCAGAGCTTCAGAAGCTGAAAGATCAGATCGCCGCAAAGGGGAGTGCGCTCGCTGCGCTGGAGCGCACAGGGAGCGAGCGGGTCCGCACGGCGAATAAGCCGCCGGACGCCTCCGCAGTTCCGAGGCCCATGGCGCTCTGGACCTTCGAGACCGACGCGAAGGAGAGCCTGAGTGGGCTGCAAGGGACCTTAAACGGCGGCGCGAGGATCGCCCATGGGCGCCTGATCCTGAACGGCGATGGGGCGTACATGCAGACGGCCCCTCTGTCTCGCGCCCTTCAGGAGAAGACACTGGAAGCGTGGGTGGCGCTGCCCGATCTGGCACAGCATGGGGGAGGGGTGATCACGCTGTTGGGGCCGGATCAGGTGGTGTTCGATGCCATCGTCTACGGCGAGCGCGAACCCGCCAAGTGGATTGCGGGGAGCAACAATTTCGTGCGGACCCTCGACCTGAACGCCCCGAGGGAGACGGCGCACCCGGACCAGCTTATCCACATGGCCGTCGTCTACCGTGCCGACAACAGCATCACGGTCTATCGCAATGGCGTTCCCTATGCTCCTACCTATATCCCCAAGAACCAGGATCTGCACACCTTTGCGTCTGGCAGTACCGTGCTGTTCGGGCTGCGGCATTTCGGGGCGGTAAGCGGGTTTCTCAAAGGCGAGATCGAAGAAGCGCGCCTGTATGACCGTGCGCTGACTCCAACAGAGGTCGCCGCCTCGTTCCATGCCGGCGTGTCGCGCGTGCCGATAGAGCAGATCCTCCGCGCATTGACGCCGGAGGAGCGCACACAACACCAGGCCCTGCAGGCGGATCTGGAGCGCCTGCAGACTACGCTCGACGCAACCGCGCAACACCCACTCGCTCACGCCGCCAACTCCCTCCAGCCGAATCCGACTTTCGTGCTCGTTCGGGGCGATGTCAACACCCAGGGCGAAAAGGTGACGGCGGGCGGGCTCTCCGCCGTCAAGACGCTCGCACCCGATTTCGGCCTGTCTGCCGACGCACCCGAAGGGCAGCGTCGATTGAAGCTCGCGGAGTGGATCGCCAATCCCGACAATCCGCTCACGGCCCGCGTCATGGTGAACCGCGTCTGGCACTACCACTTCGGCAGGGGGATCGTCGGGACGCCGAATGATTTCGGTTACAACGGCGAGCACCCCACCAATCCCGCCCTGCTGGACTGGCTGGCGACGACGTTCATTGAAAAGGGCTGGCGGCTGAAGGCGCTGCATCGGCTGATCCTGCTCTCCAATACGTATCGGCAGTCGGCGCGTTATGACGCAAAGGCAGCGGCGATGGATGCCGAGGATCGCCTGTTGTGGCGCTTCCCCCCGCAGCGGTTGGAGGGAGAGGCGATTCGGGATGCGATGCTCTGTATCTCCGGGCAGATCAACTGGAAGCGGGGCGGCCCCAGTTTCCGCCCCTTTACGGAAGTGGTGAACAACTCCCACTTCTATATCCCCAGCGAGGCGCCGGACCCGGAGTTCAATCGGAGGGCGGTCTATCGGATTAATGTCAACTCCGCCAAGAGCGCGCTTCTGGAGGCGCTGGACTGTCCGGACCCCTCCACCAAGACGCCTCGGAGGACGGTGACGACGACGCCTTTGCAGGCGCTGGAGTTGATGAACAATACGTTCGTGCTGCGGCAGGCGCACGGCTTCGGGGAGCGGGTCCGAAGAGAGGCTGGAACGGATGCATCCGCTCAAGTTGGACTGGCGTATCGGCTCGCCTTCGGGCGTCCGCCGACATCGGAGGAGGCGGCGCGCGCTGCGCGGGTCGTGCGTTCCGATGGCCTCGATAATTTCTGTTGGGCGCTCTTCAACGCCAGTGAGTTCCTGTATGTTCGATAAATCCGATGGAGATCCGGGAGGACCATCATGTCCCTAAACGACCCGAAAGAGAGTTCTCACAATATGGGCTTGTCCCGCCGTCACTTGCTATGGCAGGCGGGCGGAGGGCTGGGTGCGATTGCGCTGGCCTGCCTGCTGCATGACGACGCCACCGCCCAACTCCCCCTCTCCCCTCACCCTCAGAGGGGTGAGGGAAATCCGCCAGGGAATAGCGGATTTGGACTGCGCGAAGCGCGACCGTTGGGAATGACCCACTTTCCGGCGAAGGCGAAGCGGGTCATCCAGATCTTCTGCGCAGGCGGCGTCAGCCATGTAGATACCTTCGACTACAAGCCGGACCTGGAGAAAAACAACGGCAAGGAGATGACGGGTAAGGGCAAGATCGAGACCTTCTTCGGGCAGCCGGGGCGGCTGATGGCGTCTCCCTTCCGGTTCGCCCGACGGGGGCAGAGCGGACTCTGGGCCAGCGACCTGCTGCCGCACCTGGCAGAGTGCGTGGACGATATGACGTTCCTCTACTCCATGACGTCGAAGAGTTCCAATCACACGCCGGCCACATTCTTCATGAACTCCGGGTTTACCCTGAATGGGTTTCCATGCCTGGGCGCGTGGCTCTCGTATGGGCTGGGCACGGAGAACCAGGACCTGCCCGCATTTGTGGTCCTGCCCGACCCGCGCGGTCTGCCGGCGGGCGGGGCGATCAACTGGCAGTCGGGCTTCCTGCCCGCCGCGCATCAGGGGGTGGCATTTCAAACCAAAGGCGAGCCGATCCCCGACCTCTTCCCCCCGTCGGACTTGCACGTGGACCACCGTCAGGCGAGCCTGCAATTTCTGGATCGAGCCAACCGGGACTACCTTGCGGCCAACCCCGGCGACAGCGCCCTGGCGGCGCGCATCCGCTCGTATGAACTGGCGGCGCGGATGCAGGTGAGCGTGCCGGAGGCCATCGATTTCAAGGGGGAGAGTGAGGCGATAAAGCACTTGTATGGCCTGGATAACCCCGCGACTGAGGGCTTCGGACACAACTGCCTGCTGGCACGTCGGCTTTTGGAGCGGGGCGTGCGGTTTGTCCAGATCTACCACGGGGGCGCGTTCGGCTCGCCCCGCATCAACTGGGATGCACATGAGGATCTGGTGGAGAATCATACCAACCAGGCGCGCAGCCTGGATCAGCCAGTCGCGGCGCTATTGAAGGACTTGAAGGCGCGCGGGATGCTGCAGGATACACTGGTGCTGTGTACCACGGAGTTCGGGCGCACGCCCTTTACACAGGGCCTCAACGCCAGAGGTCGCGACCACCATCCGAACGCCTTCACCTGCTGGATGGCGGGGGCTGGATTGAAGCCGGGGTTCGGCTACGGCGCGTCCGATGAGGTGGGCTACAACGTAGGGGAGAACCGGGCCGAGGTTTACGACCTGCACGCAACCGTACTCAAGTTGCTGGGGCTGGATCATAAACGGCTCACCTACTACCACAACGGCATCCAGCGCCGTCTTACCGACGTACACGGGCAGGTCATCGAAGGTATTCTTGCCTGATACCGAATGTGTGACATGGGGTTTGCGAGCATCGGGCCTCGTCGAAGCAAACTGGGTCCTCCCGAATTTCGGGAGGACCCAGTTTGTGGTTCCGTTGAGAAGTTGAGATCTCAACCGAGCAGCTCGATTTCAAGTGTTCAGATCAACCGGTTACGGCACCTGTCCGATCACGGAGTTGATGTCGTTCCAGAGATACTGCTTGTAGTCGCTGACCTGGACGGCCAGTTCCGACACTCCCGGCGCAACGTTGGTACCT